>NZ_CP116871.1:1563857-1876629 GCF_031885415.1 Microbacterium forte
GATGCTGCGCAGGGAAGGCCACTTCATGCCGACGACCCTTCTCGACTCGCAGTTCGCCACCCTGGAGCCGCTGGAAGACGACGAGAGGGCGATCGAGATCGACATCGCTCTGACGCCCGCCGAGCAGGCCGCACAGATCGCCTCGCGGCTGCGCCTGCACCCCGACTACTGAGACGATCCCTCGGGTCGCGACACTCAGAGTCATGGGGAACTCGATGCGGCACCCGGTAGGAGCACTGCTCGTGGCGCTCCTGCTCAGTACCGGACTCGCAGGATGTTCACCGCAGACCGCCGGAGGTCCGAGTCAGCACGGTACGAGCAGTGACGCACCAGGCGCCGAGACCGGGGCGAACGCTCCCTCAGCTTCCTCGCGAGCGTGCGAGGAGTCGGTGATCATGCTGACGGTCGACTCCCCGTCGCCGCGGGCGGGACAGACCGTCACCGTATCCGTCGATCCTGCCGGGTGCAGCATCGACGAGCAGTGGGCGGGAGAACTGATCGTCCGCACTTCCGGTGGTGACACGACGACCGGCTCACGCCTCGAGATCGGAGCGGCCTCCGTCTCGGTCGATCTGCCACCCGATCTCACGGGGCCAGCGCTGCTGATGCTCGAGCCCGATCAGGACTGCGAGCAGGCAGGTGCGACCGGCGACTGCCACTATCCGTACGTCGAGGTCCAGATCGGCCCCTGACCACGGGCGGAATGGACCCAGTCGTCATCGGGCGTTCGCGCATCGACGACGTTGGGCAGCCCTCACTGCGTCACCCGACTCGCCTGTCACCCGACTCGCCCGTCACCCGACGAGCAGTCCCAGCGCCGTGATCCCCTCGACGACGAGGTCGTGATCATCCGCTGAGGGAAGCCCCGACACCGTCGCGACGGCGACGACGCCCACCCCTTCGACACGGACGGGGACCGCGCCACCGGCGACCGCATACGTGACGGGGTCGAGCCATCCCGGCTCGAACATGTCGCGCCCGCCGCTGGCGACACGTGCTTCGAGCAGCGCAGTGCTGGTCTCGAACCTCAGGGCGGTCGCTGCCTTCTTCTGCACCCAGGCGTCGTTGTCAGCCGTCGCGCCAGGCAGCGACGCGTGGAACAGGACGCCCGACGCAGTGCGCACATCGACCGCGACGGGAGCTCCCTGAGCCAGCGCGCGCTCGGCTATGGAGCGCCCGAGTCGCCACGCGTCCGCTCGGTCGAATCGCCGCACGACCAGTTCGACGTGCTCCTTCTCCAGCTGTGCGAGCCTCGTCTGGTCAGTCATCAGCAGCGCCTCTTTCGTAGATGGTTCGCCTGCGACTGTAGCTGGCGCATACAGCTACTCACGAAGCGCGCGCCGGGCCCTGAAGACTGCGAGCACGATCAGCAGCATCGCCGTGAGGAGGACGCTCAGGATCGCGCTGTTCGCCGCGAACAGCCACCGGTCATATGAGGTCTCGATCGGATCGCGCCACGCCCGCTGATACTCAGGCGGTGGCAACGCTCATCCTGTGGGCGGAAGCGGTCAGCCGAGCTCGCCCGATCCGTACGGACGCACCGGTTGCTGCTTCTGGAACTCGTACTCGCCTCCCTGGCGTCCGCCGAAGGGACGCCCATGGTCGGCGAACTCCTCGCGGTAGTACGCCAGGCGCCATGGCCCTATCTCGATGCGAGATCCGGTGCGCAGGATCCTGGCGTTCTCCGTGCTGTGCGGCAGATTCGGTCGGCCGCCGCCGGTCGCCGCATACGAGTAGAGGACATACTCGTCGTCCTCATTGTGACGGACTTCGGCGTGGCGGGCTTCGAGTCCCTCCAACCGGAGGTCGGCGTCCGGTCCGGAACCGATGACGGTGCGCCCCGGGAGCAGGTCGAACTCACGCGGCCTGCTGGAGTTCCAGTCGCCTGATCCGACCGCGAAGATCAACCGCGGACGACCGGAGCCGGGAATGTAATGGGTCGTCGTGACTCGCCGCCGAACTCTCCGGGCGACTGTGGGGACGAGGGGAAACGGCGTCGACGGAGGGACGGGAAGCCGGAAGCCGCTCCCGCGTTCCCGATGCTGCGCCTCCGACAGGAGCGTCGAGAGATGCCCCAGCTTGATGTGCGAGGATCCGGCGATCGCCCGGCCCATGGGCCCCGATCTCACATCCCCGAACTGAACGAGAGTCCCCCGCGGCCCTTCCACACGCACACGGATTCCGCGTCGCGCGAGCCCATCGGCGAGCGGCACGAGCTGAGTCAGGTCTCGACGGCTCATGCTTCCGAGTCCAGGGGTGGATTCAAGGGAGACGACGACCTCCTGACCCTCAGCCCTGACGCTGAACCGTGTCGGAGGGCCGCCGTCGGGGCTGGTCTGCTCGACCTGCAGGTCGATATCGAGGCGAATCATCGGAGGAGCTCGTGCTCAGACCGAGCCCGCGCCACCGGACGCGCTGTCGCTGGTCGTCACCCGGAGCGTGCCGTTGAACTTCCAGGTCGCCCGCGGCGCATCAGGCCCGATATCCCGAGGCACTTCGACGGTCATGTCGTCGAACGTGTAGTTGACGGCGGCTCCTCGACCGGTGAGGTAGGCCCACATCTCCCGCCCGAGGTCTGTCCAATCGGTGATCGAGGCACCGGTCGGCCCCGACGCCGAGTCGAACAGCTCTGTCGGTTCATTCGGATCGCTCATGGCGTGCTCCTTTGCTAAAACCATGTCCTGTGGATCAGATTATGCGCCTGCCGTTCCGAGGTGTCCAGGGATTTCTGAACACTGTCTAGAAATCTCAGCGTGGAGCCGGTGGATCGGCGCCGGCGTGTGCGCGCAGTGACTCAGTGACCCGTCGGAGATACCTGGTGATCACATCCTGTTCCTGTGGCGTAAAGGAGTCCAGCTCCGCATCGACACCCATGATCATGGGGATCAGGCGACCCATCGCTTTGTCGCGCGACTCGGGGCGGGGAGCGACGAGGATGCCGCGACGATCGTTCGGCCGAGGCTCTCGAGACACATGCCCGAGCGCGACGAGTCGATCGACGGACGTGGTGGTCGCTCCCGCAGAGAGCCCCACTCTCCGAGCGAGCTCGGTCGGAGCGAGCGGCCCGCTCATGATCAGGTGCTCCATGACCTGGAGGTCGGTGGGATTGACGCCCAGCTCGTCGGCGAGGGAGGACTCGAACAGCTCACTGAGTTCGAGGAAGTCCCGCAGCAGCGCCGTCGCCGGTCGGGCAGGCGCGAACGCCGCTCTCTCGGCCTCCGGTGATGGACCCTCGCTCGCTTGCATGACCTCCACGATATCGCTACTCTCTTTCGATAGTCATATAATTCGACTATCGAACTACTATCCAAGGTGGGGAATTCTCGTGAGTGCTCTGACCCGTTTCCTGACGTCCGCCAAGACGTCGTGGATCATCCTCGTCGTGACCGCCGTCGCAGCCGCCGCGCTCTTCGCGCTCGCGGGGAGCGAGGAGTCCGAAACCGCCCCTTCCGTGGGGCTCCCCTCGTCGGCGGAATCGGTCAAGGTCGATGAGCTTCTGGAGGAGTTCACGAGTGCGGAGGCGACCTCTGCGCTCGTCGTGTTCGCCGCCGAAGATGGCGAGCTGGACGCTGACACCCTCGCTCTGATCAATGAGAAAGCCTTCGGCGATCTGGCGGATCTCTCACGCGACGGTGCCGTCCCACCCGCGCAGATCTCAGACGACGGAACGGTCGCACTGGTGATCGTGCCCCTCGAGCCGGAGCCCGACGTCGCCGCACAGTCCGACCGCGCACAGGAGATCCGCGACATCTCCGCCGCAGACATCGATGGGGTACGCGTCTATCTGACCGGCGCAGAGGGTTTCGAAGTCGACATCGCCGCTGTCTTCGACGGAGCGGACTTCACCCTGCTGCTCACCACCGTCATCGTCGTCGCGGTGCTTCTTCTGATCACCTACCGGAGCCCCTGGCTGTGGATCGTCCCACTGGTCGTCATCGGGCTGGCAGACGCCCTCGCCGGGATCGTCGCGCGACAGGTGGCCGGCGCCGTAGGCATCCAGCTCGACGCGTCGATCACCGGCATCCTGTCGGTGCTCGTCTTCGGCGCGGGAACGAACTACGCACTCCTGCTCATCGCCCGATACCGGGATGAACTGCGGTTGCACGAGGATCGCAGGGAAGCCATGCAACGGGCTCTTCGCGGAGCGGGTCCCGCAATCATCGCCAGCGGATCGACCGTCGCTCTCGCTCTTCTCACGCTGCTCCTCGCCGAGATCGCCGGCAACCGCGCGCTGGGGCTGGCGTGCGCCGTGGGAATTCTCGTCGCCATGTTCTTCGCTCTCTTCGTGCTCCCCGCCGCCCTGGTGCTGTTCGGTCGCGGTCTCTTCTGGCCCTACATCCCCCGGTTCAACTCGCCCGATGCCATCTCGCGCAGCGTCTGGGGCAAGCTCGGTCGCGGAGTGTCCAAGCGACCGGTCCTGGTGGCATCCGTCGGCTTCGTGGCGCTCGGAGCAATGGCCAGCGGCCTGCTGTTCGTCCAGACCGGGCTGTCGCAGAATGACCGTTTCCTGCAGAAGCCTGAGGCGGTGCAGGGTCAGGAGGTTCTCGCTGACGCGTTCTCGGCGGGAACCACCTCCCCCGCTATCGTCGTCGTTCCTCTCGATGATGCGGACGCAGCCGCCGCTGCCCTCGGAGATCTCGACGGCGTCGATTCGGCGACCATGGGAGAGACGACGGATGAGCTGGCGCGGATCGATGTCACCCTCGATGCCAGCGCCGAGACCGAGGCGGCGTTCGCGACAGTCGAGCGCATGCGCGACGCCCTCGACGACGTCGGATCCGGCGAGGGCCTCGTCGGTGGCCTCGACTCTCAGGCGCTCGATGTCGCCGATGCGCAGGCTCGCGACCAGGCGCTCCTCATCCCGCTCATCCTTGCGCTGGTCTTCGTCGTCCTCGTCCTTCTCCTTCGGGCGTTCGTCGCTCCGTTGCTGCTTCTGATCGCCGTCGTGGCCAGCTTCTTCTCGGCCATCGGGCTGAGCTGGTGGCTCTTCCAATCCCCGCTCTTCGAGTTCCCCGCCATCGACACGAACGTGCTGCTGTTCAGCTTCCTGTTCCTCGTCGCGCTCGGCGTCGACTACAGCATCTTCCTCGTCACTCGAGCGAAGGAGGAGGCCGCGCACCTCGGGACCACGCAGGGAATGATCCGCGCTCTCGCCGCGACGGGCGCCGTGATCACCAGCGCCGGCATCCTGCTGGCCGCGGTGTTCGCCGTGCTCGGAGTCCTGCCACTCATCACGCTGACGCAGATCGGCATCATCGTCTGCATCGGCGTGCTGATCGATACTCTTCTCGTGCGAACCGTCATCGTCCCGGCGCTCGCCTTCATCACCAAAGACAGCTTCTGGTGGCCGCGCCGTCCGCCGCTTTCCGATGCCGAGGCCACCCGGAACGGTGCCGACGCGCTCTCCGCCGAGCAGAGGCCTGACGTCGTGAGCGTCGGCTAGGACGGCGGGCTGCGGCTCAGGCAGGCCCGAGGACGAATCGACCTGAGAGCACCGAAACGAGAAACGCCCCCGAAGCACGGGGGCGTTTCTCATCGTGTGGTGGGTTGTTCGCGTATCTCCACAATGCCCTGAGTCTTCAGCAGCCATGCACCGCATGTACGAGGCCAATCCTCTGGCGCGACGTCGTTATTCCTCTGGACCACCACGAAGCGTGGTGGATTGCTTCTCTGATCTGGATCCTTGCTAAGAGGATCCGACAGGTCCAGCGCCATCGTGATGTCCACCACGGCGTACCTCTATATCGATGTGTGTGTCGCCCTCGCGGCGGCACCTACCGTCGAGCGTTCAGCGCGTTCCGCACGAGGGACATCACGACATCGTTCCCGCGGTATTGCGTCCACGCTGCGGAGATCGTGCGACCTGCCATGCGAGCTGCCTCCGCCATCCCTTCTCGAAAGTCGCTGTCCGCGAAGATCTCCTTGCACAGATCGCTGGCGTCTCGCTCGGTCGTCACAGAGTTGATGGTCATGATGTCCTCCTTGTTCCGCCCGGATCGGCGCTGGGACCATGCTCAGGCGAAACTCGTATGGACAGAAACGGATCGCTGTCCAGACAGTCGCTCGCGTTGTCCAGATGAGATGATCAGGACGTGACCGCGGACCTCGTATTGGACTCCATGCTCTGGAAGGCGTTGCCCCCAGACCTAGAAGATCGTTCGGATCCACACGCGCGAGAGGTTCTGGTCGTCGCCTGGTATCTCTACCTGTTGGCGAAGGGCGAAGGGCTGTCCGACGCATCCGAGACCCCCCTCCACGCCCGTGTTACGATTCCCGCCGAGGTCGTCCTGTTTCTCCAGCACTACTTCACAGACCTCGACAATGAAGAGGCCCTGCGTACCTCGCTGTACACGGCGCTGGTCGAGGTCGCCGCCGAACCAGCGGGTCGTGAGACCACGGACATGCTGCTCGGTATCTCTCAGGTGTTCTGGGCCCTGTCGTACGACAAAGAGGACCGACCTGACCTGCCCATGAAGGGCGGGCGAGAACTCCTGCCCGAGACGCCTGAGCATCCTCGTCAGCTCGCGTGGATCGGCATCGATGAGCTCGACGGCGACTTCGCCCGGGTGAAACGCCAGGACGAACGAGCCCTTCTGGCGAAAGGAATGTTCAAGAGCCCCGACCGCGTCTTGTTCAAGACTTCCGGTAGCGGTCTGCGACGTCGCGGCGCTGGCATCGCGGTACGCGTGGCGCGTCATATCGTGCGAACGACGCCGGGAGATCCTCCCCCGCTCAGCGACGCACGTGTTCGGCCTGCCGGGAGCAAGCAGGCGATCCAGCTGACACCCCTGGTATCTCGAGCAAAGCCATCAACTGATCCCCCACCGGCTCTGCCGCAGAGCAAGGCGAATGAGCTTCAAGCGCTCGTGGATCGGATGGCCTTCCTCGCGGAAGCTGTGCCGCACGAGCACGAAGTCTCCCACGCGGCCGCGCTCCTGATGGCGGGCTTCCAGTCGAGTCGAACGGGTAAACGCGAGCAGGCGATGTCCCAGTTCGCGAAGTCTGCAAGCATCAGTGAGACTCTCGGCGTGCTCCATCCAGACGATCCCGACCATGAGGTGCTGCTGGCGATGGCGCTGTTCATGGACGCGTCCGTGCGGCTCATGTCCGAGACGGATGCTGACGAGGTTCTGAGCCGCGCCACCTCACTCGCTCTCGATCTTGCTGACCGCGACGACGACCATGCGGACCTTGCGGCATCCGTACTCACGCTCCAAGGACTCATGGATATGCACCTCGGGGACCTCGAGAGCGCGCGGAAGCGTATGCGCCGCGCCGTCAACATTTCCACCAAGATCTCGAGACGACCCGATAGCGATTCATCTTCCGAAGCGCTCCTCGTCAGCAATCTCGTCGGCGTTTCCGTTCTCGACCTTCAGGCGGGTCTCGCGGACGAGGCCCGAGTCTCCGTTACTCAGGCTCTGACGATTTCCTCGCGAGCGCACGCGACTGAACCCGAGAACTACGCAATGTCCATTGCGCACACCGGAGTGCTCGTGACGGCCAGTGAGATCTTCGACCAGCTGGATCAGCCCGAAGAGGGACTCGCCGCTGCGGCGTCGGCGGCGAGCATCGCCCAGACGCTTGAAGCGAACGACCACTCACGCTTCACCCTCGGGCTCAGTCAGGTGGCAGCCGCGCGCTGCTGCCTGTCGCTGGACAGACTCGATGACGCCGTCGATTGGCTCTCGGGCGCAGTGACGCAGTTCGAACAGCTGGCGGATGCGGGTGTCGGTGCCCGCGGCATGTTGGATGTGATTTCTGTGCACGCCGGCGCGCTGCTCACACGAGGCATCCTGCTCGAACAGGCCGGCCGCACCGACGAAGCTGAAGCATCCCTTCTGAGGGTCGCTGGTGTGCTCGACGGCAGAGCCGAGTTGGGTGATCAGCTGATTGTGCGCGAGTCATTCAACAGGCTCGCCGATCTGTATCGGGCAACCGACCGTGAGCCTCTCGCTGAGTACGCCGCGAAGCGAGTCGACGACGTGCTGGAGGAAGCCCTGGGCCTGCCAGTGACGGCCGGCGACGAGTAGCGAACTCCAGCCATCGGACTCACGCGGTCCGGTCAGCTATTCGGGCCTGCCAGAATCCACGTGAGGCCCTGGGCCCAAGTGAAGGCAGTGACCTCGGCGAACTGCTGCACCGCTGATTCGACCAGGGGATCCTCGCTAAATGGCTCGCCACCAAGCAGCCGGGGCTGGCTGCTACGCCACGTCTCCACCCATTGGGGCACACCCTGGACAGCAGCATGGGCGATGCCCAAGGTCTCGGTCAGCGGCGCTGTTCGCCCTTCAAGTTGCGCGAACCATACGTCAGCGGGGCTTGCTTTCACCGGCTCCGGCTCTGGGTTCTGTAGCGACGTCTTGCCTGTCTTGAAGTTGAAGGCTTTGTGCCCCGACTGTAGCTGTGTCGCTTCGACGATGACGCTGTTCGCAATGATCTTGCCGGCGATCATTGTGTCCCAGAGCTCCTGCACCGTATGGAACTCCGGCGCCGCATACACGATGTGCGCGGCGGAACCGCTCGCCGCTGCCAGCTCATGCAGGGTCGCTAGCTGATTCTTGGGTGTATCGAAACGGAAGCGGTAGTAAAGGCCACCGAAGTACGTGTGGTGCATCGCCCGAGAACTTTTCAGAGCATCCGATCGCTTGTACTGGATGAACAGATTGAACACAGCGTCAGGCAGTTGATTAGGCGCTCGGTGATGAATCGAGACGCCGGAGCGATGGGTGAGACCCATGGCTCGCCACGCAGTGTTCCGGGACTCAAGCGCCGTCATTACATCGAACCCGAGCATGGCCTCCAGCCGAGCTCCTGGCGCGAAGTGCCGAAAGGGCGAGCCCTCAACTCCTTGAGCGAGCTCAGCATTGAATGCCGACTCGTAGCTCTTCTCTTCGAAGAATGACTTCACCATCAATGTTCTCCCAGGGACGTCTAGTGCGCAATCGCGCGCATCGATGGTGATCAGCGTGGGCTGTCGCTCACCGACGATCCAGGCCATCACACCGCGAGCCTCCGACTTCATGAGCATAGTGACGACAGTGACGATTCCGGAGCGGCGGGCACGAACGCCGCGCTCGACGGGTGTCGGCCCCGTCGGACAATCCTGCAGGTCGCGCTCTGGCACCGCACCCCTGGAGCGTTCAGGACCGCCGCAGCTTCAATCCCGCTGACGCTGCGCGACGCTGGACCTCCGGTGAAAATCGTGTCTGGGTTCGCTCTGGCGTGACTACCCCCTGGTTAACTACACGCCGGGCGGGGTGCTCGCGCCTGGGGCTGAGCACCCCGCGCACCCGGCTCACACGTCGACGGAAGGTTTCTCAGCGCTCTTCGAGCGCTGATTCTTGCGGGTTCCCTTCTTGGCCGACGCGCCCGCGCGACGTTCCCTGCCGAGCAGTCCCCATGCGGTTGCTGGCAGCGTCTCGCGGCCACCTTCACGCAGGAAGCTCGCGTACACGAACAGGTAGCGAAGCAGGAGGCCGACACCGGCGAAGAACACCACGATAACGCCGGCCCGCAACCATTCCGGGAGCGTCGTCACCTCGAAGCCCATGACGATCACGGGCAACGCGATCCCGAGGATAGCGAGGACAGTCAGCACCTGGATGGCGAGTGAGAACCCTGCCGGTTGACGGCTGGCGTCCAACGCCTCCCGCGCCAGTTTCGCTTCCTCTCGCGCCGCCCGACTGTCCGCGTCTGCCGCTTCGATGCGGTCTGTCAGCTGCCTGCGTCGTGACGGGAGATCGGACCTGGGCGTGAAGGTCGGGAAGTCCTGAGGGTTGAAGCCGGCCGCTGCGATCCCGCTCATCAGTCGGTCCTGCGCGCTCATCGCGGCTCGGGCTTGCTTGCGTGCGTCATCGCAGGTGTGGTCATACGCCCACTCCCACACATCTACGTTGCCCACAGGGAGATCGTGGTGAGCGCTGTAGAACTGAGACCAGCTTGGATGTGTCTTCGTAGTGGGCACGAGTTTGTGGAGCCGCGGGATGGCTTGTCCCATCTCGTTGACGATGGCGTCCAGGCCCTGCCTCACCCGGTTACCGTCGAAGTCGGCACGTGATTTCCCCGTGAGAGCGAACAACTGGTCGAGAGGTAGTTCAAGGTTGGCGGCGACTATCGCATCGTAGACGTCCCACTGGTTGATGAGCTCGTCGACGTTCATACCTTCGAGGGCGGCCTCGAACTCTGTCTTACGAGCGTCGGCGCTCGCTTGTCGTGCATGCAGGTCGGTGACCCGCCTGCGAGCGGCTTCCTGTTCGGCGTGGAGTCCGACGTACCGAGACGCGAGAAGACCGCCGACAATCGCGATCATCGCAGCAGACCCTTGCGCGATGGAGCTCAGGAGCCAGTTCACGTCACCCATGGACTCATTGTGTCGGAAACCACAGACGTAACGAGGCACTCCGGGGCCGCGAGGCAGGTGCGCTTAGATACAGGTGTGACGACATCTGAGGTGGCCTTCGTGCCCGCGACGTTCGCCTTGCGCCCGCCCCGCGTGGCCATCGTCTTCTTGGACGATGATCACTGGCGCGATTGGGTCGCGCGTGCGCTTCTCATCGCCTCTGATTACTGGGGCGGCGGCGGGTTCATCCTCGTCCCACATTCGGAGACAGGGGAGCCCGCGCCCGAGTTCGCTGAGATCGTCCGTGCCTACGACCCTGATCATGTCGTGACGCTGGAGATCCCGGTTCCAGAGTTCGAGGAGTGGTATCCGGGGAGCGTCGCCGTAAGTGGCGTGCCCGACGGCGAACGCGCCGATTTCATCCGCAGCATCCACGGAGACACGACCAGCTCCGCAAGCTCCCGCGCGCGCGACATCGTCGCGTCCTGGTGCTCGCCGATGCGCAACGCCCGCATGGTGCGCGACCAACCTGCGCGCCAACGTGAAATGCACAAGTCACTTCGCGCGGCGAAGCGTGACGAGCGAATCCCCCGCGGCTTGCCTGTCGCACCGCTCCCCTCGCGGCCGGTCCTGGCGGCATCGTCGACATGGCGGACAGACCTCGGTCTGTTCCTCGCCGGCCGCATCGGAGTCATTCACGACGACGAGCAGGATCGTCCCGAACCGGGACCGGAAGTGATCCCCTGGGCAGTGCAGCACGAAGGTGTGAACGCACCCGAGGCGCTGAGGTATGCCCCCGCCGACTTCCCGGCGATGGCAGGAGATGCCCCGACACTCATCGACTCTCATCCGGGCTTGATGCGAGTGTCCCGCGGATTCGTGCGTGACGTGGGCGGCGTGGTGGTCGGGGATACCGGCACGGACTTCGCTCTCGCTCTCGCGTACGACAAGGTCCTCGGGCGAGGCTATTGGGTGACGACAGCGATGATGGACGACCCGGAGGTGCTCCGTGAGCTGCGTTCGTCTCTGTGGTGGGTGATCAGTCAGGTGGAGCAGCAGGCCGCAACGCTCACGTTCTCCAGCGCGTCGCTGGACGAGGCGGCGGTCGCGGCCGCCGCCGAGCGGTTGCAGGAGCCGGTGTATGAGTTCGAGCGTGGAAGCCGGCGCCGCGACATGGTCGAGGAGTCCGAGACGGTACAGGTGCGCGCGCCCCTCATCGAACACGCATTCACTGAGGTCGTACTCAACGAACACGTTGGTGTGTCCGCCGTCATTCCGATGTCGACGGCAGAGGACGGCACCCTCGAAGCGATGACCGGCGTAGAGGCCCCGGTGCCTTCCTCTCTGATGTACCCCGTCGACTCCGGGCGGGTGCCGTATTGGTATGTGGATGTCTCGTTCGGTCGGGTTACTGCACCATTCGCTCGCAACCTTCCCGGTTCAGCCTTGCTAACCGTGGATGACGGACGCTACCCCGAAGTGACTACCCGGGCGAGCAAGGATGGCATCTCCTATAACCCCGCGTCGCTGGGGTTCGTGTCCAGCGGGTCGCTCCTGCCCGGACGACTGGGGAAGCCGCGCCTCCGTGCGTTGTCGATGCGCGCTTGGGTCGAGGGCATGGCGCACGCCGAGGGGCTCGGAGTGCGGCTGTCGGCCGCCGGCCGGCAGTCCGAGCTGGTGAGTAGACGCCTGGGATCCCGAGATGCGCTGCTTGATCTCGTCACCCCCGCGACGGTGGTCGCGCTCCGAGCCTTCATACCGCACAAGAAGGTGCCGACCTCCCGCGAGGCGGGGAATGTGGTGATTGGCCTGGATCCGTATCTGTCGTTCGAGAGGATGGCGTCGCTGATGCCGTCCGAAGCCGCAACCGTCGCGCTCATCGACACTCTCTCCGCAGCTCGGCTCCTCCGGCGCGGACTCATCCTCGACTGCAGCGAATGCGGGCGAGTGTCGTTCGTGGATGCGGATCGCGTCGGCCAGCAATATGAGTGCCCGCAGTGCGCGGCCACGAATGTGCTCAGTTCCGAACGGTGGCGCCTAGGAAACGAGCCCCTGTGGTTCTACGACCTGTACACGCCGTTCCGGGACTTGCTGCGCGACCACGGCGATGTCCCCGTCCTCGCGGCGGCGCGGCTTCGCAAGAACGGCCGCGGCTACTCGGACGCACCTGAGTTGGAGTTTTTCGAGCTGGACTCCGGGACTCCCGTGGCCGAGGTGGACGTCATCGCACGCTCCGGCAGCGAGGTGATGGTAATTGAGGCGAAAAGCAACGGGACGTTCTCGGGCTCACGCGGCCCGCAGACGAGGAAGCTCCTGCGCGTCGCGCGGGCTCTCCGTGCGAACCGGATCATCCTCGCGACCTCGTTGCCCGAATGGAACGCGACCGATGTCGCTCATCTCGCGCGGGAGGCGGCGAAAGCGGTCCCGTTCTCGATGGTCGGCACCACCATGACCGACCTGGACACGAACTAACCGGGCCCACGTGCGGCGGCATCACATGCCGAGAAACCGGCCGGCCTCCGCCGCGGCCGCTCGACGCAGCACCACGCTGTCCATTCCCCGCAGTGCACCACGTACGAGGGACTCCTCCCACACCAGGCCTGCCCCCATCGCGGTCCGCTCTGACACACGTTGCGCCGGGATCTGCCCGCCGCGGCACAGGAGGTGAAGAAGTGTGTGGATGGCAGCGGTGAGTGCCGCGTCATGAGCGCGCATCGCCGTCAGCAGTCTCTCGTTTCGCAGGATGTCGACGCGTGTGCTCTTCACCAGCATGGCGGTATCCCGGGTATCGCACTCCAGGGATAACACCCACTCGAGCGGGACGATCCTGCGCGCGACGATGTCGTTCTCCCACGCTCGCCGCACAACGCGGAGATTGGAACGCAGGCTCCGTGCCCTGTCCCAGGCAACCGACACCGCGACTTCGCAATGCAACGCTCGCGCTGCGCTGACGGAAAAGATCGGCATCTTCAGACTGGTCCGGCATCGCGCCGCGGCGTCTGGTCGCGCGGGTGACCACGACTCTGGCGGCCCGACGCCCTCGGCTGGTCCTAGAGCAGGAGCAACGAGACGGCATTTCGCCTATACAGACTCGCTGCGCAGTCCCACAGCCAGCTGTCGATCCGATATGCGGAAGCAGAAGCCACCTCGGCGAGCTGCAGCCCGCACGGCCTCACGCTCAGTACGCCATGCTTGGACCATGACGGAACGCCCCAATGAACCTGCGCGCGAGGGCCGCCGCACCCGCCGGTTGTTCGATTTCGGGTCCCGCCGGCCCGAGCGCAATGCGCAGACGGACAGCCGCCAGGCTGACCTTGCCGAAGAGTCGAAGCCGTCTTGGTTCAGCGACGACTCCAATGCGGCCATCGCGCCGAAGTATGGTCGCGCGGACTTCCTCGCTCGCGCATGGGAGATCATCGACGAAGCGCGAACGCAGAAGTCATCCACCGTGTTTGGGCTCGTCGGCCCGTGGGGATCCGGGAAATCCTCCATGCTCGACTGGATTCGAGGGCAAGCGGCAGAGAGCGATGCCCTGCAGCCGTGGAGAGTGCTGACCTTCAACCCGTGGGACTATCCGGACTCAAGTTCTCTGCAACTCGGGTTCTTTGCAACGCTGCAGACCAGTTTCGGCGACTCGAAGTTCAGCGCCGCACGCACGCTCATCAGCGAACTTGGCGTCGCGGTCGCCCCGTTCACGGCTGTCACAGCCGCGTGGGGTTTGTTTGACCCGAGCAAGGTCGTCGAAAGTGGGGCGAAGCTTCTCGGCGGCGATCGGAGTGCGGACAGCGCGCGCCGCAAGCTGGTGAAGACGCTCGAGGAGCAGAAGACCCCGGTACTCATCGTCATCGACGACATCGACCGCATTTCCGCCGATGAGCTTCTCTTGGCACTGAAGCTCATCCGGCAGCTCGGCCGGCTGCCCTACGTGCACTATCTTCTTTCCTACGACGAGTCGACGATCTTGGACGTGCTAACCCGCACCAACCTCATCGGTAACGATGAGCTAGGACGCGCGCGCGACTACATGGAGAAGGTTGTCCAAGTGCGCTTCGACGTCCCTCGGCTGCGGCCTTCGGATGTGTTCGCTCTCACGAATGAGGCGCTGCTCGCCCTCGAAAGCGCGGGTCACGCGTTGAGAGGACCCGACCGTGCGAGATTCCAGGAAGCGTACGAACGCTTCCTCTCCCATCGACTGTCCACACCCCGTGCTCTGCGCAGGTACTTCGCTCAAGCACGAATCCTCAGCCCACGGTTCGCCGAGGAAGTCGACCTCGTCGACTTCTTGATCGTCACGTGGATCCGCACGTTCGAACCGGGCGTATACGCCCTAATTCAGCAGCACAGGAGCGAGCTGATCGGGATGCCAACGAGCGGTGGCATGCCGCCAACAAACAAAGCGGCGCGTGAATCCTCGGTGGAGGCTGCTCGTATTCGTTGGAACCACTTGTTGGATCAGGCGGGGACGAGGGCGTCTGATACGGGGACAACCCTGGCTGCCCTCGCAGAACTGTTTCCGCGATTCGCGCAAGCGACGGAACGACCCTCAGCGGGTGGTTCGACACAGCGGCCTCACATCGGGTCCGAGCAGTACTTCGACCGGTACTTCACCGCGGGCGTCCCGGACGGAGACTTCGCGGACAGTGTTGCTAGAGAAGCCATTGCGGACTTCGAGAGGGGCGCCGGGCGCTCGTCGGCCGCAGCAGACGGGTGCACGGAGGGGCTGAGCAAGAATCGCGTTCTGACGTCATCGAAGATCGCTGCGGCCGCCGCCGCAGCAGAAATTGTCAACCCCGAGACCTTCGCATGGCTGGCCGAGATCGCGGAGATCGATCTCACTGCCCCGGAACCGCTGGAATCGACGTATGCCATTCGTCGACTCATCGCGCAAAGGCTGCGCGAACTCCCAGCGGACTCGGTTACTTCCGTCATCGAGGCGATGTCGGGCGGAAGCCGCGGTGCGCTCGTGGCGACGGCCGTGTATTGGGCAGCTGACGACTCGCCTGACGGGTCACGCCCGCTGCTACTCTCCACCGACGTGCGACATGCGGTGACTCGCGCGATCCGTCAGCTTCTGGACGCTACGGGAGCGACGGCAACGGACATGCCCTGGCGTATCCGTGAAGCCCTGACGGGGTGGAATGTCATCGACTCCCTCGGATTCGCCTCGTGGATTCATGAGCAGGCGAGGCGTTACGGGGATCTCGAGGTTCTCGGGTATTTCGTGCGACTAACCGTGTCCTTCGACAAAGGTGCGGAGCGCGCTCGCATCGAAGGGTTCGACCTCCCGGAGGCCTCTCACCATTTCGATCTCTCCCAGGTTGCGCAGCGGTACGCGCGTGAGATCAAAACGAACGTGTCCAGCTCGACGAAGCTGGTGGACACTCCGGAGAACCGACGGTCAATTGTGCTCGCCGCAATCGGACGCGAGATGCGACTGCGGTCCGCGACGCCTGCACCCGGAGGACAAGAACCTAGCGACGAGCCACAGGATTATGAAGGCGACGGCGACTGACCCGGTCCAGGCGAGGGCTGGGCGTACTGCGCAGCTCTCGAACGCGCCCCGCACGCCCGCGCTGTCGCGCCAGGCAGCGTGCTCAGCCCCGCTGGTGTTCTCATGTGCAGAGACGTGACCGCCTGCCGCCCACGAGTGGTGGATATCAGCGCTCGAGGTTTCAGTGCGTGAGCACGGCAGCCTATTCGCTGGTGAGTTCTCGGCAGTTGCCGCTGCGCTCGCATCCCAGTCGTCGTTGACGGCTTCGCGACGGGAGTCCGTCTGCACCCTCTCACCGATGTCCCCCGCGAAGATGCTCGGAAGCTCCCGTGGCTGAAGGTTCTCGTGAACGGGGTAGAACCGCGTGTCGAAGTGAGGTTTCCGCCAGGGGGGCTTGCCGTCGTTCACTCCCGCAACGCAGACGTCGTCGTCGGCGGCGCACTGACGGGCGTGCTCCAGGCGCTGCAGTTTCGAGGCGCCACGGCGCCGGACGCTCTCGCATGCCCCGCGCAGCATTCGGCGATAGATGCGCACGCGATGGAGGTCGCAGTCGGATGGGTCGCTTCGGGATTCGTCCTCCCCACGGACCCGGTCATCGAACAGTCGAGAGTCACCCAGGCGATGTCCACGCTTGGCTGGATGAACCGACAGGCGCACGTCGAATTATTGGTGCACGCGGCACCGAGCAGTTGCTCTTGTCGCTGCGCTTCGTTGCGCCGGATAGCCTTTCCGCGTCACCGGGGATCAAGTAGGCGAGGTTCGCGACCGGGGGCGAGCCGTCCCTGTCTGACATCGCAGACACCGCGCGCACGAGACAGAGCCCGTCTCATATGGAGGAGCGCCGAGAACCTGCACCCACGCAGAAACGGGTGGGGCGGTTTCCCGCCCCACCCGTCAGATGACGCGCTCCCAGCTGTCGGCGGCGACCCTACGGCGCTTCAGCGCCAGCAAAGTACCGAGGGCGGCGAGGATGCACGCCGAGTCGGGCGCAACGGCAACGCGATCCCGTAGCTGGCAGTCCGCAACCGCTCCCTGTGCGTGGGCCAGTCGGCTCTCGCCCCACCGGTGTCGGGCCGCAACCGACCTCAGGGCCTGCTGCGGGAAGCCTTCGCGAGGACCTTGTCCGCCTTACGAACCTTCTTGAAGGTGCGCAGCCGTGTTTTCTGAAAGCGCAGGTGGGTGACGATGGCCGCCGTGCCGAGAAGCCACGTCCAGCGGGGACCTCGGAAAACGGGAAAGTAACTAGCGAGCCAGAGCACGATGTGGATTACGCTCAGCCCGGAAAGTGCGATCTCGACCCCTCCGAATCTCGCGCCCGCGCTGACGCTCACCACGGAGAGCAAAACCGCGAATCCCGCGACAATAAAAAGGTACGCGGCTGCACCGGCGAAGATCACCCATCGCGTGACGTAGACAGTCCCTTCAGCGTCCAACCACCCCACCACTGGAGGTCGCAGGCGTGCGAGCTGAAGGGCATTGATGTGGACGATCACGAGCATTGCAATAGGCAGCAGCGGGTACACAAGCAGGAGCGTCCACCAGTCGCTGCCCGCAGCTCCGCCGACCGCAGCTGCCACGAACACGACGCCACCTGAAGCGACGATGGACGCCGCGTACCAGCCCACAACGATGAGGACCGCGCGGTTGGTGCGAAGTCGTGAGAGGTCCGCGGGGGCACCGGAACGTTTCTCCCAGCCAGCACGGATCTCGTCGAACACCGCGCGCACACGCTGCTGCCGGTACTCGGACTCTTGAGCGCGAACCTCCGCCCCCAAAGGGAGCACCTCGACGATGACCGCGGCGACAAGAACGCAGACGAGTGCCAGAACCGCCGCAGCCAGAGTGTCGGCACCATTCAACTCCCCAACGACGAAAGCGAAGCCGGCAACCCATCCCCATGTGGCGGCCAGCCCTCCGATGAAGATGACGATCTGAGTAACAGTGGCGGCCCCGAACTGCGTTGCCTCAAGCACGGCCAGGGCGAGCAACGCCGCGACGAACGTCGGCAGTACGACTCCCGCACTCTCCGCGAACGGAATCACGAGCGCGTAGGAGAAGTTGCGGATCGCCCTCTCCGATTCGACGCTCGACGGTTCTGGAGCCCCAGCGCCCAGATACTGCGACAGCCCTACTGCGACAAGCGCAGCGGCAACGAGCAGCCCGGCGCCCACAAGCGTCCAAGGCCGGCGCCGGACGTCCGTCGAAACGCTACGCGCAAGCGTCTGTTTCGCAGCCAAGATCCGCTTGCTCCCTTTCGACATAGACGCATGGTATCGGTGCTCAGGAGGATGCTTCTTCTCGGTCGAAGTCATCGTCGCCGGGGAGGACAGGGCCGTGCGGTTGTACGTCGGGTCCCGGATCGTTCCGGGCGTGCGTGCGACGCCGCGGCCAGCAGTCGGGGCGGGAGGATGATCGGCGCCACGAGAGAAGGGCCGCCGAGTGATACTGGCGGCCCTTCTCATGTGGTGTTTAGATCCGAGAACATCTGAGATCTAGATCCGAGGAACTTCTCTGGTGGCGAGTGAGGGATTCGAACCCCCGAATGCTGAGCAGTCTGATTTACAGTCAGATCCCTTTGGCCGCTTGGGTAACTCGCCAGAGCGCACCCGTCCGACTTCGACAGCCAACCGGGGGCACGATAGATAATCATACCTGCCGAGGGCAGGCGCGAGAAATCGAGCGGTCAGCTCCCGAAAACGCCCTGGTCGGGGTCGGCCAGCGACTCCGGAGTCCGCAGCAGGCCGCCCTCGGCGCGGCAGGTCGCGGCGGCCACATCCATAGCTCGGACGAGCAGCTGCCGCCACCCGTCAGCGTCGGAGGGCGTGCCGTGCGCCAGTCCCGAAGCCACGGCTGCGAGGGTCGCATCGCCGGCCCCGACGGTGTCGACGACGCGGCCGGGCAGCGTCGAGATGGGCGCCGTGACGATTCCGGCATCCGACTCGAGAGCCGCGCCATCCGCACCCGCGGTCGCGAGAACCGCGCTGACACCGAGGGCACGCAACCGTGCCCTGAGTGCGTCGAGATCGCCGTCATAGAGAAGCGACGCATCATCGGCGCCGACCTTGACGATCGATGCCCCGGCAGCCGCACGCTCGAAACCGCGCACGAACTCGGCACGATCACTCAGCATCCCCGAACGCGGGTTCGGGTCGACAGCGAGTCGAGCATCACCGACGGCCTCGAGCAGCGCATCGACCTCAGCAGGCACATCGAAGGGGAAGCAGCTGACGGCCACGAGACCCGAGTCGGCGATCGCCTGGACGGCTTCGCCCGAGTACCGGATGCTGCGCCTCTGCGCCGCCTCGTTGAAGACGTAGACGGGCTCGCCGTCCGACGCACGCTGCACGATCGCACGAGACGAGCCCAGCGGCGCCTCGCTCGCGATCAGTCGCACGTCGTGATCGTCGAGGTACTCGCGGATGTGCGCACCCGCTTCGTCCTCTCCGACCATCGCGATCAGCGTCGTCGGCACGCCCAGCCGGCGAAGGCCGACGGCGACGTTCAGCGCCGCGCCGCCCACCAGCTCTCGCACTCCACCGCCGTCGTGGATCTCGTCGATCAGTGCGTCTCCGACGACGACTGCACCGCGTGCTCGGGAGGATTCATCACTCATTCTGCCGACACTACCGCGAGAGCGGCTTCTGGGCCCGCTTGCGCGGCTTCCCTGCACTGCATCCCATCAGCGCTACGGTGAGCGCATGAACCCTCGAATCGCCGCCGGAGCTGCGGCTCTCCTGCTCGTGACGCTGCTCACCGGCTGCGGTTCCACCGGCTCAGGATCCGCCGGCCCGAGCGAATCCGGGGAGCCGTCGTCGAGTTCTTCGCCCGATGGATCGACAAGTCCGTCACCCTCCCCCACTCCGACCGAGACGCCGATCGCTCTGCCCTCCGATTGTCGCGCCATCCTGTCGGACGACGTGCTCGCCCAGCTCGACGGCATCCCGCTCAACGATGCGGCCCTCGGGCCCTCCGGAGTGGGCGACGACGGCACGCTGACCTGCATCTGGGCGGACCCGAAGGCCGACACCACCCGTCTCGTCACGACGATCTCTCTGATGAGCCGCGGCCCGGCCCTCGACATGCTGAACGCTCTCGTCGCCGACGAGGGCTTCACGTGCTTCACGCCGGACGGCGGCACCCGCTGCGAGAAGACCTGGCCGAACACGCAGTACCCGGTCACCGACGGGCGCACCCTGTTCTGGCGTGACGACGTGCTGATCGACTCCGAATACTCCAACCTGGCCCCCGAGGGCTATACCTCGAGCATCGTGGCGCACCTCTTCGACTGACGGCATCCGGACACGAAGAAGGCCCCGGGCGAATCGCCCGGGGCCTTCTCACTCACTCACTCAGTACGTCAGTTTTTCGACTCGCTCGCGCTACGCGCGTGCTCGCTCAATCATGACCCGCAAGCGGGTCAATTGTACGTACCCGGCGTGATGTCGTCCGTCGAGAACGCGTCGAAGTCGACGTAGCCGAAGTCGCCGTCAGCGTACGCGCCGTCGGATGCGAAGATCCGGTTCGGGTAGCGCTCGCTCTTGGCTTCCTCGGTGGCCTCGACCGTGACGTCGCGGTACTTCGAGAGACCGGTTCCGGCGGGGATGAGCTTACCGATGATGACGTTCTCCTTGAGACCGACCAGCGGGTCGCGCTTGCCCTGCATCGCAGCCTCGGTGAGCACGCGGGTCGTCTCCTGGAAGGAGGCGGCCGACAGCCACGACTCCGTCGCGAGCGACGCCTTCGTGATACCCATCAGCTCCGAACGGCCGGACGCCGGGCGCTTGCCCTCTGCCACAGCCTCGCGGTTGATCGCCTGGTAGCGCTTGAGGTCGACCATCTCACCCGGAAGCAGGGTCGTGTCGGCGTGATCGACGACGGTGACCTTGCGGAGCATCTGACGGACGATGACCTCGATGTGCTTGTCGTGGATCGGCACACCCTGCGAGCGGTACACGCCCTGGACGCCACCGACGAGGTAACGCTGCACCTCGCGGGCACCCATGACACGCATGACCTCCTTGGGGTCGAGCGTTCCGACCAGGAGCGGCTGACCGACGCTGACGTGCTGACCGTCCTCGACCAGAAGCGTCGCACGCTTCAGAACCGGGTAGATCACTTCCTCGTCACCGTTGTCGGGCGTCAGGATGAGCCTCTTGGCCTTGTCCGTCTCGTCGATAGTGATGCGACCGTCGGCCTCTGCGATCGGCGACGCAGCCTTGGGGGTACGCGCCTCGAAGAGCTCCTGCACGCGGGGCAGACCCTGCGTGATGTCATCGGCCGAAGCCGAACCACCGGTGTGGAAGGTACGCATCGTCAGCTGGGTACCGGGCTCACCGATCGACTGGGCCGCGATGATGCCGACGGCCTCTCCGATGTCGACGGTCTTACCCGTCGCGAGCGAACGGCCGTAGCACTGCGCGCAGACACCGACAGCGGAGTCACACGTGAGCACCGAGCGCACCTTGATGCTCTCGACACCCAGCGCGACCAGCTTGTCGATGAGCACGTCACCCACGTCGTCACCGGCAGAAGCGAGAACCTCGCCCTTGCTGTCGACCACATCGGAGGCCAGCGTACGAGCGAACACCGAGTTCTCGACGTTCGCGTCGCGCACCAGCTCGCCCTGCGAGTTCGGAGCGGCGATCGGGAGCTCGAGGCCCTTCGACGTGCCGCAGTCCTCTTCGCGGATGATGACGTCCTGCGAGACATCCACCAGACGACGGGTCAGGTAACCCGAGTCGGCGGTACGCAGAGCGGTGTCGGCCAGACCCTTACGGGTACCGTGCGTCGCGATGAAGTACTCCGCCACCGACAGACCCTCGCGGTACGAGGAGATGATCGGACGCGGGATGATCTCACCCTTGGGGTTGTTCACCAGACCACGCATACCGGCGATGTTCCGGATCTGCAGCCAGTTACCACGAGCACCGGACGACACCATGCGGTTGATGGTGTTGTCCTCGGGGAAGTTCGCCCGCATCGCGGCCTGAACCTCGTCCGTCGCCTCGGTCCAGATCTTGATGAGCTCCTGGCGACGCTCGGTGTCGGTCGTCAGGCCCTTCTCGTACTGGGACTGGACCTTCGCGGCCTGCTTCTCGTAGCCGGCGACGATCTCCGCCTTGTTCGGAGGCGTCAGGATGTCGCTCAGAGCGACGGTCACACCGGAGCGAGTCGCCCAGTAGAAACCGGCGTCCTTGATGCGGTCCAGCGACGCAGCCGTCTCGACCTTGGGGTACTCCTCGGCCAGCTTGTTGACGATCTGCGACAGCTTGTTCTTGTCAGCCTGCTCGCGGACGAACGGGTATCCCTTGGGAAGCGTGTCGTTGAAGATCGCCTGACCGAGCGATGCGTCGACGAGACCGTGACGCTCGTAGCCCTCGGGAGCTTCGCCCTCGAGGAAGGTCAGACCCGGGATGCGGATGCGGACCTTGGCCTGCAGGTCAAGGGTTCCCTCGTCCTTGGCCAGGATCGCCTCGCCCACCGAACCGAATGCACGGCCCTCACCGGCTGCGCCCGCCTTGACCGTGGTCAGGTGGTGCAGACCGATGATCATGTCCTGCGAAGGCAGGGTGACCGGGCGGCCGTCGGACGGCTTCAGGATGTTGTTCGACGCGAGCATCAGCACGCGGGCCTCGGCCTGAGCCTCGACCGACAGCGGCAGGTGGACAGCCATCTGGTCACCGTCGAAGTCGGC
Source organism: Microbacterium forte (assembly GCF_031885415.1). Taxonomy (NCBI): domain Bacteria; kingdom Bacillati; phylum Actinomycetota; class Actinomycetes; order Micrococcales; family Microbacteriaceae; genus Microbacterium; species Microbacterium forte. The sequence continues at coordinate 1,586,385 of NZ_CP116871.1, forward strand.
GTTGAACGCCGCGCAGACGAGCGGGTGCAGCTGGATGGCCTTGCCCTCGACGAGCTGAGGCTCGAAGGCCTGGATGCCCAGACGGTGCAGGGTGGGTGCACGGTTGAGCAGCACCGGACGCTCGCGGATGATCTCCTCGAGCACGTCCCAGACCTCGGGACGGGTGCGCTCGACAGCGCGCTTGGCTGCCTTGATGTTCTGCGAGTGACCGAGGTCGATCAGGCGCTTGATCACGAACGGCTTGAAGAGCTCCAGAGCCATCTGCTTGGGCAGACCGCACTGGTGCAGCTTGAGCTGCGGTCCGACGATGATGACCGAACGGCCGGAGTAGTCGACGCGCTTTCCGAGCAGGTTCTGACGGAAGCGACCCTGCTTGCCCTTCAGCATGTCGCTGAGGGACTTCAGGGCGCGGTTGCCGGTTCCGGTGACGGGACGACCACGGCGACCGTTGTCGAACAGTGCGTCGACGGCCTCCTGCAGCATCCGCTTCTCGTTGTTGACGATGATCTCGGGGGCACCGAGGTCGATCAGACGACGAAGACGGTTGTTGCGGTTGATCACACGACGGTAGAGGTCGTTGAGGTCGGAGGTCGCGAAGCGGCCACCGTCGAGCTGCACCATCGGGCGCAGCTCCGGCGGGATCACCGGAACGACATCCAGCACCATGGCGGCCGGGCTCATGCCGGTCTCCAGGAACGAGTTGACGACCTTCAGACGCTTGATCGCGCGGATCTTGCGCTGGCCCTTGCCCTCGGAGATCTGCAGGTGCAGGCTCTCCGCCTCGGCTGCCAGGTCGAACGCCGCGAGGCGACGCTGGATCGACTCGGCGCCCATGTAGGCCTCGAAGTACTGACCGAAACGGTCCTGCAGCTCGTGGAAGACGTCGTCCTCGGGACGCAGTGCGCCGACCTCGAGGGTGCGGAAGTCTTCCCACACGCGCTCGAGCTTGGCGATCGCCTCGTCGGCACCCTTGCGGATGAGCGACATCTCCTTCTCGGCGGCGTCCTTGACCTTCTTCTTCGCGTCGGCCTTGGCGCCCTCCGCCTCGAGGGAAGCGAGCTCCTCCTCCAGGCGTGCCAGACGCTCGGCGATCTTCGCGTCGCGACGGTCTCCGAGCGTCTTCAGCTCGAGACGGATGTTGTTCTCCTGCGTGCCCAGGTCGCGGTGACGAGCATCCTCGTCGACCGAGATGACCATGTAGGCGGCGAAGTAGATGACCTTCTCGAGGTCCTTCGGCGCCATGTCGAGCAGGTAGCCCAGACGCGAGGGAACACCCTTGAAGTACCAGATGTGGGTGACGGGAGCGGCGAGCTCGATGTGACCCATGCGCTCACGACGGACCGAGGACTTGGTGACCTCGACGCCGCAGCGCTCGCAGACGATGCCCTTGAAGCGGACACGCTTGTACTTTCCGCAGGCGCACTCCCAGTCGCGGGACGGGCCGAAGATCTGCTCTCCGAAGAGACCGTCCTTCTCCGGCTTCAGGGTGCGGTAGTTGATGGTTTCAGGCTTCTTGACCTCGCCGTAGGACCAGGCGCGGATGTGGTCCGCGGTGGCCAGGCCGATGCGAAGCTCATCGAAAGTGTTTGACTCGAGCACAAATTCTCCTGTGTAGGAATTCTTCTGAAGAAATCGGGGAGGTGGGCCGCCGACCGGGCATGCTGCTCAGTCGGCGGCCTGAACCTTAGATCTCGTCGATCGAGGCGGCCTCGAAGCGGCTGGAGATGTTGATGCCGAGCTCCTCCGCAGCGCGGAAGGCCTCGTCGTCGGTGTCACGCAGGTTGACGAGCGTGCCGTCTGCCGAGAGGACCTCGACGTTCAGGCAGAGCGACTGCATCTCCTTCATGAGCACCTTGAAGGACTCGGGGATGCCGGGCTCCTGGATGTTCTCGCCCTTGACGATGGCCTCGTACACCTTGACGCGGCCGAGGATGTCGTCGGACTTGATCGTGAGGAGCTCCTGGAGCGCGTATGCGGCACCGTAGGCCTCGAGGGCCCACACCTCCATCTCACCGAATCGCTGGCCACCGAACTGCGCCTTACCACCGAGCGGCTGCTGGGTGATCATCGAGTACGGACCAGTCGAACGCGCGTGGATCTTGTCGTCGACCAGGTGGTGGAGCTTCAGGATGTACATGTAGCCCACCGAGATCGGCGCCGGGAACGGCTCGCCGGAGCGCCCGTCGAACATCTGGGCCTTTCCGGTGGAGTCGATCAGGCGCACGCCGTCACGGGTCGGGATGGTCGAGTCGAGGAGACCTGCGATCTCCTCCTCGCTCGCACCGTCGAACACCGGGGTGGCGACCTTGGTGCCGGGTGCGGCCTCGAAGGCGTCCTTCGGGAGCTTCGTAGCCCACTCCGGGTTTCCTTCGACCTTCCAGCCCTGCTTCGCGATCCACCCGAGGTGGGTCTCGAGCACCTGACCGAAGTTCATTCGACCCGGGATGCCCAGCGGGTTCAGCACGATGTCGACGGGGGTTCCGTCCGCGAGGAACGGCATGTCCTCGATCGGGAGGATCTTCGCGATGACACCCTTGTTGCCGTGACGACCGGCGAGCTTGTCACCCTCGGTGATCTTGCGCTTCTGGGCGATGTAGACCACGACTCGGCGGTTGACACCGGAGCCGAGCTCGTCGTCGCCGTCCTCGGCGTTGAACTCCTTGACGGCGATGATCGTGCCCTGCTCACCGTGGGGCACCTTCAGAGAGGTGTCACGGACCTCGCGGCTCTTCTCGTTGAAGATCGCGCGGAGCAGACGCTCTTCCGCCGACAGCTCGGTCTCGCCCTTCGGCGTGACCTTGCCGACGAGGATGTCGCCGGGGCGGACCTCGGCGCCGATGCGGATGATGCCGCGCTCGTCGAGATCCTTCAGCAGCTCAGGGCTGACGTTGGGGAGATCACGGGTGATCTCCTCCTTGCCGAGCTTCGTGTCGCGGGCGTCGACCTCGTATTCCTCGATGTGGATCGAGGAGAGGGTGTCGTCCTTCACGAGGTCCTGGCTGAGGATGATCGCGTCCTCGAAGTTGTAGCCTTCCCACGTCATGAACGCGACGAGGAGGTTCTTTCCGAGGGCCAGCTCGCCGTTCTCGGTGGCGGGGCCATCAGCGATGACCTCTCCGACCTCGACGCGGTCGCCCTCGTTGACGACGACCTTCTGGTTGTACGACGTGCCCTGGTTGGAGCGGTCGAACTTGCGCAGGTGGTAATCCTGCGTTCCACCCTCGTCGAGCATGACGGTGACGCGGTCTGCGGAGACCTCGGTGACGACACCCGGCTTCTCAGCCGTGAGCACGTCGCCGGCGTCGATGGCGGTGTAGCCCTCCATACCGGTTCCGACGAGCGGCGAGTCGCTGCGCAGCAGCGGCACAGCCTGACGCTGCATGTTGGCGCCCATGAGCGCGCGCTGCGCATCGTCGTGCTCGAGGAACGGCACGAGCGAGGTCGCGACCGACACCATCTGGCGAGGCGAGACATCGATGTAGCCGATGTCCTCCGGGAGGAACATGTCGACCTCGCCGCTGCCGCCCTTGGGGCGGGCCAGGACGTGGCTCTCGATGAAGCGACCGTTCTTGTCGAGCGGGGCATTGGCCTGCGCGATGTTGAAGTCGACCTCTTCGGAAGCCGTCAGGTAGTCGATCTCCTCGGTGACGACGCCCCCGGTGACCTTGCGGTACGGGGTCTCGATGAAGCCGAACGAGTTGATGCGCGCGAAGGTCGCGAGAGCACCGATCAGACCGATGTTCGGGCCTTCCGGGGTCTCGATGGGGCACATGCGGCCGTAGTGCGACGGGTGGACGTCACGGACCTCGACACCTGCGCGGTCACGGCTCAGACCACCGGGGCCGAGAGCCGAGAGGCGGCGCTTGTTGGTCAGACCCGCGAGCGGGTTGTTCTGGTCCATGAACTGCGAGAGCTGCGAGGTTCCGAAGAACTCCTTGATCGCTGCGACGACGGGGCGCACGTTGATCAGGGTCTGCGGCGTGATCGCCTCGATGTCCTGCGTGGTCATGCGCTCGCGGACGACGCGCTCCATGCGGGAGAGACCGGTGCGGACCTGGTTCTGGATCAGCTCGCCGACCGCGCGGATGCGACGGTTGCCGAAGTTGTCGATGTCGTCGGTCGCGATGCGGATGTCGGCCTTCTTGCCCGAGCGGATGCCGGGGAAGGTCTCTTCCGTGCCTGCGTGCAGACGCACGAGGTACTTGATCGTCGCGACGATGTCCTGAACCGTGAGGACCGAGTCGGTCAGCGGTGCGTCGAGACCGAGCTTGTGGTTGATCTTGTAACGACCCACCTTCGCCAGGTCGTAGCGCTTCGGGTTGAAGTAGAAGTTGTCGAGAAGCGCACGCGCGGCCTCGGCAGCGACCTGCTCGCCCGGACGCAGCTTGCGGTAGATGTCGCGGAGCGCATCTTCCTTCGTGACGATGGTGTCCTTCGCGAGCGTCTCCTCGATCGAGGTGTAGCCGGCGAACTCCGTGAGGATCTCCTCGCTGGTCATGCCCAGCGCCTTGAGGAACACGGTGACCGACTGCTTGCGCTTGCGGTCGACACGGACGCCGACCTGGTCGCGCTTGTCGATCTCGAACTCGAGCCATGCACCACGGCTCGGGATGACGCGCGCCGACACGATGTCCTTGTCGGACGTCTTGTCGGGGGTCTTGTCGAAGTAGACACCCGGGGAGCGCACGAGCTGCGAGACGACGACGCGCTCGGAGCCGTTGATGATGAACGTGCCCTTGTCGGTCTGGAGCGGGAAGTCGCCCATGAAGACCGTCTGGGTCTTGATCTCGCCCGTGAGGTGGTTCATGAACTCGGCCTCGACGTACAGCGGAGCGGCGTAGGTCTTGCCACGCTCCTTGCACTCCTCGATCGAGTACTTCTCCGGCTCGAGGTACGGGTTCGTGAACGACAGCTGCATCGTTTCGCCGAGGTCCTCGATCGGGGAGATCTCCTCGAAGATCTCGCCGAGGCCGCTGTTCTCGTTCACGTCTGTGCGGCCGGCCTTCTTGGCCTCTGCGACACGAGCCTTCCAGGCGTCGTTGCCGACGAGCCAGCCGAAGGATTCGGTCTGCAGAGCGAGAAGGTCAGGGACCGTCAGCGTGTCGGAGATCTTGGCGAACGAAAGACGGGATGCTCCGCGTCCGTTCTTAGTGGTGGTGGTGGTGGATGCGTTGCGAGCAGCAGCCAAGGGAATAACCTCCGTGAGCCCCGCAGGGCTTCTCGATTCCTTTGTCGTCAGGTGAGTGTGCGCCCGGATGCTCAACGAAATGCCGACCACCATATGAGGGCAGGGAGAAGCGAGCGCAACTACCAACTATACGCGCGAACTTGCGACATGGCAAGCTCAATCCTTGACGTTCTTCGGATGCTGCGGTATTGGCGCCCTCAGGACGCCTCGTCGGACGTCGGTCAGACCCAGGTCCAGGTGACGAGGATCGACTCGGCGACCGCCTGCCGCTCGTCGGGAGTCACCGTGTCGCTGAACGAGAACGTGACGACGTAGGTCTGGTCGTCGGTGCTGACGTAGTACTGCTCGACGCTGTAGGTCGTGCCCTCGCTCGTCATCGACGCCGACAGGTGAGCGGACTCGGAGTCTGCGATCGTCACCCGGTCGTTCACGACGATGTCGGTCGCGCCGGCTCCCTCGAGCTCGGTCACTCCGGCGCTCTCGACGAGGTCAGGAGTGACGAGGCCGGCAGGCGACTCGAGGACGTTGACGTTGTCGGCGAACCCGTCCGTGTCCTGTCGGTTCGCGGCGAGCGTGTCCGGGCTGAAGCCGGCGATCTCCTGATCGGGCACGGCCCACCCCTCGGGGACGACGTAGGTGTACCCGTCTCCGGTGATCGTCTCTCCCGTGGCGGGTGCCGCGTCGAGACTCGTCGATTCCTGCGTGCTCGGAGCACTCGACTCCGCCGGCTCCTCGCCCGTCGAGGTCGACGACTCCGTGGTAGGGAAGGAGCATCCGGTCAGGACGAGCGATGCAGCGAGGAGGATGACTGCCGCGGACGGAAGGGGAGAGCGCATGGCCACAGCCTATATACCGGCTGTGACCATGCGCTCTCGGAGCCTCAGGAGGCGATGTTGAGTTCGTTCCCCGGGATCGACGCCAGCAGGCGGCGCGTATACGGGTCGCGCGGGTTCGTGAAGATCTCCTCCGACGAAGCCGCCTCGACGAGAGATCCGTCCTTCATCACGCACACGTAGTCGCTGATCAGTCGCACGACCGCGAGGTCGTGCGAGATGAACAGATAGCTGAGCCCGTACTCGGTCTGCAGGTCGCCGAGCAGTGTGAGGATCTGGTCCTGCACGAGCACGTCCAGCGCCGACACCGGCTCGTCGCACACGATCAGATCGGGCGAGAGGGCGAGCGCCCTGGCGATCGCGACACGCTGCCGCTGCCCGCCGGACAGCTCCGACGGATACCGCCGCAGCATGGACTGCGGCAGGGCCACATCGTCGAGCAGCTGGCGGACGCGCTTGCGCCTGTCGGCGCTGCTCCCCCGCTTGTAGAAGTCGAGCGGCTCGGAGATCAGGCGCTCGATCGTGAACATCGGGTTCAGGCTCGAGTACGGGTCCTGGAAGATCGGCTGCACCCGCTGACGGAAGTCCTTCGTCTCCGCGCGGTCGAGGGACGCGATGTCCTTGCCCCCGTACCGGATGAGGCCGCTCGTCGGCTCGATGATCTTGAGCAGCATCCGCGCCGTGGTGGTCTTGCCGGACCCGGACTCGCCCACGATGGCGACCGTCTCACCCCGAGGGATCGCGAGAGAGACGTCGTTCACGGCGACGAAGTCCTCCTTCTGCCCTCGGACCGGATACACCTTGGTGAGGTGCTCGAACTCGACGATGTGGTCGGCGGCCGGAACCCCGGGCGTCACCTCGTCCGCCAGGGCCGGAGCATCCGCCCCTTGAGCGGGCCGGTCCTCGACACGGAACGCCTCCGGCCGCAGGCGCGCGGCCGCGACCGACGGTGCCGCCGCCACGAGCGACTGCGTGTACGGATGCTGCGGCGCCTCGAGGATCTGCTTGGCCGGCCCCTGCTCGACGACCTTGCCCCGGTGCATCACGACGACGCGCTCGGCGCGCTCGGCCGCGAGACCGAGGTCATGCGTGATGAGCAGCACGGCCGTGCCCAGCTCGCGCGTCATCTGACCGATCTGGTCGAGGATCGTGTGCTGCACGGTGACGTCGAGCGCACTCGTCGGCTCGTCCGCGATCAGCAGACGAGGTTTGCACGCCAGACCGATCGCGATCAGCGCGCGCTGGCGCATGCCACCCGAGAACTCGTGCGGATACTGCTTCGCACGGCGTTCGGGGTCGGGCAGGCCCGCGGCGCTGAGCGCCTCGACGACCTTCTCCTTCACGTTCTGCCTGGTGGCGAGACCGTGCGCGAGGAGGGTCTCGGCGACCTGGGTGCCGATCTTGGCGACCGGATTCAGGTTGGACATCGGGTCCTGTGGCACGAGGCCGATGTCACGCCCCCTGATCGTGCGCAGCTCGTTCTCGGAGGCGCGCGTGATGTCGCGGCCGTCGAGGCGGATGCTGCCGGCGGCGACGCGGCCGCCCCCGGCGAGCAGCCCGATGATGGCCATCGCGGTCGTCGACTTGCCCGACCCCGACTCCCCCACGATCGCGACGGTCTCACCCGGAGCGATCTCGAGGTCGACGCCCTCGACCGCGTGCACGACGCCGTCCATGGTGGCGAAGTCGACGGCCAGGCCCTCGACGGACAGCAGGGGCGCGTTCGGCGCCCGGTTCTCGTTCGCAGCGTTCATCGTGCTCTCGTCCTCGGGTCCATGGCCTCGCGCAGCGCCTCACCGAACAGGGTGAAGCCGAGCGCGGTGACCGCGATGCAGATGCCGGGCAGGAATGCCAGCCACGGCGCGATGGCGAGCTCGGCCTGCGCGTAGGTGAGCATGCGCCCCCACTCGGCCGTCTCGGGGCGACCGCCGCCGAGACCGAGGAACGACAGCGCCGCCGCATCGATGACAGCCGTCGCCAGCGTGAGCGTCCCCTGCACGATGACCGGGCCGATCGCGTTGGGCAGCACGTGCGACATGGTGATCTGACCGCGTCCGAGGCCCAGCGTCTGGGCCGAGAGCACATAGTCGCTCGATCGCTGCTGCAGCATCGACGCGCGCAGCAGGCGCGCGAAGATCGGAACCTGCGACGCACCGATCGCGATCATCACCGCGAAGGGCGTCTGACCCAGGATCGCGGCGATCGAGACGGCCAGCAGCAGGTTCGGCACCGACAGGATGATGTCGACGACGCGCATGATGAACGTGTCGACCCATCCGCCGAACGTGCCGGCGAGAAGACCGAGGATCATTCCGCCGACCAGACCCAGGGCGGTCGAGATGACACCGATCAGCAGCGACGCCTGCGCACCCCAGATGAGCTTGGAGAGCACGTCGCCGCCGAAGCGGTCGAGGCCGAGCGGGAACTCGGGCAGCTCCCCCGGTCCCGGGATGTGCGTCGGCGTGATGAACTTCGCGCCGGGCAATGCGGTCTCGGGATACGGAGCGAGCACGGGAGCGAGCACCGACACCAGGATGAACACCAGGACGATGCCGGCGCCGATCCAGGCGGTGGGGTTGCGGCGGAGGCGGCGGAACACATCGTGCCAGAATCCGCCAGGGCCCTCTCTGAGCCCTGCTCGGCCGACGGCGACGGTGTCGACGACCTCGCCGCTCGCTGCGGATGGTCCTTGCGCGGGTGGGAGCGAGATGGTCATGACGCCACCCCCTTTCGGAGAACGAGACGGGACATCACTGCACCCGCACTCTCGGATCGATGAAGCTGTACGACACGTCGACCGCCAGGTTGATCAGCGCGTAGGCGATCGCGATGAAGATGATGAACCCCTGGAGCACCGGGAAGTCCCGCGTGAAGATCGCCCTCGCGAGGAAGGATCCGATGCCGGGGAACGCGAAGACGGTCTCGGTGAGCACCGCCCCCGAGATGAGGAGTCCGGTCTGCAGACCGATCGTCGTGATCACGGGCAGCATCGCGTTGCGCAGGATGAAGCGACTGCGCAGAGTCGACGAACCGACACCCTTCGCGCGGCCCGTGCGCACGTAGTCGGCGTTCTGCACCTCCAGGACACTCGCCCTGGTGATGCGGACGATGATCGCGAGCGGGATCGTGCCGAGCGCCAACGCCGGGAGGACGAGGTGCATGAGCGCGTCCCAGGACGCGTCGAACTCGCCGGTGATGATGCCGTCCCAGACGTAGAACCCCGTCGGGTGCGTGGCATCTATTCGAGGGTTCTGACGGCCGTCCGAGGGAAGCCACCCGAGCTGCACCGCGAACACGTATTTCAGGATGAAGGCCAGGAAGAACACCGGGATGGTGATGCCCACGAGGCTCAGCACCACCGACGCGTGGTCGGTGAACTTGCCGTGGCGGCGAGCCGCCCAGTAGCCGAGCGGGATGCCGACGCCGACCGCGAAGATGAGCGCGAGAACACTCAGCTCGATCGTCGCGGGGAAGCGACGGAAGAACTCCTCCGTCACGGGCCGGTTCGTCTGGATCGATGTTCCGAAGTCGCCCTGGAGGAGGCGGCCGACCCAGATGAAGTACTGCTCCAGGATCGGCTTGTTGAAGCCGTAGAGTTCGTTGACCCTGGCGACGGCCTCCGGAGTCGCCTTCTCGCCGAGAAGAGCGACGGCCGGGCCGCCTGGCAGGGCCCTGACCCAGGCGAACAGCAGGATGCTGAGGCCGATCAGAGTGGGAATGAGGAAAAGCAGTCGCCTGCCGATGGTGCGCAGCAAGAGGTCTCCGTTGATCAGAAGGTACGCCGGTCCCGGGCCTCCGCGGCGAGCGCGGAGACCCGGGTGGGCATCTCAGTCGGTCAGACCTACTCGGTGAGGACGATGTCCGTGAAGACCTCGTCGTTCACCGGGCTGGCGGGATAGCTCTCGACGCGAGGGTCGAAGGCCAGTGTCGGCGCCGGGTGCGCGATCGGCACACCCGGGATGAACTGCGCGACCATCTCGTTGATCTCCTCGTAGAGGGCCGTCTGGTCCTCGAGGTTGGAGACACCGCGAGCCTCGTTCAGCTTCTGGAACAGCTCGGGGTTGTCGAAGCCCCACTCCGAGCTCTGCTGACCGAAGAAGACGCCGACGAAGTTGTCGGTGTCGTTGTAGTCACCGGTCCAGCCCAGCAGGTGGATGCCGTGGTCGGCCGTTCCCGTGGTGCGGTCGAGGTACTCGACCCACTCCTCCGAGACCGGGGTGGTCTCGACGCCGACCTCGGCGAGCTGCGACGAGAGCACCGTGAAGATCTGCTCGGGGTCCGGCATGTACGGACGCGAGACGTTGACCGGGTAGTTGAAGGTCAGCTTCAGCGGGTTGGCCTCGTCATAGCCTGCTTCTGCGAGCAGCGACTTGGCCTTCTCGGGGTCGTAGTCGTAGGTCGTGACGTCGGGGTTGTATCCGTTGACGGTGTCGGGAACGAACTCGATCGCCTTCTCGGTGCCCTCGGGGAGGACCTGGCTGATCAGCGCATCCTTGTCGACCGCGTACGAGAGCGCCTCACGGACCTTCGGGTCCTGCAGCTCGGGGATGGCCTGGTTGAAGGCGAGGTAGAGGATCGTGAAGGGAGGGCGCGACACCATGGTGAAGCCGTCGTCCTCGAGTGCCTTGGTGTCGGCAGGACCCACGAGGTCGTAGCCGTCGATCGATCCGGACTCGAGAGCCTGACGACGCGCGGTCGGGTCGTCGATCGTGCGGAAGATGATCTCGTCGATCTGGCCCGCCTCGCCCCAGTAGTCGTCGTAGGCCTTGAGCGTGACCTGCTCGCCCGGCGCCCACTCGTCGAACTGGTACGGGCCGGTGCCGACCGGGTGACCCATCGCGTACTCGGAGAGCACGGGAGCCTCGGCGGAGCCGCTCACGTCGTCGGCGCCGAACTCCTGGAGTGCCGACGGGCTCTGCATCGAGAACGACGGCAGCGACAGCGACGCGACGAATCCGGCGAACGGCTTGTTCAGGTCGATCGTGACGGAGTAGTCGCCGTCAGGGGTGCAGGACTTGTAGACGGCGTCCGCCGGGCTGTCGGCGTAGCCCTTGAAGAGCTTGTTGTAGTAGTAGCCGAACGCCTCTGATGCCGCGAGGCCGGTCCAGTTGTACCAGCGGTCGAAGTTCGCACACACGGCCTCGGCGTTGAACGGGGTGCCGTCGTGGAAGGTGACGTCCTCCTTCAGAGTGAATGTGTGGCTCATGCCGTCTTCCGACGACTCCCACGACTCGGCGAGCAGCGGTGCCGGGTCGGCCGTGCCGGGTTCGGTGCCCACGAGGCCCTCGAACATCTGCCGCGAGACGCGGAAGCTCTCGCCGTCCTGGGCGAATGCCGGGTCGAGGCTGGCCGGGTCGGAGGATGCGGCGAACACGAACGTGCCGTCGACATCGCCCGCAGCCTCTCCGCCGTCGTCGCTGCGCTCGCTGGCGACGCATCCCGAGAGGACCAGCGCCGCCAGTGCGGCTCCGGTGACGGCGAGGAGTCCTCGCCGACGCGTGACTGAGTGGTGCATTGTGTGACCTTCCTGTCGAGCGCTACAGTGCGCGTCCCGAAGACATCGTCGACTTCGGAACGGTGATGCCTCGACGCTACCCAGTGCGCATTCCGATGCAAACACCTCCAGGTTGCATTCCTGTTACGGAAGTTACGTGGTCGTGCCCATCCGGTAATGTCCACAACGTGCCCGACACATCTCCCCTCGCCGTCTGCGTCGGCGAGGGCCTCGTCTCTTTCGTCCCCGCCACTGCCGCTCCTCTCGAGGACGTGCGCACCTTTCACCGATCGCTCGCCGGGGCGGAGTGGAACACCGCGATCGCACTGGCATCGGCAGGAATCCGCACCGCTGTCGTGTCCCGCGTGGGCGACGACGGTTTCGGTCGGTTCCTCACGGCCGAGCTGCGCAGACACGAGGTCGACGATTCGGCCGTCGACGTCGACGCCGAAGCCCCGACCGGTCTCTACGTGAAAGAGCTGTCGCCTCGCCCAGACGGCTCGGTCGACGGGACGATGCACTACTACCGCTCGGGCTCAGCAGCCTCGGCGCTGTCGCCCGCGACACTCGAATCCCCCGCAGCATCCGTCCTTCTGGCTCAGGCGGCGCTGGTGCACACCTCCGGGATCACGCCTGCTCTCTCGGCTTCCGCGCGGGCTGCACAGGATGCGCTGTTCGATGCACCCCGCGACGGTCGGCTGCTCAGCTTCGACGTGAACTGGCGCCCCGCGCTCTGGCGCGGACGCCAGGACGAAGGGCGCGCCGTGATCTCGGACTACGTGCGCCGCGCCGACATCGCGTTCTGCACTCGACCCGACGCAGAGTCGGTGTTCGGCACCGCCGAGCCGGATCGGCTGCGCGAGCTGTTCCCCGAGCCGAGGTATCTGCTCGCCACGAGCCCCGACGGCGCCGTGGCGTTCGACGGAGCGGAACGCACCGACAGCAGGTCGCTCGACGTCCCCGTCGTGGAATCCATCGGAGCCGGCGACGCGTTCGCCGCCGGGTTCCTCGCCGGCGTGCTGACCGGGCTCTCCCTCACCGGCAGCCTCGCCCGCGCGCACAGGATCGCGACCAGAGCGCTGGTCAGCACCCGCGATCACATCGACTGATCGGCCCCTACCGGCGGCGCCGAGACGCCGCGGCGTCGTGCGTGAGCTGCAGCGGGATGACCACGGGTTCGCCCCGGTGCTGCACGACGCGCACGAAGAGGATGTCGACCAGTGCCAGCTGCGCGATGCGGCTCGACATCGCGGCCATCCGGAACGGCGACTCCTGCGCGTAGGTGATCAGCACGATGTCGGCGGCGAGCGCGAGCGTCGAGTCGGGCGCGCTCGTGATCGCCACGGACAGCGCACCCGCGTCCCGGGCGATCTCGACGGCGCGGACGACCTCCTGGGTCTCGCCGCCGTGCGAGAAGGCGATGACGACGTCGTCCGAGGTCCTCAGCGATGCCGTCGTGAGGGCCAGATGCGGATCAGCGGAGTGCGCGACCGAACAGCCGATGCGCGCGAGCTTCTGCTGAAGGTCCTGGGCGGTCAACGACGAGGCCGCCTGCCCGAACAGATCGACGTGGCGGGCTGCCACGACGGCCCTCGCGACCCGGTCGAGTGCGTCCGCATCGAGCCCGCGCGCCGTCTTCTCGATCGCGTCGATCTCCTGAGCTGCGAGCTTCGCGGCGATCGCCGACGGCTCGTCGTCCGGGTCGATCGCCGTGGTGTCGAGGCCGAAACGCGCCCGCTGCGCCTGGGCGAGCGTGACCGTGCGAGCGACCGCCACCCGCAGCTCCCGGTACCCGCTGAAGCCGAGCGACTGCGCGAACCGGGCCACGGTCGACAGAGACGTGTGACAGAGCTGCGCGAGATCGTTGATGGCGAGATCGACGACGAGCGTGGGGTCACCGAGGATCGTCTCCGCGACCCGTGCTTCTGCAGCACTCAGTCGAGGAACGGATCGGCGCACCAGCGCGAGAACATCGTCGTCCACGGTGTCATCCTGCCTCAGTCAGGCGGTCCTGCGCTCGCGGGCGACCGAACGGCGCGGTGCGAAGCCCCGCCGGTGAGTCGATCTCTGGCGGCCTGAGCACCGATCCTGCTCGCGGATCCGACCTCCACGACGGGGAGCGGCAGTGGCCGCCTGGCCGCGAGTCCGACGTTGACCACGACGGCTTCGGGGTCGCGCAGAGCGGCGCGTTCGACCAGCGAGCGCTGCGCGTCATCGGTGTCAGGCCGATCCACGAGGATGACCGTCAGCCCCTCGGCGAGGACGGCTCGATCGAGAGCGGAGTCCTGCTCGTCGATCGACGAACGCGCGACGTCGACACGAACACGGTGGCCGCCTGCTGCGAGCGTCTGAGCCACATACGCGGACGCGCTGTCGACAGCGAGAGTCGAACGACGGCGGGCGTCGACCACCGCGAGCACTTCGGCATCCGCGGTCGCGCCGGTGATGGCTCGTCGGACGATCTCCGATCCGTCGTAGCCGACGGGAGGCGCGGTCGTGGCACGAGTGCGGAGGGTCTCGGCCAGACGGGCGACCCGCTGGGCCGCAGCGGCGAGTCTCTCGCGCGGCAGCGAGCCGTCGCTCACCGCCGCGAGGATCCCCTCGCGAGCGGCGAGGAAGTCCCGTCTGTCCTGGTCGGGGAGCGTGGCTTCACCCCGGTTCGTCGGGTTGCCGATGCACAGCAGATCGACGCCGGCCGCCAGGGCGCGTGCGGCGCCCTGGCCGATGCCGACGGTCTCGCGGATCGCCGCCATGTCGAGGGCGTCCGAGATGATGACGCCGTCGAAACCCCAGTCCCGCAGCATCCCGAGCACCCGGGGATTCAGCGTCGCCGGTTCCTCCCCCCACGCCGGAACGACGATGTGCGCGGTCATGATGGCGTCGACCCCCGCGGCGATCGCGGCACGGAACGGCTCGAGGTGCACGCGCTCGTACTCGGCGATGTCGAGCGAGATCTCGGGCAGCGCGTGGTGCGAATCCAGATGCGTGTCGCCGTGTCCGGGAAAGTGCTTGACGCATGCGGCGACGGCATTGCTCTGCAGTCCGTCGACCGCCGCCTGCACGTGACGGGCGACGAGTTCTTCGTCGCTGCCGAAGGAACGGACCCCGATCACGGGGTTCCGTGGATCCGTGTTCACATCGGCGACGGGCCCGAGCACCACGTTGACGCCGACCGAGGCGACCCGTCGGGCGAGCTCCGCACCGGAGTCCCTCGTCGCATCGACATCGTCGACGATGCCGAGCTGGGCGGCCCCCGGGAGGGTGGAACCGGTCGCCGACTCGAGGCGCGTGACGTTGCCGCCCTCCTCGTCGATCCCGATCAGCGCGTCCGGGTTAGCACGAAGGATCTCGTCGCTCAGGGCAGGCAGCCCATCACCGACGTTCTGGCTGAAGTACACCGCTCCAGCCAGGCCGTCGCGCAGCTCGGCGAGGAGCCAGTCCGGCGCCTCGGTGCCGAGGAACCCCGGCCAGAGCACCGCGTTGGCGAGGCGGACGAGCTCGTCGGTCATCCCTTCACCGCTCCCGCGACCATGCCTGCCGAGAGGCGACGCTGCACGATCACGAAGAAGACCATGACGGGGATCGTGATGATCGTCGACGCGGCCATGATGCTGCCCCAGTCGTTGGAGTGCAGACCGAAGAAGGACTTCAGACCGATCGAGACCGTGTACTGGTCGGTCTCGCTGCCGAGGATCGTCATCGCGAAGATGAACTCGTTCCAGGCCGTGATGAAGCTGAAGATGCTGGTGGCCACGAGGCCGGGCATCACGAGAGGCAGCAGGATCGAGCGGAACATCCGCCACCAGCTGGCCCCGTCGATGTACGCGGCCTCTTCGAGCTCGACCGGCACCGCGGCGACGAACCCGCGCAGCATCCAGATCCCGAACGCGAGCGAGAGCGCGACGTAGACGACCATCAGACCGAGGATGCTGTTGAGCAGTCCGAGGCTCTTGACCTGAAGGAAGAGCGGGATGACGAGAGCCTCGAGCGGGACCATCTGCACGACGAGGATCATCATCAGGATGGTCGTGCGGAACTTGAACTTGAACCGGGCGACCGCCACTGCCGCGAGCAGACAGACCAGAGCACTCACCAGAACCGTCACCAGGGCCACGATGGCCGAATTGCGCAGGTAGGTGCCGAAGCCGCCGTCGGTGAGGACGAAGGCGAAGTTGTCGAACGTGAATTCCTGGGGCAGCAGCGACTGACCGCCGCTGGATGCCTTGGCATCGAACGCGCTGGAGACCATCCAGTACACGGGGAACAGCGTGAAGATCAGGACGGCGGCGATCGCGATGCCGGTGCCGAGGCGCGACATGGCGGACGGGCGGGGGTTCACAGCTCGTCCTCCTTCATCAGGGAGCGGATGTACACGATCGTGATTCCGATCAGCACGAGGGTGAGCAGCACGGCGAGGGCGGCGCCGAACCCGTAGCGGTTCTGGCCGAAGGATTCGACGTACGACCAGACGCCGAGGTTGAGCACCGACCGGTTGCCTCCCCCACCGCCCGGCATGAGGTAGACCTGCGCGAAGACCTTGAAGTCCCAGATCGTCGACAGGATGATGACGACAGAGAAGACGGGCTTGAGCGTCGGGAAGATGATCTTCCAGAAGCGCATCCAGGCGTTCGCCCCGTCGAGCGCGGCCGCCTCGAGCATCTCCTTCGAGACGCCGAGGAGACCGGCGAGCACCGTGATCGCGACGAACGGGAAGCCGTGGTGCACGACGTTCAGCAGCACGATCGCGTAGAACGACCACTGGTTGGTGAACCAGTTGACCGGTTCGTCCATCAGACCGAGGTTCTGCAGGGTGGTGTTGAAGATGCCCCGGTCGGCGTCGAAGATGAACGTCCAGACGTAGGTGCCGGTGACGGCCGGCATGGCCCACGCGACCATGATGCAGCTCGAGACGATGGTGCGCCAGACCGTGCCCAGCTTGGCGAGCAGGAGCGCGACCAGCGTGCCGACCGCCACCGTGACGAACACGGCGACAGCGGCGAAGCCGACGGTGTTCGGCAGGACGACGGTCCACAGCGTCGGGTTGGTGAGCGCCTCGACGTAGTTGTCGACGCCGATCCAGTTGTTCTCGCCCGTGTTGATCTCGCGCAGACCGTAGTCCTGCAGCGAGAAGATGAAGACCTGGATGAGCGGCCAGAGCATGAGCACCGCGAGGATGACCAGCCCGGGAGCGAGAAGAAGCCAGGGGCGGGCCGTGAGCAGCGAGAGTCCTCGCCGCCGGGGCCGGCCGCCGGCCACGGAGGCGGAGGTGGACTCCGCCTTCGTGGCCGGCAGTGGCGCTTGCACCATCGACATGAAGGGATACAGCCTTACTTGTTGAGCAGCTCGGTCATCTCGGCTGCGGCATCCTTCGTCGCCGTGGCGACGTCCTTCTGCCCGCCGAGGATCGCCTGGATCATCGAGTTGGTGGTCTTCTTCGCCTGGACGGCTCCGAAGTTCGGGGTGACGGGCACGGATGCGCCGCCCTCGACCATCTGCTGTGCGAACGGAGCGACGAGCGGGTCGGTCGAGGCGAGGGCCTCTTCCATCGCCGACTGGACGCCCGGGAAGTAGCCGGTCTCGTCAGCCCACTGCTCGGCGAACTCGCCCGTGGTCATCAGCTTGACGAACTCCCACGCGAGGTCTGCGTTCTTCGTCGTGTTGAAGACCGACAGGTGCGAGCCTCCGAGCACGGAAGGAGCGATTCCGCCGTCCTCGCCCGGAATCACTGCCGCGCCGATCTTGCCGTCGAGTTCGGGGTTCGCCTCGATCAGCGCCTTCGGGGTCCACGAGCCCGAGAGCATCATGGCGACGTTCCCCTGCGTGAACGAGTCACGGAGGTCCGTCTCCTTCCACGTGGTGGCGCCGGCCGACGAGAAGCCGTGCTCGGTCGCGAGTCCGGTGTAGAACTCGATGCCGGCCTGCGACTCCTCGCTGTCGAGCTCGCTCGTCCAGGTCTTGCCGTCGAGGGTCGCGACCTCGCCGCCCGCGCCCCAGACCCAGGGGTACACCTGGAACTCGGCGTCGCCCGCGACGGGGAACGGCAGCATGTCGGGCTTGGCTGCCTTGATCGCCTCACCGGCGGTGACGATGTCGTCCCACGTCTTCGGAGCCTCGAGACCGAGCTCCTCGAACACGTCGGTGCGGTAGACGATCGAGCGGACACCGGCGTACCACGGCATGCCGTACAGCTCTTCGTCGTAGGTGCCGGCGACCGCGAGACCCTCGACGAGGTCGTCGCGCAGGCCCTTCTCAGCGTCGACGTACTCGTCGAGCGGCTCCAGGGCACCTGCGTCCGCGAACTCCGCCGTCCAGGTGGTGCCCGTCTCGGCGATGTCGGGCGTGGTGCCGCCGGCGATCGACGTGACGAAGCGGTCGTGAGCGTCAGCCCACTGGATCTCCTCGATCTTGACCGTGGCCCCGGTCTCGTCTTCGAAGGCGCTCGATACCTCGTCGTAGAACGCCGTCGCGTCGGGGTTCGTGCCCTTCATGATCCAGACGGTGAGCTCCTGGCCCTCTCCGTCGACGGCTCGGCCGGTGTCTGCTCCGCCACCGGCACAGGCCGCCAGGCCCAGTGTGGCCACGGCGCCCAGCGCCATGACCGGAAGAATGCGCTTGTGCATCAGGGATCTCCTCTTTGAACGTCCTGGCGGCATCGGGTGCCTACCACGTAGGAAAAAGTATTCATCACTAACTAATTCCCTGCAAGTTATTCTCGGAAACGTCATGCGGCCGTAACATCGGCCTCCGCGGGTAGGCTCACGGCATGTCAGGGGCCCTCGACGACGCGAAGCGCTCGACGGTCGCGCGCCACGCGGATCTTCCTACGCCCAGTGCGTTCTCGACTCTCTTCAGACTCCTCGGAGTCGCCCTGGCGGTGATCCTCGTCTCGTCCGTCGCGGTGGCGGGCTTCGTCGCCGCGGACGTGCTGAACCGGGTCGGCGAAGGTGCGGTCACCCTCGAGGACGACGTGGAGGTGGCTCCTCCGTCGCTGGGCGCGTACCCGAGCGACAAGGCCTTCAATCTTCTCATCGTCGGGACGGACGAGTGCGGAGAGGTCTCGACGAAGATCCTCGGCGATCGATGCGCCCAGAGCGAGCAGGGAGCCCTGAACGACGTGACCCTCCTGGTCCACGTCTCGGCGGCGCCTCGCGCAGTCACCGTCGTGTCGTTCCCCCGCGACCTCGGGCTGGAGGTGCCCGAGTGCGAGAGGGAAGACGGTTCGACCGCGTCGGCGATGTCGAAGGGGCGGATCAACGAGGTCTTCGAGCACGCCGGTGTCTCGTGCGTCGCGAAGACCGTGACCGATCTCAGCGGACTGCCGGTCGAGTTCGCCGCCAAGATCAGCTTCGACGGCGTGATCGCGATCACCGATGCGATCGGCGGAGTCCACGTGTGCGTCGCGGGTGAAGGCATCCACGACACCCTCGCCGGTGTCGACCTGCCGGTCGGCACGCACACGGTGTCGGGCGCCAGCGCCCTCGCATTCATCCGCACACGGCACGGAGTCGGCGACGGGAGCGACCTCGCCCGCATCTCGAATCAGCAGCAGTACATGTCGCGACTGGCCAAGAAGATCCTGAGCGCCGAGACGCTGACCGACCCGTCGAAGGTGCTTCGGCTGATGGACACGGTCGCCGACAACATCGTGCCGAGCGAGTCGCTGAGCAACGCCCTGACCCTCACACAGCTGGCGCTCGCCCTCAAGGATGTCGAGTTCTCGGACTTCGTGTTCGTGCAGTACCCGAACCTGACGGACCCGGAGGACAGCGACAAGGTCGTACCCGATTACGACGCCGCGGCCCCGCTCTGGGCGGCGCTCATCGCAGGAGAGCCCGTCACGCTCGCCGGTGACGTCGCGACGCATCGGAGCGTGGAGCTCGCGACGCCGCCTCCCGTCGACGAGCCGGTCGAGACGGCGACCGAGGCGCCGGAGGCGCGGGCGACCCTCCCCCCGGAGATCTCGGGGCAGACCCTCGACCAGGAGACCTGTTCGGTCGGCGTCCAGGCGGAGTGAGCGCGTAGTCTCGGAGAATGGGCAGGACGCGCGCGAAGGACACCGAACACCCGCAGGCCCGCCTCGACCACGGAGGCATCGCCCGCATCGTGCCGTCGGAGTTCACCACCGGGTTCGAGCTCATCGTCGACGACACCCCGCAGTCGCACGTCGACCTCGATGACCCCACGCACCTGCACTTCGAGTACATCGTGCGCATGGGCGCAGTCATCGACCAGCTCGCGGGCGGCCCCCTCACCGCGGTGCACCTCGGAGCGGGAGCGCTGACGATCCCCCGCTACATCGAGGCCACACGGCCCGGTTCGCGGCAGCAGGTGATCGAGCTCGAGGCTCCGTTGGCAGCACTCGTGCGCGAGCATCTTCCGCTGCCGAGAGGCGCGTCGATCAGGCTGCGGATCGGTGACGCCCGCGAAGGCGTCCGCCGTCTTCCGCCGGCCATCGTCGGCAGCTGCGATCTGGTCGTGTCCGACGTCTACTCGGGCGCCCAGACGCCTGCCCACCTCACCAGCATCGAGTTCTACCGCGAACTCGCCGAGCTGCTCGCACCGGGAGGCGTGCTGCTCGTGAACGTCGCCGACGGCCCCGGCCTCGCCTTCGCTCGACGTCAGGTCGCGACGATCGCGGAGGTGCTTCCCGAGATCGGCGTCCTCGCCGACACCCAGGTGCTCAAGGGCCGCAGGTTCGGCAACCTGGTGATCGCGGCATCTGCCGCTCCCCTCCCGACCGAATGGCTGCCGAGGATGCTGGCCGCCGGACCGCATCCGGCGAAGATCGCCCAGGGCGCCGAGGTGACCGCGTTCGTGCAGGGTGCACGTGTGGTCACGGATGCGGATGCCGTGGCCTCGCCTCGCCCGGATGCCTCGCTGTTCCTCCGCTGAGCACCTCGATCGAGATCGGATGCGAGGGTGCGGGGCGTGCCGCCCCGACGACGGCGCCGTCGCGAGGCACACTTGACGGGGGACGCTGCGGAAGGAGAGCAATGAGTTTCATCAGAGGCTATGACCACGAGAGCCTTCGCGAGCGCGTCGATCTCGATGAGTGTGCGGCACGGCTGGAGGAGATCGACGGTCAGCGCAGCCTTCCGGCCCTGCTCGAGCGCGTCTGGCTGCTGAAGGTGCTCGACCGCCTGGACGAAGCCCTCCCCCTCGCTGACGAAGCCGTGCGACAGGCTCGCATGGCCGGAACCCGCAAGGACGTTCTGCGTGCCCGGGTGCTGCACGCCACGATCCTGCAGTACCGCGGCGCACACACCGCCGCCGCACAGGAGCTCGCCACGTGCGCAGCCGAGGCGGAAGGGCAGCGCTGGGTCTCGATCGCGGCTTTCGCCCATCACCACCACGGCAAGAACGCCTACGAAGCCGGCGACTATGAGACGGCCCGCGAGAGCTTCAAGCAGTCCCTCTTCCTGCGTCGTGAAGCGGGAGCCCAGGACGGAGAGCTCGAGACGGTGCTGCTCGCGATCGAAGCCGCCGAGCGGCGGCGTACGACCCAGCTCGTCGCGGGCTGACGGTGCATCGAGCCGGCTGACGCTGCGCTGAGCGGTCCGACGCTGCGCTGAGCGGTCCGACGCGGCGATGTCGGCGGTATGGCTTAGCCTGATCGCATGGCGGAACTTGACCGGGTGCGCGTCTGGGGCGAAGCACTGATCACGATGCACCTCGACGACAGCTGGTCGTTCGGTTTCGACCACGCCAAGCGCCGGGCGGGGCAGTGCGACTACACGAAGAAACGCATCACCGTGTCGCGTTATCTGGCAGCCCGGTTCGAAGACGACGAGATCCATCAGGTGCTGCTGCACGAGGTGGCGCATGCGCTCGCCGGTCATGAGGCCGCGCACGGCGCGACCTGGAAGCGCGTGGCCCGCGACCTGGGTTATGTCGGCGGAACGACCCATCACGGCGAGACCGCGGTCGAGCTCGCGCCGTGGGTGGGCAGATGCCCCGCAGGTCATGTCACGTACCGGCACCGGCGCCCGTCACGCGCCACGTCGTGCGCGCGGTGCTCGCGCTCGTACGACGCCCGTTATCTCTTCGACTGGACACGTCGCGAGATCTCGGCCGACACGAAGCTCGCCGCCCAGATGTCACGCTGACAGCGTCGACACGCTGCGAGGTCGGAATCACATCGGGCAGGACCGATGCGGGTGCGAGATCGACACCGCATCCCTCACATCGCGCAAGACCGCGCCGTCAACGCGGTTGAGCTCCCGTCTCGGGATCGGCCCCGGGCGCTGACTCTGCCTGTGGCCCGTCCTCGACCTGAACCTCGTGTTCGGCGATCTCGTCATGCACGACTCCATCGACCGGATCCGCCTCGCCGGAGTGTTCGGGTGACGCACCGCTGTCGCTCGTGCGCCCGGCGCGCCGGCGGAGGAGCGCCGCCGCGGCGCGCCAGCCGAGGAGGAAGACTCCGAGCACGAGCGTCGCGACGATGATGAACGCGATCTGAGCGGTGTCTCCCGTTGCGACCCGCAGCAGGAGTCCCCCCGCGACCGTGACGAGCCAGACGACGGCACCCCATCCGAGCGACCACGGACGACGCGGCCGGGCCGGCAGCAGAGCCGCCACGACGTGCCCCACCAGCAGCGCGACGATGAAGGGCCAGGCGGTGATCAGGAACCCTCCGGGGCTCTCGCCGTGCGAGGCACGGCCGATCACGGCGAAGACGAGCACCAGGACGGCATCGACGATGAATGCGGGGACGAACCTCATGCCACGACCCTACGTCGCACGAGGCGAAACCCGTGCCGAGAGCGCGGCCTGTTGCCGACCGCACTGCGAAGCAACGCCGGCGAGCACACATTCGCGGGCTTCCGGCGATCTCGTCGTCGCGAGCCGGAACGAACCGGTCAGTCGAAGGCGACGAAGACCCCATCGCGCAGCACGGGCACGGCATCGATGGCATCGAGCTCGGCAGCGCTCGACGTCGTCGTCGGGACCGCGCCGGAAGCCCGCATCCGATCGGTCGCGGCGACCCCTTCTGCGAGTTCGCGTGCCGATCCGCTGGCGCTGACCATATGGCGCAGCGCCCTCTTCAACGCTCGGAACCCCTCGGCTGCGACGGCCGCGTCGGGCGCGGTGTGGTCGATGCCCAGATCGGTCAGTGCAGCGATGATCGCGCCGGCACCCAGGTGGTCTTCGACTGCGAACCGCACTGCACCGTCGGCGTCGGCCTCGCCCGCCGCGATCACGCTCACCGATGTGCGCGCTTGATTGCGATCCTGCAGCGTGGCGATCGCTCGCGCCACCGCCGAGGCGTTGCGGAGGCTTCCGATCAGCACCACGGCATCACCGGCACGGGTGGCGACCGCGGCGCCATTACGAGACCACCCACGTGCGTCGTCGAGCGAGACCGTGGACCCGGCGGCGACGGCATCCGCCACCGTGGAGGAGAAGCGGAGCACGTCGACGACCACGACGACGTCGGCCGGAGCGAGGCGATCGAGCCCTTCGACGCCCCAGTCGAGGCGCACCTGATACGTGGACTGGTCGAACGGAGACGGCATCCGTCCAGCCTAGAGCGACCGGATACGCCAGAACGCTCCGATGACCGATTCGGTCACAGAGCGTGCTGGCGCACGGCCGCCGTCAGTCTGCAGCGAGCGCGTCGACCGGCGCCACCCGCGTGGCGAGACGGGTCGGCGTCGCAGCAGCGACCAGGGTCAGCACAGCGGTCGCCGCGACGATGATGACGACGGGCAGCCACGGCACGTGAGGTGCGACGAGCCCGGCGGGCTCGAAGTCGGGCAGGGTCGGCACCGATCCGAGCAGCGACTGCGCCGCGATCCATCCGTAGGCGATGCCGAGGATCAACCCGGTCACCGTTGCGGCCACCGTGATGTGCGCGGCCTCCAGCAGAACCATGCGGCGCACCTGACCGTTGGACAGTCCGATCGAACGAAGGAGACCGAGTTCGCGGCGACGCTGCACCACGCCGATCGTCAGGAGATTGACCAGGCCGACCGCGGCGATCACCGCCGACACGGCGACGAGCACCATCATCACCGACGCGAAGGCGTCGAACGGGGTGAAGAACTCGGCGGGCGTCTCGCCGTCGACCTGACCGATCAGCATCTGCTTGACCGATTCGAGAGCGACCGCGAACATCGTGACGAGCGTGACCCCCATCACCACGCCGATCGCCATGCGTGAGGAGCGCTCCGGATAGCGCAGGGCGTTCTCAGCCGCGAGCCGTGCGGTGGCACTCGAGCCGAACATCCGCCCCACCAGACGCAGCACGGGCGGCATGAACAGCACCGATCCGAGCGCGAGTCCTGTGAAGGACAGCAGTCCACCGAAGAAGGCGACGACCACTCCGAGGGGATGCGCGAGCCCCACGACGACCCCCGCCGCCAGCAGGACGCTGCCGGCGCCCAGCAGCACCCACGCACCGATGTGACGCCCGGGGCGGGACATCTCTTCGTGGCTGCGCTCGACCGCTCCGCCGATCGCCTGCAGCGGCGTGACGGCGAGCACGCGTCTGGATCCTGCCCAGGCCGCAGCCCAGGTGGTCAGGGCGACGCCGATCACGGGCAGGGCGATGAACGGCTGTGCGAGGGAGAACCCCGTCGGCACGTTCTCGATCAGTCCGGAGCCGATCTGCACCCCGACAGCTGCGATCGCGAGGCCCGAGAGCAGACCCAGTGCCGCGCCGATGACGCCGACCACGAAGCCCTGCCTGCCGACCTGCGCCCGCTGCGAGCGCGCAGTCGCGCCGATGAGTCGCATCAGCGCGATCTGACGAGTGCGCCCCGCGATGATCGTCGAGAAGGTGTTCGCCGTGACGATCGCCGCGACGTACATCGCGACACCCGTGAGGAGCACCGAGAGCAGCCCGACCACGAACGCGAGCGTCTCGCTGTCGCCGATGAACGGGTCGGCCTGCAGCACCGCTCCGAGATAGGCCGTGGTCTCGACCAGCACCACACCGAAGGCGGCCGAGAGCGTCGCGACCAGGATGCTGGCTCCCATGCCACGGTCGCGCAGCCATGCCAGGCGCGGACCCGTCGCAGACGTCTGAGCGACGACTGTGCGGACCGGAGAGTCGATGACGGCGCTCATGCCGCGACCTCGGCGGCGAGCATGTAGGCCGAGATCTGCTCAGCGCTCTGACGCGGATGATCGGCGACGATCCGTCCGTCGCCGAGGAACAGCACGCGGTCGGCGTAGCTCGCCGCGATCGCGTCGTGCGTGACCATCGCGATCGACTGCCCGTGCTCGCGGCTCGCGGTCGCGAGCAGCTGCAGAACCTCGCGTCCGGTCTTCGAGTCGAGGTTGCCGGTCGGCTCATCCGCGAAGACGAGGTCGGGCGCGGTGGCGAGAGCGCGGGCGATCGCGACCCGCTGCTGCTGACCGCCCGACAGCTGATGCGGTCGGTGCTGCAGCCGCGATCCGAGCCCGAGCGTCTCGATCAGACCATCGATGCGCGCCTTCTCGATCGCGCTCGGCCGGCGACCGTCGAGCTCGAACGGCAGCATGATGTTGCCGAGGGCGGTGAGCGTCGGCACGAGGTTGAACGCCTGGAAGATGAACCCCACTCGGCGCCGGCGAAGGATCGTCAGGTCGAGGTCTCCGAGCTCGGTGATCTCGGTGTCGCCGATCCAGCTCCTCCCCTGCGTCGGGGTATCGAGGCCGGCCATGATGTGCATGAGCGTGGACTTTCCCGAACCGGACGGACCCATGATCGCGGTGAACTGCCCGCGGCGGATGCCGACGCTGACGTCGTCGAGCGCGTGGACGGTGCCCTCGCCGGATCCGTAGGTCTTCGTGAGGTGCTGGACGCGGGCTGCGAGCCCGAGGTCGGTGGTCGTGATCTCCATGCCTTCGACGCTACGGACGGCGGGTGCCTCGCCGCGTCGCCCTGACGACGCATCCGTCTACATCGCAAGGATGATCCCGCGGGCGCTCGTCCGGTCAGGCGAGCCCGTGCTCGAAGGCGAAGACCACGAGCTGCACGCGGTCCCGCAGGGTGAGCTTCGTCAGGATGCGACTGATATGGGTCTTCACGGTCGCCTCGCTGAGGTACTCGCGAGCGGCGATCTCAGAGTTCGACAGACCCCTGGCCGCGAGCGCGAAGATCTCCCGCTCGCGGTCGGTGAGCGCGGAGAACTGCGCGGGCACCGGCTTCGGCTCCTCGGCGAAGTGCTCGAACAGCTCACGGGTCGCGGACGCGGCGATGACGCTCGACCCCGAGTGCACGGTGCGGATCGCGGCGAGGAGGAACTCGGGGTCGGCGTCCTTGAGCAGGAATCCGCTCGCCCCCTGACGGATGGCGCGCGCGGCCGCCTCATCGAGGTCGAAGGTGGTCAGCATGACGATGCGCGGCGGGTCGGGCTGAGCGAGGATCTCGGCGGTCGCGGCGAGACCGTCCATGACAGGCATCCTGATGTCCATCAGCACCACGTCGGGTCGAGTAGCGCGCACGAGAGCGACTCCCTCGCGGCCGTCTCCCGCCTCTCCGACGACGTCGAGGTCGGGCTGCGAGGCGAGCAGCATGCGGACTCCGGCGCGGAACAGCGCCTGATCATCGACGAGGACGACCTTGATCATGCGACTTCTCCGATCGGGAGCGAGGCGGCGACGACGAACTGTGCGCCCTGACGCTCCGCCTGAAGGCTACCGCCGACGAGCTGAGCCCGTTCGCGCATGCCGATCACTCCGTGGCCGACGCCGATCTGCGGCTGCTCGCTGCCCACGATGTTGCGCACCTCGATGTCGACGCGATCAGGAAGCCAGGCGAGATGCACATCGACCGCCCCGTCGCCGTGTCGGATCGCATTGGTGAGCGCCTCTTGCAGGATCCGGTACACCGCGAGCTGGATCGCCCCCGGCGGCTCGCCGGGAGGCATCGGGTCGACCGTGATGCGAGGCTCGACGCCTGCCTGTCGCACCTGCGCGAACAGCGCTTCGAGATCTGCGAGCGTCGGCTGCGGGCCGTCGCCCTGTCGGTGGCGCAGCTGGGTGAGCAGCAGACGCACATCACTCAGGGCGCTGCGAGCGGTCTGCGCGATCGTTCCCAGCGCCTCGGTGGCCATCTCGGGCTTCGCGACCGCCGCGTACCTTGCCCCGTCTGCCTGGGCGATCACCACGGCAAGCGAGTGCGCGACGATGTCGTGCATGTCTCGGGCGATTCGCACTCGCTCCTGCTCCTCGGCCGCGAGCGACTCCGCCTCCAGCTGCGCGGACCGTGTGCGTCGGGCGCGGAGGATGACGCGCCACAGCAGGCCGCAGACCCACGCGAAGCCGAGAGCGAGCACCGAGACGACGAGGAGCAGCGTGCCGGTGGTCAGCTGATCCCAGCCGCTGGTTCCCGAGGTCACGCCGGTGACGACCACCAGGTAGACCGCTGACACGAAGGCGCCGAACAGCGCCGAGCCGAATCCCCACCACAGCACGACCCGCGATCCCCACGCAGCCGTCGCATAGAGCACGAGGAGGATGGCGACGTCGATCGGCAGCGGCCCGAATCCGGAGAGCATCTGCACGATCGCCCCTGCCCAGGCCGCAGCGAGAGCGAGTCCGGGAGCGAGCCTGCCGATCGCGACGCCGCCGAACATCAGGATGCCCGCGATCACGATCGCCGCGACCGCAGCACCGTCGATTCCCTGGCCGATCGTCCCCGGACCGTAGAACACGACAGAGAAAGGAGTGAGGATGCTGAAGAGCAGCGTCGCCCCGACGATGTCGAGCACGAGCGCCGTACGGGAGAGCGGGCGGATCACTCCCCCACGCTACGCGGCAGGGCGTCCGCCTCGCATCCGCCTGCAGATGTATCCGCTCGCAGATGCATCCGCGGAGCGCGTCAGGCGCGGGCGATGATCTCGCCGTGCGGCACGAGGTACCACCCGTCGCCGTCGGCGGCCCAGCGCTTCCACGCGTCGCTGATCGCCTGCAGGTCGCTCGACGTCGCCATCCCGCTATCGACCAGCTGCCGCGCGAGCGCAGACTCGAGGATGCGGTCTGCCCACATTCCGCCCCACCAGGCTCGATCCTCCGGGTTCGCGTACGTCCAGTTGGAGGTCGTCACCGTGATGTCGTCGAAGCCGGCCGCCCGCGCCCAGGCGAGGAGGCGACGCCCTGCATCGGGCTCGCCGCCGTTTGCTCGTGCGGCGCGGCGATACAGGTCGAGCCAGTGGTCGAGCTCCGGGAGCATGGGGAACCAGATGAAGCCCGCATAGTCGGCGTCGCGTACCGCCACGACACCGCCGGGTGCCGCGACCCGGCGCATCTCGCGCAGCGCCTGCACGGGATCGCCGACGTGCTGGAGCACCTGGTACGCGTGCACGACGTCGAAGGTGCCGTCGGCGAAGCTCAGCGCATGCACGTCTTCGACCGCGAAGTCGAGGTTGTGCAGACCTCTGCTCGACGCGAGATCGCGTGAGAGTGAGAGCGCGCTCTCATCGATCTCGGTCGCCGTCACGTGGGCGACGACGCCGGCGAAGTCGACCGTGATGCTGCCGGGCCCCGCTCCGACGTCGAGAAGCGCGGTGGTCTCGGTCAGGTACGGACGGAGGTACTCCGCGGAGTTGGAGATGTCGCGGCTGCTGTGGGAGCGGAGGACGGTCTCGTGATGCCCGTGCGTGTAGGTGGCCATGCCTCAGTCTGGCAAGAACCCCTCGTCCGACCGAATCGACCGTCAGTGCAGTTCGAGGACGGCCCGTCTGATCGACTCGCGATCCGGCTTGCCGGATGCCAGCAGGGCGAGCTCGTCGACCATGATCAGCCGCGCGGGACGCGCATGCTTGCCGAGCTCCTCCGCGACGAGATCCCGCGCGTGCGAGAGCTGCTCGGCCTCGCTGCGCCGCAGCACCTCGCCGCGCGGCGCGACGATCACCGAGGCCTCGCCCCATCGTTCATCCGGCACGCCGACGACCACGGCGCCCGTGAGTCCTGGAACGCTGCGGACCAGCCGTTCGACGCGGTCGAGGGAGATGTTGATCCCGCCGGACACGATCACGTTGTCCGCGCGACCGTGCACCCGCACCACGCCGTCGTCGAAGAGCCCGAGATCGCCCGTGTGGTACCACCTGATGCCGTGCTCGTCGCGCGAGAAGTTCTTCGCGGTCAGCTCCCCGTCGCCGAGGTACCCGTCGGCGAGCATCGGACCGGCGATGCGCAGCTCCCCGTCCACCGTGCGCACCGCGACCGTATCGAGGGGAACGCCGTCGTACACGCATCCGCCGCAGGTCTCGGTGGAACCGTACGTGCGGACGAGCCGGACGCCGAGATCGGCGGCCCGCTCCCGCAGCGGCTCGGGCAGGGACTGCCCCCCGACGAGGATCGCGCGGTAGGCCTGCAGCGCGGCCCGCACCGGTCGGTCGTCGGCGGCGTCGAGCAGTGTCGACAGCTGCGCGGGCACGAGAGACGTGTACAGCTCGGGGATCGCTGCGGAGCCTCCCGACGGACGGAGCATCGACAGCGTCGCATCGGCGAAGGACTCGGGTGAGAACCGACCGCCGAGCGCGACCGGGTGCGTACCGGCGATCAGCGACCTCACCAGAACCTGCAGCCCCGCCACATATCCGGCCGGAAGCGCGAGCAGCCAGCGTCCGCCGCCGACCCTCGCGGTGGTGGCCTCGACGCTCGCCCGCAGCGCCTCGCCGCTCAATGCCACACGCTTGGGGACGCCGCTGGAGCCGGAGGTCGCGATCACCACGGCCGTGCCGTCCGGCACCGATCTCGGCGCGTCACCGAGCATCCCGAAGCCGAGCGCCGGCCCGCCGTCGAGCGCCCGCGCCAGGGCGTCGCGCAGCTCGGCCGGGTCCTCGGCGTCCGTCGGCGTCAGCGCGACCATGTGCGTCTCGATCCGCTCAGTAATGCCAGGGGAACGACGACCAGTCGGCGTCGCGCTTCTCGAGGAACGAGTCGCGGCCCTCGACCGCTTCGTCGGTGCCGTAGGCGAGACGCGTGGCCTCGCCCGCGAACACCTGCTGACCGACGAGCCCGTCGTCCACCGCGTTGAATGCGAACTTCAGCATGCGGATCGCCGTGGGCGACTTGGTGAGCACGGTGCGCGCCATCTTCAGCGCCTCGCGCTCGAGCTCGGCGTGCGGAACGACCCGGTTGACGGCTCCTGCCTCGTACGCCCGCTGCGCCGAGTACTCCTCGGCGAGGAAGAACACCTCTCGGGCGAACTTCTGCCCGGTCTGCCGAGCCATGTACGCCGAGCCGTAGCCCGCATCGAAGCTTCCGACGTCGGCATCGGTCTGTTTGAACCGCGCCTCCTCCGCCGAGGCGATCGTGAGGTCGCAGACCACGTGCAGCGAGTGCCCGCCGCCCGCCGCCCACCCGGGGACCACCGCGATGACGACCTTGGGCATGAAGCGGATGAGGCGCTGGACCTCGAGGATGTGCAGGCGACCGGCACGCGCGGGGTCGTGCACGGTCGTCTCGTCGTCGGAGTACTTGTAGCCGTCGCGGCCTCGGATGCGCTGATCGCCGCCGGAGCAGAACGCCCAGCCGCCGTCCTTCGGACTCGGACCGTTGCCCGTCAGCAGCACCGCGCCGATGCGGGGGTTCTGCCGTGCGTCATCGAGCGCGCGGTAGAGCTCGTCGACGGTGTGCGGGCGGAAGGCGTTGCGCACCTCTGGGCGGTTGAACGCGATACGGGCGACTCCGCCGTCCGTGCTGACGTGGGCGGTGATGTCGGTGTAGTCCTCGGCACCGGGCGCGAGCACCCATTCGTCCGGGTCGAACAGGTCTGAGACGAATGTGCTGGTCACAGCATCCAGCCTATTCCCGCCGGGGTTGCAGACGCAGACGGCGTCGCCCCGAAGAGGCGACGCCGTCTGGGATCTGCAGTCAGGGTCGGCGGGCGCGAGCCGTCTTGATCCATCCGTCCACGATGTCCCAGATCGGGAAGGCAATCAGGCAGAAGCCCGTGATCACCGTGAGGATCCGCATGGTCTCGTCGGTCACCCCGTTGTCGGTGAAGACGAAGCTCAGGAACTCGGGGTTGATCAGTGCTCCCTGCAGCAGCAGCGTGATCGACCAGGCGGCGAAGACCGCGGCGAGCAGTGTGTTGACCACCGCAGCACCGACCGTCCACCGTCGCTTCGCGTAGACCACGACCGCCAGCAGCGCCTCTGCGGCGAACAGCACGAAGAAGAACGTGATGCCCCACGGCCAGAGCCCCGGGTCGAGGATCGCGATCGGATCACCGCCGGTCGGGAAGAAGCCGAGGAGTGCGTCCCAGAACACCGCGCCCACGCCGAGCAGCAGGAAGATGATCGATGCGATCGCATCGGCCCGCCCCGCGCCGTTCTGCGTCGGCTCGGGGAGCTGGTCGACGCTCCACTTCACGCCGGTGTCCGTGCCGGCGCGCTCCAGGATCACGAAGACCAGCGTCACC
Organism: Microbacterium forte; assembly: GCF_031885415.1. Taxonomy (NCBI): domain Bacteria; kingdom Bacillati; phylum Actinomycetota; class Actinomycetes; order Micrococcales; family Microbacteriaceae; genus Microbacterium; species Microbacterium forte. The sequence goes on from NZ_CP116871.1 coordinate 1,617,263, forward strand.
CAGAATCCGATGTGCACGACCGAGCCGAGTGTCGCGACGACTGCGGTGCCGATGATCTCGCCGGTCGGAGCACCGTCGAGCAGCTGCCCGAGGACCACTCCTCCGAAGACGCACGCCGGGACGATCCACAGCAGCAGCTTGAGCAGCCGCCCCCAGACGAGGTAGTACTTCGGCCCGATCAGATGCAGTGGACGGTCGGCGTAGCCCGCCGCGAGGATCCCGGGGTCGCCGAGCTCGGAGAGGACGGCGCGCTCGGCGGCTGCAGGGGTCTCCCCCTGTTCGAGTTTCGCGTCGATCGCATCGGCGATCGACGCTTCGAGCTCTGCCCGGACGTCGTCCTGCACCTCGGGCGTGAGGCTGCGGATCGTGGCGCTGATGTAGCGCTCGGTGAGCGTGGCTGTCGTGGTCATGTCAGTGCTCCTCGACTGTGAGGGTCGCGATCGCCGCGGTGAGCGATCGCCATTCTTCGGTCAGGGTGTCGGCGAGCCGGATGCCGGCGTCCGATGTGCGGTAGAACTTGCGAGGTCGCGCCTCGTCGGTGTTCCACTCGCTCGTGAGGTACTCCTGCTTCTCGAGCCTGCGAAGCAGCGGGTACAGCGTGTTCGCATCGGTGGCGAAGCCGCGGCGCTCCAGGTCTTCGAGCAGTCCGTAGCCGTACCCCGCAGTGCGCAGCAGCTGCAGGCAGGCCAGCACCACGGTGCCGCGGCGCAGTTCCTGCAGATGCGTGTCGAGGGTCTCGTTCATGTCCGTCACATTACTGTGCGTCACACACCATTGTCAATCACACATAGGTGTGACGCGCCACGAGCTTCCATCCGAGCCGTCAGCCTTCCCGATCGAGCAACTACCGTGGGTGCATGACGATCGAGATCTCCCGCGTCGATCCCTTCGACGACGGCGCGGTGGATGCATGGTGGGGTTGCTACGCCGCAGCCGAACGAGCCGACCGTGGCGCGGACGCCGTCGTCTGGTCTCGGGCAGAGTGCCGCAGCGAGCTGCAGCAGCAATCGGCGGTCGTCGATCGGCGCGCGTATCTGCTCCACGACGGCGCAGACATCGTCGGATCCGCGAGCCTCGGGCTGCCGCTCAAAGACAACACGCACGTCGCGCACCTCGCGATCAGCGTGCCAACCCGCCACCGACGACGCGGCATCGGCGCGGAGGCGCTGGCCCACCTCGAGCGCGAAGCCGTGACATCCGAACGCACGACCGCGCAGGGTTCGGCGTCGTGGCCTTACGAGCTCGGATCGGAGGGGGCCGGCTCCCCCGGCCGCGAGTTCGCGAGGCGCCACGGCTACACCCTCGCTCTCGGCGACGTGCAGAGCAGACTGCCCCTTCCGGTCGACCCCTCGCTGCTCGACCGGATCGAGAACGACATCGCCTCGGCCATCTCGCAGTACGAGATCCGCAGCTGGGTCGGCCGCATCCCCGACGACGTCGTGGAGCGCTGGACAATCCTCGACGCCACGCTCGAGACCGAGGCGCCGACCGGCGAGCTCGACATCGAACCGCAGAAGCCCGACGTCGACAGCATCCGCGAGAGCGAGGAGCTGCTCGATCTTCAGGGCCGCATCTCGTTCGGCACGATCGCCCTCTCCCCGGACGGCGACGCCGCCGCCTATTCGCAGCTCGTCGTGTCGACCGACGACGGCAACGCGTATCAGTGGGGAACCCTCGTGCGCGCCGCCGACCGAGGCCACCGGCTCGGCATCGCGGTCAAGGTCGCCAACCTGCGGATGCTGCACCGCGAGGCCCCTCAGGCACGCGCCGTCTACACCTACAACGCGGAATCGAACGCGCACATGCTCGCCGTGAACACGCTGCTCGGCTTCCGCCCGAGCGAACGACTGGGCGAACTGCAGAAGCGCCTGATCTGAGAAGCATCCGTCGGCACGGCGGATCCCGGAGGCAGCTCCGACAGAGCAGAATGAGCACATGCTCCCACCGCTCGCAGATCTGCTCGGCTCGGCCAGGGTCGTCTCTCTTCCGATGCACACCCGCTTCCGCGGGGTCGACACTCGCGAGGCGCTGCTGTTCGAGGGCCCGGAGGGATGGGCCGAGTTCTCTCCGTTCCTCGAATACGACGATGCCGAAGCGGCGACCTGGCTCGCGGCCGCGATCGACTTCGCGTGGCGGCCGCAACCGGCACCCCTGCGCGAGCGCATCGGCGTGAACGCCACGATCCCCGCCATCGAGGCGTCACGGGTCGCCGACGTGCTGGCCAGGTTCGCCGGGTGCCGCACGGCGAAGGTCAAGGTCGCAGAGCCCGGCCAGACACTGGCGGACGACGTCGCTCGCGTGCGAGCCGTGCGCGAGGCGATGGGGCCGGAGGGACGCATCCGTGTGGATGCCAACGGAGCCTGGAACGTCGACGAGGCCGAGCATGCGGTGCACGCGCTCAACGAGTTCGACCTCGAGTACGTCGAGCAGCCCTGCGCCACGGTGCCCGAACTCGCCGAGCTGCGCACGCGCGTGAAGTACATGGGCATCCCGGTCGCGGCAGACGAGAGCATCCGCAAGTCGTCCGACCCGCTCGCGGTCGCTCGGGAGAAGGCCGCCGACCTGCTCGTGATCAAGGCGCAACCCCTCGGAGGCATCACTCACGCGCTGCAGATCGTCACCGCCGCCGGCCTCCCCGTGGTCGTCTCGAGTGCACTCGACACCGCGATCGGACTCTCGCAGGGTGCGGCGCTCGCCGCCGCGCTGCCGACGCTCGACTACGACTGCGGGCTCGGCACCGCATCCCTGTTCCTCGACGACGTCGCCGACCTGCGCCCGGTCGACGGCTCGATCCCCGCTGGACGCGTTACGCCGGACGCCGCGGCAGTTGCTCGACTCGCCGCAGACGACGATCGTCGCGACTGGTGGCTCGATCGCCTCAGCCGCTGCTACGAGGTGCTCGCCGCGCGCTGAGCGGCGACGTCACTCCGCGAGCAGCAGCTGCACGAGCCTGCCCAGCTCCTCGCTGCCAGAGTGCCGCAGCTGATCGGAGTCCTGGCCCGCCATCGCACCGCGAACGGTCATGCCCTCCCAGAGGATCATCAGCATGCGCGCGGCCTCCTCGGCCGGAACCTTCAGCTCGAGTGAGCTCACCGAGACGATGTCCGTGATGATCACCGCGATGCTCGAGACCATCTCGCGCTCCTGCACGAGGTAGGCCGAGCCGAACTGATGATCGCGCAGCGCGCGGATGCGGATCTCACTCATCAGCATCACACCGAGCCGGTCGTCGCCTCCCGCATCCATGATGCGCTGGACGAGCTCGACCGGGTCGCACCCCTCTGAGAGGCCGCCCTCAGCGGCGATCTCCTCGACGCGGGCACGCACCCCGTTGACGCGCTGCTCGCCGACGCTGCCGGCGAGCATCAGGAACAGCTCGTCCTTCGACTCGAAGTTCGAGTAGAACGCTCCACGCGTGAAACCGGCGCGATCGCAGACCGCTTCGACGGAGGCGCCGTCGAGTCCGACCTCGGCGAAGACCTGCGCGGCGGCATCCAGAAGCCTGGCGCGCGTGTTCTCTCGGCTTCGCGTGGCGGGTGTCGTCATCGAATCCTCCTGCCTCTCATTCTCACACCCCGCACACAGACTCCGGGGCTCGGATCACCTTACGATACATCTATGTATTGGATACACCTGTGTATCCGGCCCGCATTCCCTGAGGAGCCTCGTGTCCACACTCCTGTCCTCGCTCGGCCGCTGGTCTTACCGGCACCCGTGGCGCGTCCTCGTCTCCTGGCTCCTCGCACTCGGCATCGCCGGCGCCGGCGCCCTCGTTCTCGGGGCCGGCACGGACAACTCCTTCTCGATTCCCGGAACCGAGTCGCAGGCGGGTCTCGAGCAGCTCAACCGCTCTTTCCCCGCAGTCAGCGGAACCAGCGCGCAGATCATCGTGGTCGCCGCGGACGGCGACTCGATCACGGATGACACGTATCGGAACGACATCGACGATGCCGTCGACCAGCTCGCCGATCTCGACGATTCCGTGCTCTCGGCCACCTCCCCGTTCGACGAGATGGTCAGCGGCATGGTCAACGACGACGAGACCGCCGGCATCATCCGCCTGCAGTTCGACGGCCAGGCGAGCGATGTCTCGGACGAGACACAGGACGACCTGCGAGCCGTCGTGGCCGAGCTCGCCGACGAGCTTCCGGACGGATCGCAGACCTCTCTCGGTGGCGAACTGTTCGCCACCTCCATCCCCGGTGTCACACTGACCGAGGCCGTGGGACTGCTCATCGCGTTGCTCGTGCTGATCGTGACCTTCCGTTCGTTCGTCGTCGCAGGGCTCCCGCTGCTCACGGCTGTGCTCGGCGTGGGCATCTCGATGGCCGGCATCTTCGCGGCGACCGCCTTCGCCACGGTCTCGTCGACCACTCCTCTCCTCGCCCTCATGCTCGGGCTCGCGGTCGGCATCGACTACGCGCTGTTCATCATGGCCAGGCACCAGGATCAGGTGCGCGAGGGGGTCGACCCCGAGGAATCCACCGCCCGCGCCGTCGGCACGGCCGGCTCCGCCGTGGTGTTCGCGGGCGTGACCGTGCTGATCGCCCTGATCGGACTCGGCTTCGCCGGCATCCCGTTCCTGACGACCATGGGCATCGCGGCGTCCGCCGCCGTCGCGGTCGCCGTCGCGATCGCGGTGACGCTCACCCCTGCGCTGCTGGGCTTCATGAAGGGCAGGGTGGCGGGTCGGCCGCGCAAGGCTCCGAAGGCGAAGAAGGGCAAGCCCGCTCCGGTTACGCATGTGCGATTCAGCGAGCGCTGGGTGACCGGCGTCACCACCCGCCCGATACTCGTCTCACTCGCGGTCGTGATCGGCCTCGGCATCATCGCGGTGCCGGCCCTGAGCCTGAACCTCGCACTGCCCAACGCCGGCGTGCTGCCGAAGGACTCCGAGGCGCGTCAGAGCTACGACCTCGTGGCCGAGGAGTTCGGCCCCGGCTTCAACGGGCCGATGATCCTCACGGGCACGATCGTCACATCGACGGATCCGCTCACGCTGATGGAGGACCTCGGCGACGAGGTCGCGAAGATCGACGGCGTCAAGGAGGTCGCCCTCTCGACGCCGAACGAGACGGCCGACACCGGCATCGTGCAGATCATCCCCGAGACGGCGCCCGACGACCCTGCCACGGCCGACCTCGTGCGCGAGCTGCGGTCGCACCACGACGAGTGGCTCGACGAGTTCGGCATCGACCTCAAGGTGACCGGATTCACCGCGGTCGGCATCGACATCTCCGACCAGCTCGGCAACGCGCTGCTGCCCTTCGGCATCTTCGTGATCGGCCTCTCGCTGATCCTGCTCACGATCGTGTTCCGCTCGCTCTGGGTGCCGATCACCGCCGCAGCCGGATACCTGCTGTCGATCGTGGCCGCGTTCGGCATCGTCGGCGCGGTGTTCGAATGGGGCTGGTTCGCCGACGCCCTGCACGTCGCGAAGGTGGGCCCGATCATCAGCTTCATGCCGATCATCCTGATGGGCGTGCTGTTCGGACTCGCCATGGACTATCAGGTCTTCCTGGTGTCGCGCATGCGCGAGGACTTCGTGCACGACCCCGACGCGAAGAGTCCTGACCGAGCCGTCCGTCGCGCCGCCGCGCTGCGCGCCGTGCGCAGCGGCTTCACGGGGTCTGCGAAGGTCGTCACCGCGGCAGGACTCATCATGTTCGCGGTGTTCGTCGCGTTCGTCCCCGAGGGTGACTCGTCGCTCAAGCCCATCGCGCTGGGCCTCGCAGCCGGCATCGCGATCGACGCGTTCCTGGTGCGGATGACGCTGATCCCCGCTCTCATGGCCATCCTCGGCGAGCGGGCGTGGGAGATCCCGGCGTGGCTGGAGAAGGTCCTCCCCCGCGTCGACATCGAGGGGGAAGCGGTCGAACGCGAGCGCCACCTGGCCGGTTGGCCGGGAGACGACTCGGTCGTGGCCGCCGACGATCTCTCGGTGACGGATGCCGGCATCGACCGCCTCCACCTGCGCCTCGCTCCCGGCGGATCAGCGGTGCTCACGGGCTCCTCCGCCGGTGCACTGCGCGCGCTGGCTCTGACGATCGCCGGCCGCGCGACGCCCGATGACGGACGCCTCCGGGTCGCCGGCCATCTGCTGCCGGGTCGAGCGGCGTGGGTGCGCGCACATGTCGGAGCGGTCATGACCGCCGATGCCGCCCGCCTGTCGGCCGACCTCTCCGAGGCGCTGCGCGGACGCCCTGCACTCGTGGTGATCGACGGAGCAGACCGACTCTCGCGCCCCGAACGCGATCAGCTGGCGGCGCGACTGCGCGACTCTCGCAGTACGACAGCGATCCTGCTCACCGCGCTCGACCCGAAGATCGGCCTCGAGATCCTCGCAGACGCCGGCCGCTCTCCCGCCGACGTGATCGACGTCGACGCGCCCTCAGCACAGACACGACCCGAGTCCTCGGTGCCCCGCACCGCCGACGGCACCACCGAATCGACCGAGGTGAACGCATGACCCTCCCCATCGAACGCGCCCGCTCGCGCAAGCCCATCACGTGGCTGACGATCCTCGGCATCCTGCTGCTGCCCGCAGCCGTCGGCGGCATCCTGGTCGCGGCACTCCAGAACCCGACCGAGCGCCTCGACTCGATGACCGCCGCGATCGTCAACCTCGACGAGCCTGTGGAGATCGACGGACAGCTGACGCCGCTGGGTCGGCAGCTCGCATCAGGGCTCGTCGAAGGATCGGACGAGCTCGACTCCAACCTCACCTGGGTGATCTCGAACGAGGATGACGCGGCCGACGGGCTCGCCGACGGGTCGTATCAGGCCGTGATCACGATCCCCGAGGAGTTCTCAGCCGCCGCCACCTCTGCAGGGCAGGCGATCTCGGACGGCGGAGGCGATGCCGAGCAGGCCACCATCCGGGTCACCACACCGGACGACGGGCTCGTGGCCGACGATCTCATCACCGGTCAGATCGCGGATGCGGCCGCCTCGAGCATGGGCACGCTGCTGTCGGAGGCGACGACCGAGAACATCCTCGTCGGCTTCACCACGATCGGCGATCAGATCGGAGAAGCCGCCGACGGCGCGGCCGAGCTCGCCACCGGCGCACGGGATGCGGCGACGGGCGCGGCCGCGATCCCCGACGGCGCGACGCAGCTCGCCTCGGGTGCCGCCGAGCTCGGAAGCGGTGCGTCCTCGCTCGCGTCAGGGCTCGACACGCTCGCTGCGAAGACCCGCGAGGCTGCGGGGGGAGCGAGCCAGATCGGCACGGGGCTGACCGCAGGGGCCGCAGAGCTTCAGAACCAGGCAGGGCAGATGCCCGCGCTCGTGGGGGCGATCACGACCGGAACCGATGCGGCGAAGGACGCGGCGACGAAGACAGCGGCCCTCGCGCAGACACTCGGCACGATGGCTGCGAGATGCGACCCCGATGTCTCGGGAGAGCTGTGCGCGCAGCTCGCGACCGAAGCGGCGAACGCGGGAGCAGCGGCGAAGTCCGCGGGAACCGCGTCGGGATATCTCACGGCGGTCGAACCGCAGATCGCGACCCTGCCCGGCGCGTTCACCACCCTCGCGACCCAGCTCGGTGAGGCCGGCGCCGGCGCGACGACTCTCGCGGACGGCTTGAACCAGCTGGCGTCCCAGGGCCTCGACGAGTCCGCCGCCGGCGCACGTGCACTGTCCACGGGAGCCGTTCAGCTGTCCGACGGGACGACCGAGCTCGCGACCGGAGCCGCCGACCTCGCGACCGGCCTCGACACCCTCGCCACCGGAACGGACGATCTCGCCGGAGGCCTGCGCACCGCATCCGACTCCCTCCCGTCGTTCAGCGACTCGGAGTCGACCTCCCTGGCCTCGGTGATCGCCGACCCTGTGGCGTCGAAGGGAGCCGACGGTGCAACGATCTTCGGGCCGACGGCGATCCCGCTGCTCGCGGCCGTGGTGCTGTGGTTCGGCGCTCTCGCCTCGTTCCTCGTGATGCGGGCCCACACCGCACGCACGCTCACGTCGCGGCGCTCCTCTGCCGGGCTCGCGCTGCGCGCTTTCGCCCCGGCGGCCGCCATCGGCGCCGCGCAGGGCCTGCTGGTCTCACTGATCGTGCAGATCGTCGCGAGCTACGACGCCGCCACCTGGTGGGCGTTCGCCGGAATCGCGGTGCTGGCGGGAATCGTCTTCGCCGCGGTCAACCAGGCGCTCGTCGCAGTCTTCGGCGGCATCGGTCGCTGGATCAGCGCTCTCGTCGGGGTGCTCGCGATCGCGACGGGACTGATCTCGACGGTGCCCGGCTGGCTGGCGGATCTCGGTGCGTCTCTGCCGACCTCCCCCGCGTTCGCCGGGCTGATCACCGCGAACGGAGGCGCAGCCGCCGGCCTCATCGTGTGGGGTGTGCTGTCGCTCGTCGTGACCACCATCGCGGTCGCCCTGCGTCGCACGACGTCAGTGAAGGCGGCCATGGCGACCGCCTGAGCGTCCTCTCCGGGCACGCAGCCCTGGCACACCTTCGGATCACATCCGACGATGCGCCGTGCATGGCACTCGATGCACGGCGCATCGTCATACAGCTCCGAAGCCGCGCTCGCCCGGGCAGAGGCGGTATTCGCATACTCCCCGACGCACGTACGATCAGAAGATGCGTCGCCCGTTCATGACCTCTCCCGCCCAGCTCGAGTCACTCGAGGGGCAGCAGTATCTCGTGCTGCGCCCGACGAGAGCGGTGTCGGACGTCTACCGGGCCGAGCAGAGGTCGGCACTCGGCCGAATGGATGCTCCGCACCCGCACACCGAGCACGTCACGCTTCGCGCATTCCACGAGCCCGAGCGCCGGGAGGAGCTGCTCGCCCTGATCCGCGAATGGGCAGTGGCGCAGCGCCCGATCGAGGTCGTCGCCGAGGCCGTCGACGTGTTCCCGGCTCCGTGGCAGGTCGTCATCCTTCGCCTGAGACGAACCCCCTCGCTCGTGTCGGCCTACGCGAACCTCAGCGAAGCTCTCGAGGGCACCGACTTGCGTCGACTCGACGAGCGCAGCACGGAGGACTGGACGTTCCACCTGTCGGTGATCTACGCGAAGACGCTCGCCCCCGCGGCATGGACGGAGCTGTCGCACAAGTCCCGTCGCTCGCTCAGCTCACGCCCCGCCGAGACCATCAGCGAGGCCGAGCTCGTCTGGTACGAAGACGGCGCCGAACACTCCGAAGTCATCCCGTTCGGACTGCGTTCGTTCAGATGAGAACCGCTCGGGCGCTCAGCTGAGGCCCGAGTAGGCGTGCAGACCCTTGAAGAACACGTTGACGATCGTGAAGTTGAAGAGCACGGCCGAGAAGCCGACGATCGCCAGCCAGGCCGAGGGGTTGCCACGCCAGCCGCGCGTCGCGCGCGCGTGGATGTACCCCGCATAGAGCACCCAGATCACGAAGGTCCACGTCTCCTTGACGTCGAAGCCCCAGAAGCGGCTCCAGGCGTAGTAGGCCCAGATCGAACCGGCGATGAGCGTGAACGTCCAGAGGATGAAGCCGATGATCGTGAAGCGGTAGGCCATGCTCTCGAGGCGCTCCGACCCGGGGAAGGTGCGCAGGAACCCGGGGCCGGTCTTCTCGGCGCCCTCGGAGATGAGACGCTCCCGGCGGGACTGCATCAGCTGGATCACCGACAGAGCGAAGGCCAGGGCGAAGAACGCGGTGCCGAGGGAGGCCACGAAGACGTGGATCACCAGCCACACGCTCTTGAGCGGGTCCATCAGAGGCGAGACATCGACGTAGAAGTTCGTGGCCGAGAGACCCAGCAGCACGACGACGAGACCGGTGATGAACGTGCCGAGGAAGCGCAGATCGATGCGCGTCAGCACCACGAGGAACACCGCGACGATCAGCAGCGTGCCCATCATCGCGAACTCGTAGAGGTTGGCCCACGGCACTCGCCCGGCCGCGAGACCACGCGTCACCGTGGCTCCGAGGTGGAAGATGAACGCGAGCACGGTGAGCGAGGTGCCGATGCGCGCCATCACGAAGCGCTGAGGGGCGGCATCCGAGCCGGATGCCGAAGCACTCTTGGCGCCGCGCGAACCCGCGCCGGCACCGACCAGTTCGAACTCCCGCACGCTCGCCGCATCGGCCGACAGCTGCGACCGGCGGGCGAGGTCGAAGGCGAAGGCCACGAAGGCCGCCGCATAGACCGCGATCGCCGTCCAGAGCAGGATCGGCGAGATCACTTCGAGATCGAACATGGTGTCAGTCTACTTTCGGGGTGTCGGATGCAGGGTGCTCGGGGTCACCGTCGCGGACGGCCTCGGACGCCGTCGCGGCGTTGTCGGACTCGTCGCCGGTCGCGACCGGCGCCTCGACCGCAGTCGTCACTCCCGCGGCGTCCATCAGACGCGCGTGACCGGCCACGAGGTCGTCGACAGCCGTGGCGAGAGTCGGATCCTCGCCGCGCGCGAGACCGGCGTACTCGAGAGAGACGATGCCGTCCTGCCCCGTCGCCTTGACCCACACTCGGCGCCGAGGGATGAACAGGGCGAGCATGAGTCCGCCCAGCGCGAGAAGTGCGAAGCCGAGCACCCACGGACCCGACGCGTCGCGGTGGATCTGCAGCGAGGCGAAGCGCTTGACCGACTGCGAGGCGTCGGTGGCCCCCGCCGGCGATTCGTCCTCGAAGGTCACGGTCCCCATGCCGTTCGGCAGGTCGGCCGTCTGTCCGGGCGTGAGCTCGATCGATTCGAGGTCTGTCGTCCGTCCGGTGACCTTGGTCATGCCGGTGGTGTCGAGCACGTAGACCGAGCGGGGGATGCCCTCGTTGATGCCCAGGTCGCCGGTGTAGACGTCGAGGGTGAGCGTCGGGTTGGTGAGGTCCCCGAAGCCGGAGAAGAACGCGCCCGTGTCGAGCACACCCGTGGTCGGGTAGAAGAAGCCGACGAGGCCGACCTGCTCGCTGAGACCGTCGGGGATCTTGATGACGCCGAGCGACGTCATGTTGTTGTCCTGGGGCAGGAAGGGCGTGCTGTTCGTGAACACGACCTCCCCGTCGGGGTCGCGCACGGTGATCGTCGGCGCGTAGCCGTTGCCGAGCAGGAAGACGTTGTCGTCGGCGACGCCGAGAGGCTCGTTGACCTTGACCGAGCCGGTGCGCTCCTCGCCGTTCTCCTGCACCGTGACGTTGGCCGAGAAGTCGCCGGCCTGACCCGAGCCGGGCTCGCCGAAGGGCTGGTAGGTGACGTCGAAGCTGTCGAGGCGCATCGAGTACGGCGCGAGCGCCCCGTCGCCGACGAAGCGGCCGCGGTTCATCGAGTCGTAGTCGAGCAGCGTGTTCGCGAACGTCTCGCCCTCGACCAGCACGCGCTGGCCGGTGTAGGCGAACCCTCCCCCGACCCCCACGGTGATCAGCACGCCGACGAGGGCGAGGTGGAAGAGCAGGTTGCCCGACTCGCGCCAGTAGCCGCGCTCGGCCGAGACCGACGCGGTGCGGCCCGAGTCGTAGCGCTCGACGCGGTATCCGAGCGCTTTGAGCTGCTTCGTCGCGATGTCGATCGTCGCCGCAGCGTCGGCTGGCGCGTCTGGCGACGTGCGCTCGACGGCACGGAAGTCGGCGAGTCGCTTCAGACGTGCGGGCGTGCGAGGGGGCCGCGCCTGCAGCGCCTTGGCGTGGTGACGGATGCGCGGGATGACGCAGCCGACGAGGGAGGCGAACAGCAGCAGGTAGATGGCCGAGAACCACGGCGACAGGTAGACGTCGAACATCTTCAGCCCGTCGAGCACGGGGAAGAGATCGGGATTGTCGCGCTCCCACTGGGTGACGCCATTGGGGTCGGCCATCCGCTGGGGGAAGATCGAGCCGGGGATCGCCGCGATCGCGAGGACGAGCAGCAGGATCAGCGCGGTGCGCATCGAGGTCAGCTGACGCCAGCCCCAGCGCAGCCAGCCCACGAACCCGAGGCGTGGCTGGGTGATCGACTCCTCGCCGTCGACGTGGTCTGACGGGCGCAGCGGATCGCTGGACCTCTCGGTTGTGCTGCTCACGTCATCCTTCCGATGCGTCGTGTTCTCATCAGAACGGGAGGGGGACACTGCCGATCACCACCGTCAGTCGAGACATGATGTCGGTCCAGAGGCCGGTCAGCATCAGCAGGCCGAGCACGATCAGCAGCACGCCGCCGATGACGTTCACGACGCGGATGTGGCGACGGAGGAACCCGATCGTCTTGGTGGCCCACCCGAACCCGAGAGCGACCAGCAGGAACGGCAGGCCCAGGCCGAGCGAGTACGCCAGGCCGAGCATGCCGGCACGCACCGGGTCGCCCTGGTTGAACGAGAGGGCGAAGATCGCGGCGAGCGTCGGCCCCATGCACGGAGCCCAGCCGATTCCGAGCGCGATTCCCAGCAGCGGTGCGCCGATCAGGCCGGCCTTGGAGTCGACCTGGAAGCGCAGCTCGCGCTGGGCGAAGCCGAAGAGACCGAGGAACACGAGTCCCATCAGGATGATCACGCCGCCGAGGATGCGGGTGATCAGCTCACCCCACTGCAGCAGGAAGACGTTGGCGAGCCCGCCGAGCGCTGTCAGCGAGACGAACACGAGACTGAAGCCCAGGATGAACAGCAGCACACCGAACACGAGTCGTCCGCGAGCGGGAGCTTCGACCGTCGCGACGCCGCTGCCGTTCTCCGACCGCTCTCGTCGAGGGGTGACCGCTCCCCCGAGAAACCCGAGGTAGCCCGGCACCAGCGGAAGCACGCACGGTGAGAGGAAGGAGATGAGCCCAGCGAGCATCGCTACCGGGATCGCGAGCCACAGCGCTCCTGAGTCGATGATCGTCCCGGGGTTCATGCCGCTTCCGCAAGACTCATGAGTCCTCCGCGAGCGCGTCCTTGACGAGCGTCGAGAGGATCGAGGTGCCGTCGATCGGCCCGATGATGCGGGCGGCGACCCGGCCCTGCTTGTCGAGCACCAGAGTGGTCGGCGTCGCCTGGATCGGCACCGACGACGCGAAGGCGAGCTTCGCCTCGGCGGTGTCGACATCGATGAGGCTCGGGTAGGTCACGCCGAACTCCGCCGAGAACGCCTTGGCGGTGTCGGCCTGATCGCGGGTGTTGATGCCCAGGAAGGCCACGTCGTCTCCGCCGTGCTCCTGCCACACGCTCTCGAGGTCTTCTGCCTCGACCCGACACGGTGCGCAGCCCGCGTACCAGAAGTTCACGACCGTCACCTTGCCCGCGAGCTCGGAGCTGCTGAAGTCGTCGCCGTTCTCGGTCACGCCGCCGAATTCGACGACGGGTTCGCCGCGCTCGGCGACCGGGATCTCGACGATCGCCCCGTCGGCCGCGACGTAGCCGGGATTGTCTCCGCTCAGGAACGAGTCGTTCACGGGATCGGGAGCGCAGGCGCTCAGACCGATGGCTAGTACCGCGGCGAGCGCGGCACCGACCGCACGGCGAGAAGGCCGAATGCGGGAGGGGCGGCCGCTGCGGATCGGAAGAACCGTCGAGGCGAGTGGCACGATTCCCAGTTTACGCGGGGGTTCCTATGCATGGGCCGGACGCCCCGGCCGTGGAAGCCCGCTGTCAGAGCCGGGCGAGCACGTCGGCCACACTCGCGCGGAAGCGAGGACACGTGGCGATGTCGTGCGAACGGCATCCCATCGCATGCTCGGTCATCTCGCGTGATCGGCGCATGTCCTCCATCCGCCGATCGAGATCGTCGAGGTGCTGCTGCAGCACCTCGTGCCGACCGGCGCTTCCGTCGTCGAGGAGCACGGCGATCTGGTCGAGGGTCATTCCGGCCGCCTTGCTGCGCTGGATCACCGCTATGCGCACCACGTCGTCCTGCCCGTATCGGCGCCTCCCGGCGGAGTCGCGTGCGGGTCGCAGCAGCCCGACCGTCTCCCAGTGCCTCAGCACGTTCGTGGGCAGCGCGAAACGGGCAGCCACCTCGCCGACGGACCAGGGACTCTCGACACTTGACTTCATGTTGACATGAAGTCACAGACTGAGGACGAAAGCAACCGCCGCCCCTCGGAAGGACACCACATGTACGACGCGATCGTGATCGGAGCAGGCCCCGCCGGCCTGCAGGCGGCACTGACCCTGGGACGGACGCACCGCTCGACGCTGCTGCTGGATTCCGGTGAGTACCGCAACGGCACGGTGCTGCACATGCACAACGTCGTCGCGAACGACGGAACTCCCCCGGCGGAGTTCCGCGCGACCGCGCGCACTCAGCTCGCCGAGTATGCCGACGTCGAGATCCGTGACGTCGGAGCGCAGTCGGTCTCGGGCGCGGAGGGCGCGTTCTCCGTGATGCTCGCGGACGGAGTCTCCGCCGAGGCGAAGAGCGTTATCCTCGCGACCGGCGTCGCCGACGATCTGCCATCCGTGCCCGGCCTGCGGGAGCTGTGGGGAGTGAAGGCCTTCAGCTGCCCGTTCTGCGACGGCCACGAGCATGCGAGGCGCTCCATCGCCATTCTCGGCCCCGCGCCTCGGGCCGAGCACCTGATCGGGCTTCTGGGTCGCATCGCAGGAGACATCACGGTCTTCCCCGTCGATCAGGCGTTCTCCGCAGAAGACGTGCAGACTCTCGAAGGGCTGGGAGCGCGGGTGAGCGTGGACCTCGTGACGGCGGTAGCGCCGGACGGCGACGATGTGCGGGTCACCACCGATTCCGGCGATCGGACTGTGGCCGGCGTCTTCGTGGCATCGGGCTCGCTCCGCCACCGTGCGCCGTTCGCCGACCAGCTCGGGCTGCACATGCTGCCGTCCGGGTCGATCGAGATCGACGACTTCGGTCGCACCTCACTCGCCGGCGTCTTCGCCGCGGGCGACCTCGCACACCGTGCGTCGCTTCCGGGGCCGATGGCCTCGGTGCTGCTGGCCGCCGCGGCCGGTCAGCTCGCGGCGGTCGGGGTCATCCAGTCGCTGATGGCTCCGTGATCGCGAGCATCTTCGCCGCAGCGCAGTGATGGTCGCTTCCCGACTCGGGGAGCGACCATCACTGCGACCAGAGCCGCTAGCTCAGACTTCAGACCGCCCCGACATCGACTGCCCCACCCGTCGCCGCGGGTTCGGCGTACGCGACCTCGCGCCACACATCGCCGACGAGCTCGAAAGACGTGACGCTCGACAGCGCGCAGCGCCGAGTGCGCGGGTCGTGCTGCAGCGGCAGGCCCGCGACGCGGAGGTGGGTGATCCAGATCGGCGCCTGGTGCGAGACCATCACGAGGTCGCCGTCGTCGACGGATCGCCATGCCTCGGCCATCATGCCCAGCATCCTCTCGGCGATCGATGCGTACGGCTCGCCCCAGCTCGGCAGCGACGGCTGACGCAGGTGCCACCACTTGAGCGGGTTCATCAGCGAGCGGCGCATCTGCGTGCCCTCGAACACATTGGTCGGCTCGATCAGGCGGATGTCGATCTCGGGTGTGAGTCCGAAGCGCTCGGAGAACGGCTCCGCCGACTCCTGTGCCCGCTCGAGCGGCGAGGAGTAGAGAGCTGCGACCGGGCGATCGAGACCGGCGATGTGATCGGACGCGGCTCGCGCCATCTCCCTCCCCGCCTTGCTGAGGTGATAGTCGGGCAGCCGCCCGTAGAGCACGCGCTGGGGATTGTGCACCTCGCCGTGACGGACGAGGTGCAGTCGCGACGCCACCACGTCAGACCGCGCGGTAGCGGGACTCGCCGAAGCCGATGATCAGATACCCGATGTAGGGGAAGACGAAGAGCAGGAAGAACGAGAAGAGCCCGCCCTTGCCGAAGCGCTCACCCAGCTTGATCGCGACGATGATCCCGAAGATGAAACCGACGATCGGGATGAGGTAGAGCAGCGCGAGCCAGCCGGACATCCCGGCGATCTTGACGAGGAAGACGACGTTCACGATGGGGATGATCGCGAGGATGCCGGGGTAGCCGGCCTTCGTGAACACCTTCCACAGGCCGATGACGACGAGGACGTAGAAGACGAGGGCGATCAGGCCCGTCGTGCCGGAGAAGATCGATGCGTAGAGATCCGAGATGCCGTTGGAGTCCATGATGACCCTTTCGCTGGTCGAGCGGCTGTCGTGGCGATCCTACTGACCGATATGCCGCGGGCGGGGAGGCAGCACCCGCCCACGTAGAATGGGCGGGTTCATCATCTCCCAGATCAGGAGGAATCCTCCGTGCTTCGCACCCACTCGGCAGGCTCACTGCGAGCCGAGCATATCGGTCAGACCGTCACCCTCTCGGGTTGGGTCGATCGCCGTCGTGATCACGGAGGAGTCGCGTTCATCGATCTTCGGGATGCGTCCGGCATCGCGCAGGTCGTCATCCGCGATGAAGAGGTCGCGCACCCGCTGCGCAACGAGTTCGTCCTCAAGGTCACCGGCGAAGTCTCCCGCCGCCCCGAGGGCAACGCGAACCCGAACCTCCCCACCGGCGAGATCGAGCTCATCGCGACCGACGTCGAGGTGCTCAACGAGTCCGCTCCCCTGCCGTTCCAGGTGTCCACGGCCGTCGCCGACACCGAGACGGTCGGCGAGGAGGCTCGTCTCAAGTACCGCTACCTCGACCTGCGTCGTCCGGCGGCGGCCTCCGCGCTGCGTCTGCGTTCCGACGTCTACAAGGCGGTTCGCGACGTGCTGCACGGCGAGGACTTCACCGAGGTCGAGACCCCGACCCTCACGCGGTCGACCCCCGAGGGCGCCCGTGACTTCGTCGTGCCCGCCCGGCTGCACCCGGGCAGCTGGTACGCCCTGCCGCAGTCGCCGCAGCTCTTCAAGCAGCTGCTCATGGTGGGCGGTGTCGAGAAGTACTACCAGATCGCGCGCTGCTACCGCGACGAGGACTTCCGCGCCGACCGCCAGCCCGAGTTCACGCAGCTCGACATCGAGATGAGCTTCGTCGACCAGGAGGACGTCATCGCCCTGATGGAGTCGCTGGTCGTCGCGATGTGGAAGACCATCGGCGTCGAGGTGCAGACGCCTCTGCCCCGCATCACCTATGCCGAGGCGATGGCGAAGTACGGCTCCGACAAGCCCGACCTGCGTTTCGGGCTCGAGCTCGTCGAGGCGACCGAGTACTTCGCCGAGACGCCGTTCCGCGTCTTCCAGGCGGAGTACGTCGGCGCGGTGCGCATGCCCGGCGGCGCGAGCCAGCCGCGCAAGCAGCTCGACGCCTGGCAGGACTGGGCCAAGCAGCGCGGCGCCCGCGGTCTCGCCTACGTCCTCTTCAACGAGGACGGCTCGCTGGGCGGCCCCGCAGCCAAGAACCTGTCCGAGGCCGAGCAGGCCGGCCTCGCCGAGTTCGTCGGCGCCTCTGCCGGTGACTGCGTGTTCTTCGCCGCCGGATCGACCAAGGAGAGTCGCGCTCTTCTCGGCGCCGCCCGCGTCGAGATCGGCCGCCGCCTCGGCTATCTGAACCCCGACGAGTTCGCGTTCACGTGGGTCGTCGACGCCCCGATGTTCGAGCCGGCCGCGGATGCCGTGGCATCCGGTGACGTCGCCGTCGGCGCCGGAGCGTGGACCGCCGTGCACCACGCGTTCACGGGGCCCAAGCCCGAGTTCCAGGACACGTTCGACACCGACCCCGGTTCGGCTCTCGCCTACGCCTACGACATCGTGTGCAACGGCTCGGAGCTCGGCGGCGGATCGATCCGCATCCACCGCGAAGACGTGCAGAAGCGCGTGTTCGAGGTCATGGGCATCAGCGACGAGGTCGCGCAGGAGCAGTTCGGATTCCTGCTCGACGCGTTCAAGTTCGGCGCACCGCCGCACGGTGGAATCGCGCTCGGCATGGACCGCGTGCTGCAGCACCTGGCGAAGACCGAGTCGATCCGCGACGTCATCGCCTTCCCGAAGTCGGGCAACGGCTTCGACCCGCTGACGGCGGCTCCGGCGCCCATCACGGCCGAGCAGCGCGCCGAGGCCGGCGTCGACTTCGAGCCCGAGGACGACGAGGCCTGACCCTCTCACGCAGAGGCCCTCTCCCGCTCAGGCAGGAGGGGGCCTCTTCGCGTACCCCGGTCGTTCGGCCGGAACGATGCGACGCGACTCGACCTCACCACGTTTCGTCTCGGGCGGCTCCGCCGGCCTCGCTCAACGACCGATCTGCGCGAGCGGCCGCCCCGCTCATCTCCCGTTCGCTGAGCGAAGACGACGAAGTCGACTGAGACGAAGCGTCGCGACCCGGCCTCGCTCAACGACCGATCTGCGCGAGCGCGGGAGCGATGTTCTCGTTCCACACGTCGACGCCGAGCTTGGCGATCAGGGCGACCACCACGACGAGGAACACGACGCGGATGAAGGTCGTGCCGCGTGAGATCGCCATGCGCGAGCCGAGATAACTGCCGGCGACATTCGCCACCGCGAGGATTCCGCCCAGCAGCCACAGCACGGCACCGTGTGGGATGAAGAGCAGCAGCGCGCCGGTGTTCGTGGCGAGGTTCACGATCTTCGCCTTCGCACTCGCCTGCAGGAAGTCATACCCCAGCAGTGCGACGAGCGAGATCACAAGGAACGTCCCGGTGCCCGGCCCGATGAGCCCGTCATAGAACCCGATCACGAGACCGGCGAGCCCCGCCATGATGTGGTGCTTGTGGCCCCTGAAGCGCAGCCGCGTCGCGGCGCCCATCTGCGGGCGGAACGCCGTGAAGAGGGCCACGACGAGCAGTGCGATCACGATGATCGGCTTGAATGCCGCGGCCGGCAGCACCGTGGCGACGGCGGCTCCGCCGAATGAGCCGACGAGCGCGATCACCGCCATCGGCAGCGCCGTGCGGATGTCGGGTTTCGCTCGGCGGTAGTAGGTGACGCTGCTCGTGGCCGTGCCGAAGACCGAGGCGAGCTTGTTGGTGGCGAGTGCCTGGATCGGTGAGATGCCGGGGATCAACAGCAGGGCGGGAAGCTGCAGCAGCCCTCCACCGCCTACGACGGCGTCGATCCAGCCGGCGGCGAAGGCCGCGATGACGATGAGGATCAGCGTGCCCCAGGTGAGCTGCTCGAGCCCGAGCACACTGCCGATGTCCATCCGTCCAGGATGTCAGACGGCGTGACGCCCCGAGCACCATCGCGGCCCGACCCGCCACACTGCGGACACCTCACGTTCACCGGGACCGCGATGATCGGCAACCCTCGGCTCATAGTGTCCTCTCGCAACCCGAATCCGGCTCACAACGCCGGACACCGAGAGGACCCTGATGACCAACTTCCACCGCCGCGCGCGCATCGGCGCCGGCATCGCCCTGTTCACCACCGCCGCGCTCGGCCTGACCGCCTGCGCCACCGGTGCTGAGACCCCCGCTGCCGGCAGCGACGACGTCGACGCCGCAGCCGCGACCTCTGTCGAGGACTTCGGATCGTTCGCGGATCTCGAAGAGGCGGCGAAGGCCGAAGGCCAGCTCAACGTCATCGCCCTTCCGCGCGACTGGGCCAACTACGGCGAGATCCTCGACCTCTTCGCCGAGAAGTACCCCGAGATCACGATCAACGAGGCATCGCCCGACGTGTCGAGCGCCGAAGAGATCCAGGCAGCGAAGACCAACGAGGGGCTCGACACCGCACCCGACGTGTTCGACCTCGGCCTCACGGTCGCGCTGCAGAACACCGACACGTTCGCGCCGTACCAGGTGCAGACGTGGGACGAGATCCCCGACGCGCTCAAGGAGCCGACCGGGCTCTTCGTCGGCGACTACGGCGGATACATGTCGATCGGCTACGACTCGTCGAAGTTCGACGCCCCCGAGTCGCTCGACGACCTGAAGGACGCCGCCTACAAGGGTGCCGTCGCCATCAACGGCGACCCGACGCAGGCCGGTGCGGCGTTCGCCGCTGTGGGCCTCGCCACGGTGCAGTCCGACGGCACGCTCGACGACTTCCAGCCGGGTATCGACTTCTTCTCAGAGCTCCAGAAGGCCGGAAACCTGCTCAAGGTCGACGTCACCACGGCGACCGTCGCGAGCGGCGAGACTCCCGTCGTCTTCGACTGGGACTACCTGAACGCCTCGCACACCGCCGACAACGAGGACTGGAAGGTCGTCGTGCTCGACGGCACCGGTTACGCCGGCTACTACAACCAGGCGATCAACAAGGATGCCCCGAACCCGGCAGCCGCACGCCTCTGGCAGGAGTTCCTCTACAGCGACGAGGTGCAGAACCTGTGGCTCAAGGGCGGTGCACGTCCGGCTCGTATGGAGGCCATGACCGAGGCCGGCACGATCGACGCCGACCTGGCCGCGGCTCTTCCTGAGGTCCCGAGCGAGACGGTCGTCCCGACCGAGGAGCAGTCGACGAACGCCGGCACGCTGCTCGGCGAGAAGTGGGCAGCGGCGGTCCAGTGACCACTGCCACCACGACGGGGGCGGATGCCACGGCATCCGCCCCCGTCCCCCTCGCTCCGGCCGGCGCCGGGCCCGTCGTCTCGGGGGCCCGGCGCTCGGCGCCGTCCGCGGCCTGGCTCGGTCTCGTGCCCTTCACCGCCTATGTGCTGCTCTTCCTCGCCGTTCCGACGATCCTCGCGATCGGCTCGGGCTTCTTCACGGAGGACGGCTCGTTCACCTGGTCGAACGTCTCGGCCCTCGGCGATCCCGTGGTTCTCACGACGTTCGCGAACTCGGGCGGGCTCTCGCTGCTGACAGCCCTGGTCGGCGCGATCCTCGGAGCCCTCGTCTGCTACGCCCTGCTCGGCATGAACCCCGACGGCGCCGTGCGCTCGACCGTGGATGCCGCGGCCGGCGTGCTGGCCCAGTTCGGTGGTGTGATGCTCGCGTTCGCCTTCATCGCGACGATCGGCATCCAGGGCGTCGTCACGCTCTTCCTCAAGGACGACCTCGGCGTCGACATCTTCGCGAACGGCACCTGGCTCTACGAGCTCCCCGGCCTGATCCTGCCGTACATCTACTTCCAGATCCCCCTCATGGTGATCACGTTCATGCCCGCCCTCGCCGCGCTCAAGCCGCAGTGGGCCGAGGCGAACCTCACGCTCGGCGGCACACGCTCGAGCTTCTGGCTGCGCATCGGCATCCCGGTGCTGGCGCCCTCGTTTCTCGCGAGCCTTCTGCTGCTGTTCGCGAACGCCTTCTCTTCCTACGCCACGGCCGCAGCACTCGCCAGCCAGGGCGCGCAGATCGTCCCGCTTCAGATCCGGGCCGCGCTCACCAGCGAGACCGTGCTCGGCCGCGAGAACCTGGCCGGCGCACTCGCGCTCGGCATGATCGTGATCGTCGGAGTCGTCATGGGCCTGTACTCGATCATCCAGCGACGAGCCGCGAGGTGGCAGTCATGAACCGTCTCGGCCCCTCTCTTGCGACCCGCTGGATCATCGGCATCGCCGTCGGCGCCTTCTTCGCCATCCCGCTGATCTCCACGTTCCTCTACACGCTGCGTCAGACCGACGGCACCCTCGGCCTCGAGCGCTGGTTCGCGCTGTTCGACCCTGCGAAGTCTGCGGCCATCAAGCCGATCTGGATGGGGCTCGGCAACTCGCTGATCCTGGCCGTGGTGACGGTCGCGATCGTGCTCCTCCTGCTCGCGCCGACGATGATCCTGGTCAACCTGCGCTTCGCGAAGCTCAAGCCGGTGTTCGAGTTCGCGGTGCTGCTGCCGATCTCGATTCCCGCGATCGTGCTGGTCGTCGGGCTCGCGCCGATCTACCTGCAGATCGGACGCGCTCTCGGCACGGGCACCTGGACGCTGGCCTTCGCCTACGGCATCACCGTGCTGCCGTTCGCGTATCGCTCGATCCAGGCCTCCATCGACGCCGCCGACCTGCGCACCCTCGCCGAGGCCGCCCGATCACTCGGTGCGAGCTGGCCGACCGTCGTTCTCACCGTGCTCGCGCCGAACCTGCGCCAGGGGCTGCTCGCGGCGTCGCTCATCTCGATCGCCGTCGTGCTCGGCGAGTTCACGATCGCGTCGCTCCTCAACCGCCAGGTGTTCCAGACGGCGATGGTCGTCGTCCAGAAGCAGGACCCGTACGCACCGGCCATCTTCACCCTGCTGGCGCTGCTGTTCGTCTTCCTCCTGCTCCTCCTCATCGGCCGCGTCGCGCGCGGCAACGGAAAGGCCCGCTCATGACCCTCCCCCAGACCGCCGACAACATGCTCCTCGCCGAGGCCGGCGAGGGCACGCGTGTGCAGCTGCAGAGCATCGTGAAGAGCTACTCGGGCAACACGGTGCTGCACGGAGTCGACCTCGACATCGCTCCGGGCGAGTTCGTCTCGCTGCTCGGTCCGTCGGGCTGCGGCAAGACCACGCTGCTGCGGGTGCTCGCGGGGCTCGAAGGTCTCGACAGCGGCGCGGTGCTTCTCGGCGGAAGCGATGTGTCCCGCGTCCCGACGAACAAGCGCGACATCGGCATGGTCTTCCAGTCCTATTCGCTGTTCCCGCATCTGCGCGTCGCGGAGAACACGGCGTTCGGATTGCGCCGCCGTGGACTCGGCAAGGCAGAGGCCTCGAAGCGTGCTCTCGACGCCCTGGCCCTGGTGGGGCTCGCCGACTTCGCCGACCGCTTTCCGCATCAGCTCTCCGGTGGCCAGCAGCAGCGCGTGGCGCTGGCCCGTGCACTCGTGACCGAGCCGAAGGTGCTGCTGCTCGACGAGCCGCTGTCGGCCCTCGACGCGAAGGTGCGCGTGCAGCTGCGTGACGAGATCCGCCGCATCCAGCTGCGGCTCGGCATCACCACCGTCTTCGTGACGCACGACCAGGAGGAGGCGCTGGCGGTCTCCGACCGGATCGCCGTGATGAACGCAGGGACCATCGAGCAGATCGGCACCCCCGAGCAGCTGTACACGACGCCGTCGACCGCAGGTGTCGCCGCCTTCGTCGGTCTCTCGAGTGTCGTCTCGGGCGTCGCCGAGGGCGACCACGTCGTGGTGTGGGGACAGAAGCTGCCGCTGCAGGCTCAGGCCGACGGACCGGTCGACGTCTACCTGCGCCCGGAGAACGTGCACTTCGCGTCCGAGGCGGATGCCGCGACCGATGCGCTCGTGCAGGAGAGCACGTTCCTGGGCAGCATGCGCCGCACGCTCGTCCGCACCGAATCGGGCGAGCTGGTGCGTCTGCAGCACGCCCCCGGCATTCATCCGGCGTTCGGAGATCGTGTGCGGATCGCCGTCGCGCCCGAGCCCGTGGCCGTGCATCCGCGCGGCTGAATCGCGCTCTATCCGTGGGCCAGTACTCCGGGATACCGTGATCCCGAGGGGCGCCGCCCCTTCGACACGACAGAGAAAGGACGCCTCATGGCAGGCAAGTTCGAGCTGTACGCCGACCGCTCAGGTGGGTACAGGTTCCGCCTCAAAGCCGGAAACGGTGAAGTCATCGCGACCAGCGAAAGCTACACCACGAAGGCCGCCGCCAAGAACGGGATCGAGTCGGTGAAGACCAACGCCCCGGGCGCAGAAGTCGTCGACGTCGACTGACTTCCGAGTTCACGCGTCACACACAGAGACCCCCTCCTGCTGTTTCCTCAGGAGGGGGTCTCTGTGTGTGAAGCGTCAGACGATCAGAGCACGCGGGCCAGGAAGTCCTGCGTGCGCGGATGCTGCGGGTTGGCGAGCACCTCGCGCGGGTCGCCCTCTTCGACGATGTGTCCGCCGTCCATGAAGATCAGTCGCGACCCGACCTCGCGGGCGAAGCCCATCTCGTGCGTGACGACGAGCATCGTCATTCCCTCATCCGCGAGTGAGCGCATCACCTGCAGCACCTCGCCGACGAGCTCCGGGTCGAGCGCCGACGTCGGCTCGTCGAACAGCATCATGTCGGGGTTCATGCACAGCGCGCGCGCGATGGCGACGCGCTGCTGCTGACCGCCCGAGAGGTGTCCGGGAAAGGCGTCAGCCTTCTCGGAGAGGCCGACGCGTCCGAGCATCTCCTTCGCGACCCGCTCAGCCTCGGCCTTCGACCGCTTCTTCACGCGCTGCTGCGCGATCATGAGGTTGCCCATCACGTCGAGGTGGGGGAAGAGGTTGAAGCTCTGGAACACCATGCCGATGCGCGTGCGCACGCGGTCGATGTCGACGTCGGGGTCGGTGATGTCGATGCCCTCGATGAGCACCTTGCCCCCGGTCGGCTCCTCGAGCAGGTTCACCGAGCGCAGCAGCGTCGACTTTCCGGAACCCGACGGGCCGATGATGCAGACGACCTCGCCAGCGGTGACGGTGAGGTCGATGCCCTTGAGCACCTCGTTGTCGCCGAAGCTCTTCACGAGCCCCTGCAGGTCGATCGCCGGCGCGTGGACGTCAATCAGATCGGTGATCATCGCTGCCTCGACATCCTTCGTTCCAGGTACGCGCTGAAGCGCGTGAGGGGGATCGTCACGATCAGGTAGAGCGCCGCCGCCATGATCAACGGCGTTCCGTTGGCGTTCTGCGTGCTCGCGTCACGCGCGAAGTTCGTGAGTTCCTTCGACCAGATGAAGGAGCCGGCGACGAAGAGCAGCGAGGTGTCCTTCAGCAGCAGCACGAACTCGTTGGTCAGCGGCGGGATGATGATGCGGAACCCCTGTGGCACCACGATCCAGAACGTCGTCTTCATGGGCGACATGCCGAGCGAGCGGGCGGCCTCGGTCTGCCCCTTCGGCACCGCCTGGATACCCGCCCGGATGGTCTCGGCCATGTAGGCGGACGCCACGAGGATCAGACCGATCAACCCGAGCACCACCGGTCCACCCAGCTTCGTTCCCGGCACGCCGAGTCCGATCGGCAGGATGAAGGCGATGGCGAAGATCGTGAGGATCGCGGGAAGCCCGCGGAACAGCTCGATCCACGCCGTCGCGATCCATCGGAAGGGCCCGATGCTCGACAGCTTCAGCAGCGCCAGCACGACGCCGAGCAGCAGGCCACCGGCGAACGCTACGGCCGTGAACCACAGCGTGTTCACGAGCGCCGTCGTGATGATGCCCGGGAGCATCTTCGCCGCGATCTCCGGATTGAAGTAGAGCTGCGCGATCCGCGCCCAGTCGGTGCTGACGATCAGCCAGACGGCGACCGCGATCAGCACCGCATAGACGGTGTACCGGTAGAGCTTGCTCTTCGTGGTGCGCCTCAACGCCATTGTCAAGGTCTCCCTGTCCTACGTCGCTCGCCGATTACTTCGCGGTGAAGTAGGTGTCGTAGATCGTCTGGTAGTCGCCGCTGTCGCGCAGATCCTGCAGCGCACCGTCGATCGCCTCGCGCAGCGCGTCCTTCTCGCCCTTGGCGTATGCGAAGCCGTAGGACTCGCCGGTCTCGTACTCCTCGACGATCTTGTAGGCGCTGTCGGCCTTCTCGTGCTCGAGGTTCACCGGCTGGTCCTGCAGGATCGCGTCGATCTGCCCGGCCTGCATGGCGGGCCACAGCTCGCCGTCGGACGGGTACTGCACGAGCTGCGCGCCCTCGGCGTTCTCGGTCGCGTACGCCTCACCGGTCGTGCCCTGCTGCACACCGACGTTCTTGCCCGAGAGGTCGTCGATCGACTCGATGCCCGAGTCGGTGCGCACCAGCAGCGACTGCAGCGACTCGTAGTACGGCTCGGAGAAGTCGATGTTCGCCTTGCGCTCGTCGGTGATGGTCATCGCCGAGGCGCCGACGTCGCACTGGCCTGCGGCGAGGGTCGTGCCCGACTGCAGAGCGTCGAATCCGACGTCCTGCACCGCGAGCTCGAGGTCGAGCTCCTTGGCGATCGCATCGAGCAGGTCGATGTCGAAGCCGGTGTAGCCGGTGCCGTTGTCGCCGCCCTCGAACTCGAACGGAGCGTAGGGGATGTCGGAGCAGACCGTCAGCGTGCCCGCCTCGATGAGGCCGTACTCGTCGCCGGCCGCCGGCTCTCCCGAGCCTGCATCTCCGCTGCCCGTCGCACAGCCGGCGAGGGCGAGAGTGGCGGTCGCGGCGAGCGCGATCCCGGCGATGATGTTGCGACGGCGCATGTCAGCTCCTGAACGACGAGGGTGTGAGTGCCCACGGACGGGTAGGAGAACATCTAAACATGCACCACCGGGCCCGACCGGTCGCCAGCCGCCTTCCGCGGATCACATTTGTGTTGCAAGTGTGACGGGATATGACATGGCCCGGGACCGGCGCGGCACCGATTGTTCACCTTGCCTGAGTATCCTCTGTGCCAACTCCCGGGCGGACGCGCTCGGGTCGCACAGGAGGATCGACCATGGCCAAGAAGAGCCCAGCCCACCGGAATGCCGAGGCAGCACTCGATGCCGCCAAGGATGCCGCGAAGGATGCGAAGAAGCTGATCAAGACCCTTCCGAAGAAGGCGGCCAAGAAGCTCAAGCCTCTCGTCGAGGACGCGAAGGACGCGGCGAGCGCCTCGAAGAAGAAGATCGCCGACCGGCCCAAGAAGGTCGCGAAGTCGGCCACCGCCGCCACCGAGCGACTTCAGGAGGCCGCCGCGCGCCTCCAGGCGCCGAAGAAGGCCGACACGAAGAAGGGCGACAAGAAGAAGTCCGACAAGAAGGACGAGAAGAAGTCCGAGGCGAAGAAGTTGGTCGCTGAGAAAGCCGAGACGAAGAAGCCCGAGGCGAAGAAGCCCGGCGCGAAGA
The DNA here is from genome assembly GCF_031885415.1 of Microbacterium forte. Classification (NCBI taxonomy): domain Bacteria; kingdom Bacillati; phylum Actinomycetota; class Actinomycetes; order Micrococcales; family Microbacteriaceae; genus Microbacterium; species Microbacterium forte. The sequence goes on from NZ_CP116871.1 coordinate 1,643,704, forward strand.
AGGGCGACGCGAAGAAGTCCGAGACGAAGAACACCTCGCCCTCGAAGAAGGCCGACGCCACGACGTCCGACGCTCTCTCGTCGCCCGCAGTGACGACCACCGAGGCGAAGACAGCCCCGGTCGCACCGAAGGCAGCGAAGCCGGCGACCGCAGTGACGCCGGCGACGACGAAGGTCGCCCCTGCTCCCGCGGTCCCCTCCACGACCACGGCGACGGCTGCCGCTCGTCCGGCGAAGAGGACGGCCACCGCGAGGACCGCGACGCCGAAGTCCGCCGCACCGTCGTCATCCCCGGAGTCCGAGCTGAGCGATCTCACTGTCGTCGAGCTCCGAGCCCGTGCCCGTGCCGAGGGCCGCACCGGATACTCGCGACTGTCGAAGGCCGCGCTGCTCGACCTCCTTGCGAACTGACGTGCAGGAGGCGCTCGACCGCGCTGCCGAGGCGCCACTCCCCCGCACACTGATCGACATCCTCCGCGACACCACCGAGCAGTATCCCGACGCGTCAGCGGTCGAGGACGCCGACGGCGCGGTGAGCTACGCGGAACTGCTGGCGCAGGTGTGGCGCACGGCTGCCGTGCTGCGAGAGCAGGGCGTGAGTCAGGGCGATCGCGTCGGCATCAGGATGACGTCGGGTCGCCGTGACCTCTACATCGCGATCCTCGGCGCGATGGCTGCCGGCGCGGCATACGTCCCGGTCGACGCGGACGACCCCCAGGAGCGGGCCGATCTCGTCTTCCGTGAGGCGCGCATCGTCGGCATGATCACCGATGCGGGATACCTCCCCGCGGACACCTCTGATGCGAGGCAGCTGTTCTCCAGCGCGGCACCCCACCCGAGCACGTCGGCGGTGCCCGTCGTCACCCCGCCCACCGTCGACGACGATGCCTGGATCATCTTCACCTCCGGCTCGACGGGGGTTCCCAAGGGCGTCGCCGTCTCACACCGTTCCGCAGCGGCCTTCGTCGACGCCGAGGCACGCCTGTTCCTGCAGGATGCCCCACTGGGCCCCGGCGACCGCGTGCTCGCGGGCCTCTCGGTCGCGTTCGACGCATCCTGCGAAGAGATGTGGCTCGCCTGGGGCCACGGCGCATGCCTCGTTCCGGCGCCGAGGGCGCTGGTCAGGTCGGGCGAGGATCTGGGCCCCTGGCTGCTCGGGCACGGGATCACCGTCGTCTCGACGGTTCCCACGCTCGCAGCCCTGTGGCCCCAGGATGCGATCGAGAACGTGCGCCTGCTGATCTTCGGAGGCGAGGCCTGCCCACCAGAACTGGTCGCCCGACTGGCATCCGATGGACGCGAGATCTGGAACACGTACGGCCCGACCGAGGCCACCGTCGTCGCCTGCGCTTCTCTCATGGACGGCACCGGCCCCGTGCGCATCGGCCTGCCTCTGGACGGCTGGTCGCTGGCCGTGGTCGACGCAGAAGGTCAGCGCGTCGCCGACGGCGAAGCGGGCGAGCTGATCATCGGCGGCGTCGGCCTCGCCCGCTACCTCGACCCGGTCAAGGACGCCGAGAAGTACGCCCCGATGCCGACGCTCGGCTGGGACCGCGCCTATCGCTCCGGCGACGTCGTGCGCGTCGAGCCCGAGGGCCTGATCTTCCAGGGCCGTGCCGACGACCAGGTCAAGATCGGCGGTCGCCGCATCGAGCTCGGCGAGGTCGAGGCGGCGCTGCAGGGGCTGAGCTCGGTCTCGGCGGCGACCGTGGTCGTGCAGAAGAGCGATGCCGGCATGCCGATCCTCGTCGGCTATGTGGTTCCCGACGACGGATTCGACCGGCAGGTGGCGCGCGGCGAGCTCGCCGAGATGCTGCCGGCTCCCCTGATCCCGCTGCTCGCGATCGTCGATGATCTGCCCGTACGCACGTCGGGCAAGGTCGACAAGGCGGCTCTTCCGTGGCCCCTCGATTCCGGCGACGCGGGCGAATCCTCGCTCTCCGGAACCGCCGCGTGGCTCGCCGAGCAGTGGTTCGCCGTGCTCGGCATCCGCCCGAGCGATGAGGACGCCGACTTCTTCCAGCTGGGCGGAGGCTCGCTCGCCGCCGCCCAGCTGGTCTCGCGCCTGCGCACCCGCGCACCCGAGTTCACGATGACCGACGTCTACGACCTGCCGAGACTGCGTCAGATGGCCGATGCCGTCGACGAAGAGGCCGACGATGAGGACACCGCGGAACGGGTCTTCAGCCAGCAGACACCCACACCGCGGCGGATGCAGTGGGTGCAGACCATCGCCGGGTTGCCGCTGTTCGTGTTCACCGGCATCCGCTGGCTGCTCTTCCTGCTCACCGCGAGCTGGATCCTGCGCCTGTCACCCGGATTCGAGTTCCTTCCCGCCGTCCCGGTGTGGACGATCATCGTCGGCCTGGTGGTCTTCGTGACCCCGCTGGGCAAGATGACGATCGCCGCGGTCGCCGCCCGCCTGCTGCTCGCGGGACTCCGGCCCGGCGACTACCCGCGGGGCGGCGGCGTGCACCTGCGCCTGTGGCTCGCCGAGCAGATCGCGCAGCAGGTCGACCCGGTGGGACTCGCAGGCGCGCCCTGGGTCGTGTACTACGCCAGGGCGCTCGGCGCGCGCATCCACAAGGACGTCGATCTGCACACGGTGCCCCCGATCACGGGCATGCTCGACATCGGGTCCGGCGCCTCGATCGAGCCCGAGGTCGACCTCACCGGGTACTGGATCGACGGCGACACCGTGCGCATCGGCGGCATCCGCATCGGCGCCGACTCGACGATCGGCGCACGAAGCACCCTCGCCCCCGGCACGAAGATCGGCCGCGGCGCCGAGATCGCACCCGGTTCAGCCGTGTTCGGCCGCGTGCGGTCGGGGCAGCGCTGGGCCGGATCCCCGGCGGCCCGCGTCGGCGGCGTCTCGAAGCCGTTCGCAGCCGGTCGCCCGCCGAGCCGCACCCGTTGGCTGTGGGCCTACGCCGCGTCCTCGGCGTTCCTCGGCATCCTGCCGGTCATCTCTCTGGCGACCGGGGCGTGGGTGGTGGCGCTCGGCATCCGAGGAGCAGACTCCCTCACTGCCACCGTTCCCGGCATCCTGGCGCTGCTCGTTCCTGCTGTGCTTCTCTCGGGCGTGGTCTTCGCCGCCCTCGTGCTGGTTCTCGTGCGCGTGCTCGGGGTGGGTCTCGGCGAAGGCGTGTACCCGGTGCGCTCTCGCGTCGCGTGGCAGGCGTGGACGACCGAACGCCTTCTCGATTCTGCTCGCACCTTCCTCTTCCCGCTGTACTCCAGCAGCTTCACCCCGTTCTGGCTGCGTGCCCTCGGCGCCGACGTCGGTCGCGATGTCGAGGCGTCGACCGTGCTGCTCATCCCGAAGCTCACGACGATCGCCGACGGCGCGTTCCTCGCCGACGACACCATGGTCGCGACCTACGAGCTGCAGGGCGGGTGGATGCGCCTGGGCACGGCGCGGATCGGCAAGCGCGCCTTCCTCGGCAACTCCGGCATGGCGGCCGGTGGGCACAATGTGCCCCGAGACGGCCTGGTGGCCGTGCTGTCCGTCGCGCCGCCCAAGGCGAAGGCCGGATCGTCGTGGTTGGGCTCGCCCGCCGCTCGACTGCGTCGTGTCGTCAACGACTCCGACCTCGAGCGCACCTACCGCCCCCGCACCGGTCTGCGGGTGGGGCGAGCGCTCTGGGAGCTGGGCCGCATCATCCCGGTGTTGGTGACGTGCACGATCGGACTGGCCGTGATGCTCACGCTCGCCGCCGTGGTCGAGGCGTGGGGGCTCGGATGGGCAGTCGTGCTCTCGAGCGCCGTCATGCTCGCCGCCGGCGCGATCGCCGCCCTCGTCACGACAGCGGCGAAATGGATCATTGTCGGGCCGATTCGCGCGGGAGAGCATCCGCTCTGGTCGAGCTTCGTCTGGCGCACCGAGGTGTCTGACACCTTCACCGAGATGGTCGCCGCCCCCTGGTTCGCGAACGCGGCATCCGGCACCCCCGCCCTCGCCATCTGGCTGCGCACGCTCGGAGCCAAGATCGGTCGAGGGGTGTGGACCGACAGCTACTGGCTGCCCGAACCGGATCTCGTGACGCTCGGCGACGGCGCCACGGTGAACCGCGGATGTGTGGTTCAGACGCATCTGTTCCATGATCGAGTGATGAGCATCGACGCAGTGACCCTGGAGAACGGTGCGACCCTCGGGCCGCACAGCGTGATCCTCCCCGCGGCGACGATCGGGGCGGATGCGACGGTCGGCCCTGCGTCGCTCGTGATGCGCGGGGAGTTCGTGCCCGTGGGCAGCCGATGGAGCGGAAATCCCATCGGCCCCTGGCGCGCGGTCAAGGTGCGCTCCTACCAGGCGTCGGACGCATGAACGTCGACCCCTACACCCCGCACAGCGGCGATCGACGCTACGGGGTGCTGCACTACGACCTCGCCATCGACTATCGGGTGACCACGAATCGGCTCGCGGGCATCGCCACGATCCGGCTGCGGATGCAGGAGACGGCCAAGCACGTGTCCTTCGATCTCGTCGGGCTCAAGGCCACGAAGGTGCGGGTGAGCGGCGACCGAGCCGCCTCGTTCCGTCAGGACGACCGGCGACTCAAGGTGGCCTTCGGCGGCGAGCGCGAAAGCGGGCAGGAACTCACCGTCACGATCGAGTACTCGGGGGCCCCCTCGCCCCGACGCACCCGGTGGGGACTCCTCGGCTGGGAAGAGCTGGAAGACGGCGTGCTGGTCGCGTCGCAGCCCACGGGCGCCCCGACCTGGTTCCCCTGCAACGACATCCCGTCGGACAAGGCGACCTATCGTCTGGAGTTCACGGCCGACCCCGAGTACACCGTCGTGAGCGGCGGCGCAGCCACCCGGTCGACGCAGCGGGGTCGCACGCGCTGGACCTTCGACCAGCCGGTGCCGACGGCGACGTATCTGATGACCGTGCAGCTCGGTCAGTACGACGACGACAGGGTCGAGCTCGGCGCGACGCCGGGGCGCCTGTTCCACCCCCGGGCGCTCGCGCCCCGGGTGCGCTCCGACTTCGCCGCGCTGCCGCAGATGATGGAGACGTTCGTCGAGGCCTTCGGCCCGTACCCCTACGAGTCCTACAAGATCGTCGTCACCCCGGACGTCCTCGAGATCCCGCTCGAGGCGCAGGGCATGGCGATCTTCGGCGCGAACCACGTCGACGGGTCGGGTGGCAGCGAGCGGCTGATCGCGCACGAGCTCGCACACCAGTGGTTCGGCAACAGCGTCGGCGTCGCCCGCTGGCAGGACATCTGGCTGAATGAGGGATACGCGTGCTACTCGGAGTGGCTGTGGTCGGAGGCCGCGGGAGGCCCCACCGCCCATGCGAAGGCCCGGTCGCATCACGCCAGCCTCCGCATCCTCCCCCAGGATCTCGTGCTCTCGGATCCCGGCCCCACCGACATGTTCGACGACCGCGTGTACAAGCGCGGCGCACTCACCCTGCATGCTCTGCGTCTGACGATCGGCGATGAGCGGTTCTTCACTCTGACGCGGGAGTGGACGTCGCGCTTCGCCGGGCTCGCGGTGACGAGTGACGACTTCCTCGGGCTGGTCGACGAGATCGCCGACGGCCAGGCGCGCGCGCTTGTGCGGACCTGGATCGACGAGCTCCCGCTGCCCGCCCTTCCTGCTGCGCGGCCCCGGCGCTGACGCTGACGCCGCGCTGACGGTGACGCCGAGCTGACGGTGGAGGATCAGCCGACGGCGACGCTCAGCACGAATCCGGGGGGCCCGACGAGCGTCGCGATCTCCAAAGGACTCGCACGCCCGGGAAGCACTGCTGACCACGCGCACGGGTCCGCGTCATCGGCGCTCGGATGCAGGAGCACCTCCGACGGGTCGATCTCAAAGCCTCGACCATCCGCCTTCACGGCTGCTTCGATGCGCGTCCACGCCGCGAGATCGGCGGCGGCGCCGTCGGGGAACATCGACCCCATTCCGTGGAGGCGTCCGGCCGCCGCCTCATCCTCGACATCCACGCCCAGCAGGATGGACCCCGCTGTCGCCGCGACCACGACAAGATCCTCCGCGTGGCTCACGCTGAGCGACACGCCGGCCGAGCGCGGTCGGCCGTGGTCGGCTCCGCATCTGTCGCAGCGACTGGAGAGCAGGACCTCGTCGGAGCCTCGGATCCTGCGCACGAGCGCGCGGATCAGCGCCCTCCCCGCCAGGAAGCCCTGAGCGCGGCTGCCACTCAGCTGGCGGAGGCGGTCGACCTGCCCCTGCCCCATCGCGGCGGCATCGATCTCGGTGAACCCCCGCAGGTCCGAGGGCCGCGCCCACACGACGATCACGTCGTGCCAGATGATCTCGCCCATGACTCCGCCTGCTCCCGTCGGATCGGCAGCTGCGGTCCGGCGGCTCAGACCTCGAAGTCGACAGCCACGCGCGACGCGACCACCGAGCGCACGTATGCCACGACCTCTTCATGAGCGGGGTGCACCTGGTACTCCTCCAGGGCCTCGATGGAATCGACGTCCGCGACGAGCGTGACGTCCCAGTTCGCGTCCGGATATGCGATGTTCGCGCCCGCGGAGATCGAGCGAAGCTGCGGCACGACACCGTCGAGTGCGTTCAGCCTGCGGGCGACCTCGGAGGCCTGTTCGGAGCGCGTCGCGGGGTCCTCTGCGGCGAGCTTCCAGGTGACGACGTGACGGATCATCGCGCTTCCTTCTTCAGTGCGTCATGCTGCACAGCGGCTTCGAGAGCATCGCGCAGTCGGTCTGCCGACAGGCGCCAGTGCGCGTGCAGCTCTCCGTCGATGAGGACGACCGGGATCTTCTCCCACCACAGCTCGTAGAGCGCGGGGTCGTCCTTGATCGACGCCTCGACGATCTCGATCCGCTCGGCAGCCGCGTCAGGGAGTTCGGCGACGACGGAGTCGATGATCTCGGACGCGACGTCGCACAGGTGGCAGTCGGGCTTGCCGATGAGGGTCAGCGTGGTCACGCCGACGGCACCTCGACCTCGCGGCCCTGAGCGATCCACTCGCCCGTTCCACCCTCGACGTTGGTCGCGTCGTACCCGCGGGATTCGAGCGCCTCGACGACGCGCGCCGACCGTCCGCCCGCCTGGCAGATGACGTCGAACGACTCCGCCGGGAGCTCTTCGAGTCGGTTGCCGATCTCGGACATCGGGATGTTGACCGCCCCGGGGACGTGTCCGGCGGCGTACTCATCGACCTCGCGGACATCGATGAGCGGAGTGTTCGAACGCTCGGCGAGTTCGGTGACGGTGATCGACTTCATGGCATGCTCCTGCGACGAGTGGGAAACCGGGGGGGTAGAGACACAAAGCGCCCGTCCGGAGACAGGCGCTCGTGTCTGGTCGCTTACTTCTTGTTGCGACGCTGGTGGCGAGTCTTACGAAGCAGCTTGCGGTGCTTCTTCTTCGCCATGCGCTTGCGGCGCTTCTTGATGACAGAACCCACGGAAACCTCACTAAGTCAGTGGCTGGGTGTCGTCGGTGACGGACACCCGGGTACGGGCACGGAAAAAATGCCTCGGATCAGTCTAGCAAACAGTGAAGCTCTCGCTGCACGCGCTTACGGGACCGAGCGGAGAGCGTCAGCCGACGTCGGCTATCGGTCGCTGCAGAGCATCGGCCACCGCGGATTCCGGAACCCGGAAACTGCGACCGAAGCGAATGGCTGGCAGCTCCCCAGCGTGCACCATTCGATAGACGGTCATCTTCGACACGCGCATCAGTTCGGCGACCTCAGCCACCGTAAGGAACCGGACATCTGGAACCTCGGGCATCCCACGTACCCCTTTCTCGATTTGTGCACACTCTAGGGGGAATCTGGGACGCGTGTAAACCCATGTGGCCTGTGTGATCAGTGAGCATCGCCGACCGTGGCGAAGGCACGCACCGGGAACGTCCCGAATCCACGCACGGCCGGAGGAGCCGCCGTGAACCGCGCACCACGGGCGGGCACCTCGGACAGGCGGGTCAGGTGCTCGACCACATGGATGCCGGCGGCCAGCAGGATGCTGTGAGCCGGCCGCTCGCCGTCGCTCTCCGTGTCGTCGATGTTGAGCGAATCGATGCCGACGAGTGCGACCCCGGCGTCGGCCAGGAACCGCGCTCCTTCTTCGGTGAGGAAGGGTGCCCCGCGTCCGTACTCCGGAGTCCCGAAGTGCTCACTCCACCCGGTGTCGAGCAGCACCGCGGCGCCTCGGAGCTCACGGTCCGCGAGCGTCACAGCGTCGATCCCCCGGCGCTCGGCGCTCCACGCGTCATGCAGATGGAAGACCTCGGCGGTCAGGCCGACGAGGGAGCTGAGCTCGAGCGAGGCCAGGTCCCCGCCGTCCTCATACCGGTGGAAGGGCGAGTCGAGGTAGGTGCCCGTGTTGCCGATCATCGTGATGATGTCCATCGCGAACTCCGTGCCCTGTGCGTACTTCGAGCGGGAGTCCTCACGCGTGAGGTGCGGAGTGATCGTGGGGGCAGGGAGGCCGGGGTAGGTCACGAGCCCCGCTTCGATCGTGTGGCTGAGGTCGATGACCCGTGGTGACGGAGCGCTCCCCTCCACGCCTCGGCTGCCACGGTGCGCCTCTTCCACGATGCGGAGCCGCTGCAGCTCGACGGCGCTCACGAGAGTGAGCCCGAGATGCCGCACCAGCAGCGCTCCGATCGCATCGGAGTCGATGTCGGGACCGGGAAGGTCGAGACGGAAGCCTTCTCCCGTCATCCCCCCGCCATTGACGAACGAGATCGTGAAGTCGAAGTGCGCTCGGTACGAGGGCGAAGCTGTCGTCATGCTCACATCATGGCAAGCGCGAGACACGGTCGGCGAGACCTGTTGGTTCTCGCCGTTCGGGCACTCCTGACTCGGCGCCCCTCACGAGCGGAGCATGCGGGTCACAGCGGAGACATAGGACGTGTGCCGCTACCGTTCAGACTGCACTGGGATGCTGAATGCACGACTCACGATGGCACCGTCCGAGTCACGCGGGCTGGGGCCCGCGGCCACGCCCCCGATGACAGACCCCCCGCTGTCAGCGGGGGCGAAGTGCGTCCGGGGGCGTCAGCCGCCGAGGCGCTTGAGCGCGGTGGTGACGACGTGCCTCGCCGACGCGGCGGCACGACCGACGACCTCGGCCGCGTGCGCGGCTCCGTCGGGAAGCGGCAGTCCGGGGTAGTCGATGTCCGGCGCATCATCGCCGTATGCGTCCATGAGGAACGGGACGAGCCAGTCGTCTACGACCTCCAGCGGCTCGACGGCGAGGCTGTAGAAGCGGCGCTGGCCGTCTTCGCGCACGCTGACCAGTTCAGCCTCGCGGAGCACCTTGAGGTGCTTCGAGACGGTGGGCTGGCTGATGCCGAGCTCGGCGACGATATGGCTCACGCTCGTGCCGGCGTCCCCTTCGGTGGTGCGTCGCAGGAGAAGCTGGAGGATGTCGCGCCTCGTACCGTCTGCGATCACGTCGAAGATGTCCGTCATGTGATCAGGGTAGTCGTCCCCGGCACGGAGTACCATGACGAAGGCTCGGCGATCGGCGTCGTGCAGCCGCGGTGCGCGGCGAGGGGAAGCGAAGGGGGACTCGATGTCGGGCATCGCTTCGGCGTCGTCACCTCGACAGCGTCTTGAGAACGCCGCCTCCTGGGGCAAGCACATCGTCACCTCGTCGCCCTCGCGCTTCGCGATCGTCATCTTCGCGATGCTCATCCTCGTCTTCACGGTGCTGCTGTCTCTGCCGATCGCGTCGGCATCGCGCACGGTCACGCCGCTGGCGGATGCGCTGTTCACGGCTGTGTCGACCATCTGCGTCACGGGCCTCGCCACCGTCGACATGGCGAACCACTGGTCTCCGTTCGGGCACGTGCTGATCTTCATCGGCGTGAACATCGGCGGACTCGGCGTGCTCACCCTGGCGTCGCTGATGGGCCTGGTCATCTCGAAGCGCCTCGGGCTGCGGGCCAAGCTCATGGCCGCCGGAGACACGAACCCGCTGCGAGCCCACGGCGGCGTCGTGAACGAGAGCCAGACCGTGCGGCTGGGCGAGGTCGGTCAGCTCCTGCGCACCGTCGCGGTGTCGTCGCTCATCATCGAGGGCGTCCTCGCGATCCTCCTCTACCCCGCGCTGGTCCTGGCGGAGGTCGACCCGATCGCCGCCCTGTGGGAAGCGCCGTACTTCGCCGCCATGGCATTCACGAACACCGGGTTCGCTCCCAACGACGGCGGTGTGGCCGTCTTCGCCGACGACTACCTCGTGCTGTCGCTGCTGATGGTGGGCGTCTTCCTCGGGAGCATCGGCTTCCCCGTGATCTACACCCTGGCCAAGCACGTGTGGCACGTGAAGAAGTGGTCGCTGCACACCAAACTCACCCTCGTCACCACCGTGCTCCTGTTCGTGTTGGGTGCCGCGGTGTTCCTGATCCTCGAGTACGCGAACCCGAAGACGTTCGGCTCGATGGATGCCGCAGACACGACGTTCCAAGCCTTCTTCCTCTCGGCGATGACCCGTTCGGGTGGCTTCAACGTGATCGAGATGGACGACCTGAACGGCTCGTCGCTGCTGGCCGCGAGCATGCTGATGTTCGTCGGCGGCGGTTCGGCATCCACCGCCGGAGGAATCAAGGTCACCACTCTCGCCGTGCTCGCCATCGCCGTGTGGTCGGAGGCGAAGGGGCGCCAGTCGGTCGAGGTCTTCGGCCGCCGCATCCCCAGCGACGTGCAGCGTGTGGCGCTCAGCGTCGTCGCCTGGGGCGCCACGATCGTCGCGCTGTCGACGATCATCATCGCCCAGATCACCAAGGCCGACATCAGTCATGTGCTGTTCGACGTGATCTCGGCGTTCGGCACCGTCGGCCTCTCGACAGGTCTCACCGCCGAGCTCCCCGATTCCGCCTCGTACGTGCTGGCGACCACCATCTTCATGGGGCGCGTTGGTACAGTGACTCTCGCCGCGGCAGTCGCCGCGACGTCGCGATCGCAGTATTACTCGCTGCCCGTGGAAAGGCCGATCGTTGGTTGAAGTGCTCCGGGGCGACGCTCCCGTACTCGTCATCGGCCTGGGCCGCTTCGGCGCCGCGTGCGCCGGCGAGCTCGACCGGCTCGACCGCGAGGTGCTCGCGATCGACGGCAATCTGGAGCTCGTGCAGAAGTGGTCCGACCGCGTCACGCACACGGTGCAGGCCGACGCCAAGAACATCGACGCCCTGCGTCAGATCGGCGCGCAGGACTTCCAGGTCGCCGTCGTCGCCGTCGGCTCGTCGATCGAAGCATCCGTGCTGATCACCGCGAACCTCGTCGACCTCAAGGTGCCGCAGATCTGGGCGAAGGCCGTCTCGCAGTCGCACGGCAAGATCCTCGCCCGCGTGGGTGCCAACCACGTCATCTACCCCGAGCGCGAAGCCGGCGAGCGCGTCGCTCACCTCGTCTCCGGCCGGATGCTCGACTTCATCCGCTTCGACGACGACTTCGTGCTGGCGAAGATGTACCCGCCGAAGTTCATCCGCGGCGTGGGTCTGAACGAATCCGGCGTGCGCAGCAAGTACAAGGTCACCGTCGTCGGCGTGAAGAGTCCGGGCAAGCCGTTCCGCTACGCCGAGGCGAACACGATCGTCACCAACCACGACCTCATCATCGTCTCGGGCACCAACAGCGACATCGAGCGCTTCGCCGCGCTCGACCGCTGAGCGGCAGCCCCGCGGGTTCAGGCGTCGATGTCGAGCGTGATCTCGACGACGTCGTCGATGCCGATGCCCTCCCGATCCTGCAGCGCCTTCTTGATGGGCACGATGTACCCGCCGTCCTTCGGCCACAGCGCCGTGGTCACGGTCGTGCGTCCGATCGTCACGGATGCGGGGATCATCCCCCACCCGTAGGTGACGACGCCGGCGATCTCGCCGATCATCTCGCTCTCGGCCGGCGGCACGGTGACGAAGTGGAACGGCGCCGGTCCGCGCCAGAACCAGATCTCTCCCGAGAACCGCAGCTGCATGTCATCCTCCTGCGGCGAGTTCCTTCGCCCGCGCCAGCGCCGCGTCGGCGGCCTGCGCGAACGTCCGGTCGAGGTGCGCGTCCTGCAGCACGGCGACGGCCCGCTCGGTGGTGCCCTTCGGACTCGTGACCCTGCGACGGAGCTCAGACGGCTCCTCCCCCGACGCGTCGAGCAGCGCGGTCGCACCGATGAAGGTCTGCTCCACCATGACTCGTGCGTCGCTCTCGCTGAAGCCCATGCCGACGGCGGCCTTGGTGAGCTCCTCGATGAGCAGATAGACGTAGGCGGGGCCCGAACCCGAGATCGTCGACAGCGCGTCGATCTGCGACTCGGGCACCTCGACGACAGCGCCCACGGTCGCGAAGAGGCGGTGCACGAGGGCGAGGTCGTCGGCGGATGCGGCCGCCCCCGCGGCGAGGCCGGTGACGCCCTTGCCGACGGTCGACGGCGTGTTCGGCATCGAGCGGATGACACGGACATCGGCGCCGAGGTTGTCGGCGAAGGTCTGCAGGGTGACCCCGGCCGCGAGACTCACCACGATCGCGTCTTCGGGCAGGGAGGGAGCGATCTCGCGCAGCAGATCGGGGACCATCGCCGGCTTCACCCCGACCAGGACGACACGCGCCGACTGAACCGCCCGCGCGTTGCCGTCCGGCGTCTCGGAGAGCGCGATGCTCGTGACGCCGTCGAGGTCGGCGAAGGCCGCTGCCTTCTCGGGCGTGCGGTTCGTCGCGGTGATGCCTCCGTCGACGGGGATGCCGGATGCGACGACCCCTCGGAGGATCGCGCCGCCCATGGAACCGGCACCGAGGAACGCGAGAGCGGGAAGAGATTCAGCCATGTCGTCATCCTACGGCGGGCGCACCGGGCGACCGCGGGCGAGCCGATCTAGACTCGTCGCATGAGTGCATCCGGCGGCGGCAAGGCCATTCTCGCGGCGTTCCTGGCGAACCTGGGCATCGCCCTGGCGAAGTTCATCGCCTGGGCGCTCTCAGGATCCGCGTCGATGCTCGCCGAGGCGATCCACTCGGTCGCCGATTCCGGCAACCAGCTGCTGCTCATGCTGGGCGGCCGCAAGGCGAAGCGCGAGGCCGACCGAGCGCACCCGTTCGGCTATGGCCGAGAGCGTTACGTATACGCGTTCGTCGTGTCGATCATCCTGTTCTCCGTCGGAGGCCTGTTCGCGATCTACGAGGCGATCGACAAGCTCACCCACCCGCACGAACTCGACAAGACCTGGTGGTGGCTGCCGCTCGTCGTGCTCGTGGTCGCGATCGGCCTCGAGTCGTTCTCGCTGCGCACGGCCGTCAAGGAGAGCAACCTCGTGCGCGACGAGGGCCAGTCGTGGGTGTCGTTCGTGCGCCGCGCCAAGGCGCCGGAGCTGCCCGTCGTGCTGCTCGAGGATGTCGGGGCGCTGACCGGTCTCACCTTCGCACTGCTCGGTGTGGGATTGACCATCATCACCGGCAACCCCGTGTTCGACGCACTCGGAACGCTGATGATCGGCATCCTGCTCGTGCTCATCGCGATCGTGCTCGGAGTCGAGACCAAGAGCCTCCTGGTGGGCGAGGGAGCCACCCCGGCCGATCACGATCGCATCGTCGACGCGATCAACGCCGGCGACGAGATCGAGAAGATCATCCACATGAAGACGCTCTACCTCGGACCGGACGAGTTGATGGTGGCGGCGAAGATCGCACTCAATGCCGACAAGCCGCTGCGCGAGGCCGCGGTCGACATCGACGCGATCGAGGCCCGCATCCGCGAGGCCGTGCCGACGGCCAGGGTCATCTACATCGAGCCCGACGTGTACCGGCCGTCGCTCGACCCGGAGCCGTCGACCGACGTGTTCGTGCTCAAGTCCTCGGACTGACTCCCCCGAGGTCCGCGACCCTCAGCGGCGCTGCTCGAAGAAGTCCCGCAGCAGGGCCTTGGCGGCGTCTGCCTCGACCCCGCCGATGACCTCGGCGCGATACGGCAGCCGACGATCACGCAGCACGTCGTACATGGATCCGGCGGCCCCCGCCTTGTCGTCCCAGGCTCCGAAGACGACCCGAGTGATCCGCGCCTGCAGGATCGCCCCGGCACACATGAGGCAGGGCTCAAGCGTGACGACGAGGGTGTGGCCCTCGAGATTCCACGAGCCGACGGATGCCGCGGCGGCACGCAGTGCCTCGACCTCGGCGTGACCGGTCGGATCCCCGGTCGCCTCACGATTGTTGCGACCGTCCGCGACGATCCGCCCCTCGGCGTCGAGCACCACCGCACCGACGGGGATCTCCGACACCGCTGCCGCCTCGGCCGCGAGCTCGAGAGCGCGGCGCATCGCGATGAGGTCGGCGGCGGTCATGGGTCGAGCCTACGACAGCCGCAGAAGCCACTCCCGTGCAGCCGATGTCGTACGCGAGCGTCCGGCGCATTAGCCTGTAGGCATGCGTGTTCACGTCGCCGACCACCCTCTCGTCACTCACAAGCTCTCGGTGCTGCGCGACCATCGCACACCGTCGCCGGTCTTCCGCCAGCTGACCGAAGAACTCGTGACGCTGCTCGCGTACGAGGCGACCCGCAACGTGAAGGTCAGCCCGGTCGAGATCACCACTCCCGTGACCACGACCATGGGCGTGAAGATCTCGGAGCCTCGCCCGATCGTCGTACCGATCCTGCGCGCAGGACTCGGCATGCTCGAGGGACTCGTCAAGCTTCTGCCGACCGCCGAGGTCGGATTCCTCGGGATGGTCCGCGACGAAGAGACCTTCGAGCCGACGACCTACGCCGAGCGCCTCCCCGATGACCTGAGCGATCGCCAGTGCTTCGCCATCGACCCGATGCTCGCAACCGGTGGCTCGCTGGCTGCGGCCATCCAGTTCCTCTTCGACCGCGGGGCCAAGGACGTCACGGCGATCTGCCTGCTCGGCACGCCGGAGGGTCTCGCCGCGATCGAGGCGCTCGTCGGAGACCGCGATGTGACCATCGTGCTCGGCGCGCTCGACGAGCGTCTCAACGAGAAGGGCTACATCGTCCCCGGACTCGGCGACGCCGGCGATCGGCTCTACGGCACCGTCTGACGCATCGGCTGCTCGCGCTAGCCGAGCAGCGCCACGCCGAACCCCGCGACGACGTCGCGGACCTCGGCGAGATATCGCTGCGCCTGCTCGGTCAGGGGGATGGCGGTGCGTCCGACCCATCCGATCTCGATGTGGTCGTCGACGTCGAGAGGCACCGCGACGATCTCAGGATCGAGGTCGTCGCTGATGATGCCCGTCGAGATCGTGTACCCGTCGAGTCCGATCATGAGGTTGAAGATCGTCGCTCGGTCGGAGACCCTGATCTCGCGAGCGCTCGAGAGGGTCGAGAGGATCTCCTCGGCGAAGTAGAACGAGTTGTTCGCCCCCTGATCGAAGGTGAGCCGCGGCAGGCCGACGAGATCGTCGAGGGTCGCCCGCTCGCGGGAGGCGAGCGCGTTCCGTCGCGAGACGAAGATGTGCGGCTCGGCGACGAAGAGCGGATGGAACGCGAGCCCCGAGTCGCGCAGCAGCTTGTCGATGACGTTCCGGTTGAAGTCGTTGCGGAAGAGGATGCCGAGTTCGCTGCGCAGCGTCCGGACGTCTTCGATGATGTCCCATGTGCGGGTCTCCCGCAGTGAGAACTCGTACTCGGCCGCGCTCGAGCCCTTGACCATCCGCACGAAGGCATCGACAGCGAACGAGTAGTGCTGCGTCGACACCCCGAGGAGTCGGCGCGACGGCGGCCGCCCCAGGTAGCGCTGCTCGAGCAGCTCGGCCTGCTCGACGATCTGTCTGGCGTACCCGAGGAACTCCGAGCCGTCACTGGTGAGCGTGACGCCCCGGGCCGAGCGGGCCAGAAGGGCACGACCCACCCGACTCTCGAGGTCTTTCATCGCCGCGGACATCGTGGGCTGAGCAACGTAGAGCATGTCGGCCGCGGCGGTGATGGATCCTTCCGCGGCGACCTCGATGAAGTACTGGAGCTGTTGCAGCGTGATACCGCTCGATCGCCTGGGCATAGGAGAAGGCTATAGCACCGCATAGTGGAGCTGAATTACCCGATGACCCTCGTTCGGCAGCACCATGAGAACACAGCATTCGCGAGGCCCTGTCGGCCTCTCTCCCGGATTGGCCCCTCATGGCGAACGAGATCACGTTCAGCATCACCACCACGCGCTTCGACGAGGACTACGCCCCGTCGGACAGTTCGCGGATCACCACGAACTTCGCCAACCTCGCCCGCGGCGAGCGTCGCCAACAGAACCTCCGCAATGCCCTCACGATGATCGACCGACGGTTCAACGATCTCGCTCGCGGCGACGGACTCGACGGCGACGGCCCCGACGGCGGCCGCTACTCGGTGGAACTCGACATCGTGTCGGTGCAGCTGCGATTCGCCGACGGAGAGGACCGGGAGTTCCCCGTCCTCGAGGTGCTGGACATCCACATCGTCGACCGGCTGACCGGCGAACGCCACCAGGGCATCGTGGGGAACAACTTCTCCTCCTACCTGCGCGACTACGATTTCAGCGTCGTCCTGCCCGCGGCGAGCGCAGCCGCCGGCGGATTCGCGACACCCGACGACTTCGGTGAGCTGCACGGCAAGCTCTTCCAGCACTTCCTCGAGTCCGACGCCTATCAGGAGCGGTTCTCGACGCTGCCGGTGATCTGCATCAGCGTCTCGACCAGCAGGACGTATCGCCGCAACGGCAACGTCCACCCCGTGCTCGGCATCGAGTACGTCCAGGACTCCTTCTCGCTCACCGACGAGTACTTCGGGAAGATGGGCCTGCAGGTGCGGTACTTCATGCCGCGCGGCAGCTCTGCCCCGCTCGCCTTCTACTTCCGCGGCGACCTTCTGAGCGACTACTCCGATCTGCAGCTCATCGGCACGATCAGCACCATGGAGACGTTCCAGAAGATCTACCGCCCCGAGATCTACAACGCGAACACACCCGCCGAGAGCGTCTACCGTCCGAGCCTGGCGCACGAAGACTTCCAGCAGACCGAGATCACCTACGACCGCGAGGAGCGCAGCCAGCTCGCGGTCGTCCAGGGACGCTACGCGGATGAGCACTTCGTGACGCCCCACCGGCGCGTGCTGGATCAGTGGGCCGCCGCCTACCCGGCTCCGGTCCGATGACCGGCGCCGGCTCGACGACCTCGGAACCCCTCCTCCCCACCTCGATCGTCGGGAGCCTGCCCAAGCCGGCATGGCTCGCGAGGCCCGAGGTGCTCTGGTCGCCGTGGGAGTTGCAGGGGGATGCGCTCGTCGAGGGCAAGCATGATGCGCTGCGCGCCGCGGTGCACGAACAGCGGCGGCGCGGCATCGACATCGTCAGCGACGGGGAGCAGACCCGCCAGCATTTCGTCACCACCTTCATCGAGCATCTCGACGGCGTGGACTTCGAGAATCGCGAGACGGTGCGCATCCGCGACCGCTACGACGCGAGCGTGCCCACAGTGGTGGGTGCGGTGAGCCGTCCGAAGCCCGTGTTCGTGGACGACGCGACGTTCCTGCGTCAGCAGACCGATCAGCCGATCAAGTGGGCGCTCCCTGGCCCGATGACGATGATCGACACCCTGGCCGACCGTCACTACCGCAGCCGCGAGAAGCTGGCGTGGGAGTTCGCGACCATCCTCAACCAGGAGGCGAGGGAGCTCGAGGCTGCGGGAGTGGACATCATCCAGTTCGACGAGCCCGCGTTCAACGTCTTCTTCGACGAGATGAAGGACTGGGGCATCGCGGCCCTCGAGCGCGCAGTCGAAGGGCTGAGCGCCGAGACGGCTGTGCACATCTGCTACGGCTACGGGATCAAGGCGAACAACGACTGGAAGGCGACTCTCGGCGCGGAGTGGAGGCAGTACGAGGAGTCGTTCCCCCTTCTGCAGCGGTCCTCCGTCGACATCATCTCGCTGGAGAGCCACCACTCTCACGTTCCTATGGACCTCATCGAGCTCATCCGCGGCAAGAAGGTCATGCTCGGGGCCATCGATGTGGCGAGCGAGCAGGTCGAGACTCCGGAGGAAGTCGCCGACACCCTGCGCCGCGCGCTCGAGTTCGTCGACGCAGAGCTTCTCATCGCCAGCTCGAACTGCGGCATGGCACCCCTGCCGAGGCATGTCGCGCTCGACAAGCTGAGCGCTCTGTCTGCGGGAGCGCGACTGGTCCGCGAGGAGCTCGGCGCCTGACCGGCGCCACGCCCTGAACATCGCCGCGCGTGGCCCCCGGCTGTGGCGCCCCGTCGGGGCGACTCACACGCCCAGGCGGTAGCCGCGCTCGTCTCCGTAGTGTGTGAAACCTGCCCGCTCGAGGATCGGTGCGGACGTCGCTGTGCGCCCCTTGACGAGTGCCGTCTCCGCCCCGAGGGATGCGCTCACCCGCAGCCGCTCGGCGAGGACCGCCCGGTAAGCACCTCTGCCCCGCACGTGCTCGAGCGTGGCGGCACCCCACAAGCGGGCGAATCCGTCGACGATCGTGCACCCGCCGTTGCTGACGGCCCGGCCGTCGAGCCGCGCGAGAACACGGGCGTGCGTACCCGCGTCGAGCGTGGACGTGATCTCTTCGAGTTCGATCCGAAGTCCTTCTTCGTCGAGGGGCTGCTGCTGCCACACCGGCACGTTGATGGCGTCGACCTCGCGGACCTGCTCGAGTGTGCGAACGACCTCTGCGGCGGCTGACGGCGGGACGTCGATCGACGCGCGGTCGATCGGACAGGCGAACACCGTGACCGTGTCGATGTGCTCGGCTCCGCGTCTGCGCAGCTCGGCTTCGAGGTCGGGGCGATCGGACGCGTTGGTCCAGAAGCGCAGCTCGCGCTCCCCCCACGATCTGGTGCGGTCGATCGCGTGGTCGAGAACAGTCGCGGCATCAGCGTCCGAGTCGACCTGCGATCCGCGCACCCCGCCACCGAACCGTTCGGGATACCGCACCAGCTGCAGCTCCGTCTTCTCGCGCTCGCTGTCACGGGGGAACCACACCCAGGCCGCCGAGGCGCGAAGGATGTCGTCTGTCGTGTGCATGGTGGCTGTTCCTCGCCGTGGGGTCGGTCGTCGCTCAGCTCGCCGCGCCGACGAGACGGGCGAAGGCACTCATCCGCGCGACCCCCTCCGGTGCGCGCGGGAGGTCGT
Organism: Microbacterium forte; assembly: GCF_031885415.1. Taxonomy (NCBI): domain Bacteria; kingdom Bacillati; phylum Actinomycetota; class Actinomycetes; order Micrococcales; family Microbacteriaceae; genus Microbacterium; species Microbacterium forte. Next base: position 1,662,772 of record NZ_CP116871.1, read on the forward strand.
CGAGCAGTGCCGGGGAGTGGATCAGGTAGGCCGCGACCTGCGCTCTCGAGATCGCCACGTTCAATCGGTTCTGCAGCAGCAGGAACTCGGGACCCCGTGGAGCATCCCGACCGCTGGAGGCCGCGAGGGACGTGATCGAGACCACCGCCTCCTTGCCCTGGAAGTTGTCGACCGTGCCGACCGGGACGTCGGGGAAGCCTGCCTCGGCGAGTAGGTCGTGCACGGCCTGACGCTGCGCGTTGTAGGGCGCGACCACGATGATGTCGCGCTGCGCGAGCGGCCGGACCGTGGCATCGGCATCGTTGTCGGTGAACGCGCGTCCGACGAGGTCTCGCACGAGTGCCACAACCTCGCGCGCCTCCTCCGGCGACTGCGTGGCGTTGCCGCGGTGTCGGAGAGGGACGATGTGCAGACCGGGATCGATGCCGTCGAGCGCACGCCGTTCGGTGCCGGGAGCCGACGCGAGCTGCCCGGCGTATGCGAGCTTCGACACCGGCGCGGCGAGGCGAGGATGCATGCGCCACGAACGTGCCAGAAAGTAACCGTAGTCGGGTCGGACCACCGCGTCGCCGTCCATGACCCATCCGAGAGCCGACGTGTCGACGGGCTCGGGGTGCGCCCCCTGGCTGACCTGGGGAAGCTGCTGCGGATCGCCGAGCAGCAGCAGACGCTGCGCGCCCGCGGCGACGGCGATCGTCGAGGCGAGAGAGAACTGCCCCGCCTCATCGACCACGAGCAGGTCGAGGCCCCCGCGCTCCACGCGTGCGGTGTTGCTGAAGTCCCAGGCCGTTCCGCCGACGACCGCTCCGTGCTCGGCATGCTCGCCGAGGAATGCGGCCATGCCGTTCTTGGGAATCGCCGTGTACGAGGGATCGGATGACGGATCTTTCGGCGCCTTCCCGACCTGCGCCGCGGGAACGCCGTCGGCCACCACCCGCTCGAGCAGATTCTCGATGATCGCGTGGGACTGCGCGACGACGCCGACCCGGAAACCGTGCTCCTTGACCAGCCGCGCGATCACCTGGGAGCCCGTGTAGGTCTTGCCGGTGCCAGGAGGACCCTGCACGGCGAGATAGCTGCGATCGAGGTCGAGGACCGCTCGCACGATCGCATCGATCGTCTCGCCCCCCTGGTCAGGCAGGGGGCCGCCCGAGAGCGTCCGCGGAGGGATCCTGCGCAGGATGTCGGTGGCCGCGTCGGACGGGAACCCGGGTGCTGCCGCGTGGACCGTGTCGGCCCATTCGTCGATCGCGCCCTGCAGCGAGACGACGCGCGGCGGAGCCGCGGGGGTGAGAGCGAGAGGCAGTTCGTCCCACGTCTGTCCCTGGATCGCCGTCTCGGTGATCAGATAGCCGTCGTCGAGCACCTCGGTGACAGTGACCGTATGCGGCACGTGCACCGCGCGTGACGGAGCCTCGGTGTCGAACGGAGCCGGCACGGGATAGAGCGCGAACGGCTGCGACGCCGCTCCGAGAGTGGTGCCGGGTGACACCTCTCCGCGGATCTCGACGTCGCGCGACATCACCCGGCGCCCCTCGCCGACGCTCCAGTCGCGCTGCACGGTCGAGGACATGCGGTCGACGCGCACGACATCGCGAGTGCCGTCCCACATCGTGACGGGCTCGCGCAGTCGCTGGAAGTGCGACACCCAGAAGCTCTTCGCCTCGCGAGGGAAGTAGTCGATGGCGGCCGCAGCGAGGCGATGCACCTGACCGTCGCCGCCCGCCGCCACGGCCCGCTCCGCGTCGGCGAGGAGTGCCACCGATCGCGGCGACGGCTCGTAGATCACCTCGTCGGCCTCGTCGGGCGGGGCGGGGTTCACCCCCTCCTTCCGGGCGATGTCGATCAGCCAGTTGCGAAGGCGCCTCGTCGACACACAGTCGTAGCGGTTGTAGTCGGCGAGATCGGCGAAGACCGCATCGGCCTCGTCCTGCTCCCCCGCCGCCGCGAACTCGCGGGCCGCCACGTACTGCACGATTGAGTCGTCGCCCTTCTGCACGTCACTGGTGCGCACGTCCTCACCCATGTAGAGCGGCTCGAGCTTCTTGATCGAGTACGACCGCGACCCCACGCGCACGGTGCGCAGCACCAGCGGATACAGGTCGACGAACACGCCCTCGCGCAGCAGGCGGTCGATCTCGCCCTCGCGCACGCCGTGGCGTGCCGCCATCGCCACCAGGTGCGAGGTCTCGTATGGCGCGTAGTGATAGATGTGCATGCCGGGGTGCGCTGCTCTGCGCACCTTCACGAAGTCGAGGAATCGTTCGAACGCCTCTCGCTCCGCAGCGAAGTCGTGGGCCCACAGCGCCGTGTACTGGTCGGCGTTGTCGACCCATCCGAAGAGGTAGTCGATGCCCCAATGAGCCTCGCCGTCAGGCGCCGGCTCGGTGTAGAGCGGGTCGCCCTCGAAGTCGAAGAAGATGTCGCCGTGACTGGGCACGGGGAGGGTGTGGATCGCCGCGGCGTAGTGCACGTCGTATGTCGGCGCACCCTCGGCATCCGCGCGGATCTGCAGCCTCGCCTGCGCCCGCAGCGTCTCGAACGTGTCGGTGTTCATGCCGTCAGGAGGCGTATCGGCGTCGGCCAGCGCGTCGATGGTCTCGATCCCGGCCGCCCGCAGCCGGGCGCGCTGCACGGGCCGCATGCGCGCGACCATCAGCAGGTCGCGGTGCGCGATCACCTGCTCCTCGCAGGTCGCGCATCGTCCGCAGGCCACGATCTCGAGGTCTCCGCGGTCGTCGCCCCACGCCAGCGGGGCGCCGCTGGAGCCGTCGTCGACGCGGCGATCCGCGATGAGGGCGCGCAGGCGCGCTCGACGCACCTGGAACAGCGGAAGGAGGTCGTCCACCGAGTGGGTGCTCAGCGTTCCGTCGCCGAGGATGAGGTCGACCTCGTCGGACCGCGGAATGCCCAGCCGGTCGAGCTGATCGACATATGCCGCGAGCTGCATGAGGGCGGTGACCCGCGCCTTGCGGGCGAGCTTGGAATCCTGCACCCGCCATCGCCCGTCGTCATCGCGCTTGAGGAAATCGGCGAAACCGACGAACTCGGGTGTCGCGAACGCCGCCTGGAACACGACCAACGCATCGGATCCGAGCGCATGCACCGTCTCTTCGACGGCAGCCGCGAGCGCCTCGGCGTCGATCGACGACACCTTCTCGACCCGGTGCACCCGATCGCTCCCGAGATCGTCGATGTAGCGCGCGAGGATGTTCTGCTCGTGGACGTCTCCGAGCAGCGCGGCCCTGGCGAGAGTCGCGTCTTCAGGCTCCTCCACGGCCGGGACGCGGCCCAGCTTCGCATCGATCGCGCGGCACCACGCGAACTCGCATTCGGCGGCCGCCTTGAGGTCGCTCGCGCTCCAGATGACGCGCTGCGCCTGAGTGTCGATCCGCACGATTCTCCCGTTCCCTCGGATGCTTCGACACTAGCCGCGGCATCCGACACGGGATCACGCCGAGAAGCGTGTCAGCGCCACCACGTGTCGTCGGGGGTGACCGGGAGGTGACGCTTGTGCTGCGTGGCGAGGTATCGGGACTCGATCCGCCCGGCGACGTCCGGGTCGACCTCGCGACCTTCGAGGAAGTCGTCGATCTGCTCGTAGGTGAGGCCCAGCTCGTCTTCGTCGGCTCGGCCGGGCTGGCCGTCCAGGAGGTCGGCCGTCGGCACCTTGTAGGCGAGACGATCCGGCGCCCCGAGCAGCAGCAGCAGTGACCGGCCCTGCCGCTTGCTGAGACCCGAGAGGGGAAGGATGTCGGCCGCGCCGTCGCCGAACTTCGTGTAGAAGCCCGTGACCGCCTCAGCCGCGTGGTCGGTGCCGATGACGATGAGACCGTCGTGTCCGGCGAGCGCATACTGCGTCACCATGCGCACGCGCGCCTTGATGTTGCCGCGGTTGAAGTCGCTGATGTCGCTCGTGACCGCGAACTCGATGTCCTCCTCGACGCCGTCGACGCCGTTCTGGATGTTCACCTCGACCGAGGAGTCCGGTGCGATGAACTCGAGCGCGGCCTCGGCATCAGCGGCGTCCTTCTGCACCCGGTACGGCAGCCGCACGGCGAGGAACTTCGCCTCTCCGCCCTCGGCGCGCACGCGTTCGACCGCGAGCTGTGCGAGTCGCCCCGCGAGTGTCGAGTCCTGGCCGCCGGAGATCCCGAGCACGAAGCCCTTCGCTCCGGTCACCCGCAGGTAGTCGACCAGGAACGCCACTCGGCGCTCCACCTCGACCTCGGGGTCGATCTCGGCCTTCACACCGAGCGCTTCAGAGATCTGCTGCTGCAGGGTCATTTGTTCCTCCGGTCTGCCCGACGCCAGTATCCTCCCCCAGTGTTACATCGAGATGACGTCGGTCGCACGCGCTCGGCTTCGCGGCGATCGATCCACCTGGCAGGATGGCGGAGTGAAACTTCTCGTCGCAGCCATGGCATCCGAACTCGCAGCGTTCCCGGACGAGCTCGAGGGATTCGACCAGCTCGTCACCGGCGAGGGCAAGATGCAGGCCGTGTACGCCCTCACCCGTGCGCTCGACGCCAAGGAGTACTCCGAGGTGGTGGTCGTCGGGACCGCCGGCGGCATCGACCCTGAGCTCGATGCGACCGTGCACGAGATCGGCAGCGCACTGCAGCACGACGTGTTCGACCTCGACGGCGTCGCAGGGCAGCACGTGTCGCTGCCCGCGCGCGTGTCCACCGGCCGCGAGGGCGTGCTGATCGCGACCGGCGACAGCTTCGTCGGCGATGCCGGGATCACCGCCGTCATCCGCCCCTCGGGTGCAGGTCTGGTCGACATGGAGACCTATGCGTACATCTGGGTCGCCGAGCAGTTCGGAGTGCCGATCCGCGCGTTCCGCGCGATCTCCGACCGGGCGGAGGATGGCGCGCTCGTCGACTTCCGCGAGGCGATCGCACGGTGCAGCGTGCAGCTGCGTGAAGTGATCCGCCGGGAGTACGGCGTCTGAGGACGGGCATCGGCTGAGCCCGCTGCTCTGGCGAGGGGGCGCGCCGGGTCTCAGCGCGCCTCGATCACGCTCGGACCGCTCGACGTCGCACGCACCCGCAGCTGCGCAGGGATCTGCTCCTGCATCGCCTCGACGTGGCTGATGACGCCGACGGTGCGACCGCCCTGGCGCAGCTCGTCGAGCGTGCGCATGGCGACGTCGAGGGTGTCGCCGTCGAGCGAGCCGAAGCCCTCGTCGATGAACAGGGTGTCGAGACGGATGCCGCCGGCTCGCGCCGTGACCACCTCGGCGAGTCCGAGCGCAAGGGCGAGGGAGCTCAGGAAGGTCTCGCCTCCCGACAGCGACTGCGCCGGCCGGGTCTGGCCCGTGAATGCGTCGAACACGACGATGCCGAGCCCAGACGCGGCCCCGCGGGCGGCGAGCGCGTCTGAGTGGCGGAGCTGATAGCGCCCCGTCGACATGTCGCTGAGCCGGCGGTTCGCGGCGTCGACGATCTCTTCGAGTTCGGCGGCGAGGACGAACGTCTCGAGCGTCATCTTGCGGACGTTCGCCCCGCGACCGGCGATCGCGTCGGCGAGTCCTCGCAGAACCTCGTAGTCGGCGGCGTCGTCTGCGATGCGGGCGTGCTCTGATGTCGCGGCCTCGATGACCGCGGCGAGCTGCTCTGACACCCCTGCCGCCCGCCCCGCCTCGTCGACCGCGACGGACCAGCGCTGCCGCGCGGCGAGGGAAGACTGCTCGGCAGGACCGAGATCGATCGTCTCCTCCGGGAGCGTGCGGAGCTCGAGGTCGAGGAGGATCGCGCGCTCCTTCTCGCGCTGGACGGCGTGCTGGGTGACTCGATTCTCGAGAGCCGCCTGCGCTGCGGCCGTGCGGAGCGACAGCTCGACCGCCGCGACCCCATCGAACTCGGATGCTTCCAGCGCCGCATCCAGTTCGGCCTTCGCAGCTGTCGCGGCCAGAGCCTTGCGTGCCCGCTCTGCCGCCGCCTCGACGAGCGCGAGAGCAGCCTGGACTTCGACACGCGTCGCCGTGAGCCTCTCGGCCACGGACTCGTAGTGCCCTTTCGCTTCTGCGATCGTCTCTCGCGTATCGGCGACCCGCTGCGCCACGAGCGAGTGCGCTTCGCGTGCCGCGGCCAGCGCCGTGGAATCACGGTCGCGGTCGCTGTCGAGACGGCGGATGCGCGCGAGGAGGGCTTCGCGCTGCTGATCGAGTGTGACCAGCTGGTCGGCTGCGTCTGTGCTCTGTGCATGCGCCGCTGTCGCGGTGTCGAGTTCTGCGACAGCCTCGTCGACCTCTCGACCGCCTGCGCGGCTGATCGCCGCGGCGAGGTCGGCGCGCAGTGAGGATGTCCGTTCTGCCGCATTCCGCTCGCGCTGCGCGAGGACATCACGTGCGGCTTCAGCCTCGTCGACGTCTTCCGCCGAGACGGGGTCGGCATGCACGGCGGGAGCCGGATGCTCGTGAGATCCGCATACCGGGCACGCCTCGCCCTCGTGCAGCGAGGTCGCCAACTCCCCCGCGAACCCGTCGAGTCGGCGCTGTCTGAGCTGAGCGAGCGCGGTCTGAGCTGCAGCGAGCGCGGCGCTGGCGTCAGCGAGTTGCCGTTCGGCGTCGTCATGAGCGGCTCTGAGACGGACTGTCTCGACCGCCGCCGCATGCCGCGCTGCGGCAGCATCCCGTGCTGCGGCCAGATCTCCGGCGCGATCAGCGAGCTGCCTCGCCGCGTCGCGCGCGAGTGTGAGCTGTTCGAGCTCTGCGGGAAGCGCGACACGATCGGCCTCGGCCGCGTCGATGCGAGCGGTCGCCGCCGCCACAGCATCGGACGTCGCCGCAAGCTCGGCATCGAGCGCCGATGCGGAGCGTTCCAGCTCTGCCGCACGCTGCCACAGGCCGGTCTGCGCCGTGCGCTCGGCCGCCCACTCCGTGAGATCGTCCGCGACGATGCCGTGAGCCTCCCAGGCCGCTCGTGCGCGTGTCTCGGCCTCGATCGCGGCGTCGAGCGCCGATGTCGCCGTCGTCGCGGCGGAGATCGGGCCCCGAAGCAGCTCCGCGGCCCTGGCGTTCTGCAGTTCACCGCGCGCAGCGGCGATGTGCGGCTCATCAGCCTCGAGACGTGCGAGCGCGGCTCTGGCCCGATCCCGCTCGAGCTGCGCCCGCTGCTCCTCACGCGCGATCGCGAGCGCCGCGTCTGCTGCGTCCGACTGCTTCTCCGCCTCGATGCGCTCAGCCGCTCGACGTTCTGCGCGGTAATCGGCACGAGCCTTCGCGCGACGCAGACCGTCGAGGCGCTCCTCTGTCGTCACCGCGACAGGCTCTGAGTCGGCCGCGCCCGCGTCTTCTCCCTGCACCTCGCCGTCGTGCCCGAGGCCGGCGCTGCCGACGAGCCTCTCGCCCTCGTCGAGGCGGGCAGACACCGTTGCGAGGCGTGCCCCGAGACTCTGCTCGGCCGCCTTGCGTCGTTCATCGAAACGCGCCTGCACGTCTTCGAAACGCTCGGTGCCGAACAGCCGCCGCAGCAGCGACTGTCTCTCTTTGCTCCCCGCCAGCAGGAACTCCGAGAACCGATTCTGCGCGAGCAGGATCACCTGCAGGAACTGCTCGCGACTGAGCTGCAGGATCTCGTCGAGCTCGAAGGCCGCCTCGCGCTCTTTCGCGGCGAGACCGATCCATCCGCCGCCGACCGAGGTGTCGAGCTGCACGGCCGCCGGCTGCACCGTCATGCCGCCGCCGCGCTTCTTGGGGCGCTCGTACTCCGGTGAACGCCTGACGCGGAATCGGCCCGCCGGAGTGCTGAACTCCACCACGACCTCGGTCACGTCGTCGGGCTCGCAGTGATCGCTGCGCAGCCGCTTCTCGCCACCCTCGTAGCGCGGGACTCCGCCGTAGAGACCGAAGCAGACGGCATCGAGGATGCTGGACTTGCCGGCGCCCGTGCGACCGGCGATCAGGAAGATTCCGTCGTCGGCGAACGCATCGAAGTCGACGGTCTGCCGCTCGCGGAACGGGCCGAACCCTTCGACCTCCAGTCGGTGCAACTGCATCAGAGAGTCTTCTTCACTGTCGGAGAATGATCGCGGTGACGCATCGCCGGGCTGGATCGAGTCGTCACCGGATCAGATGAGGGCTTCGGCGCGGACGCGGTCATCGAGGACCTCGCGGATCAGCTCGCGCTCGCGCTCGGTCGCCCCGTGGCCCGCGCGGACGTGCTCGAGGAAGGCCTCGATGCGCTCGGGGTCGCTGACAGCACCGCTCAGCCGATCGACATAGGAGCGCTCGACTGCCGCGGATGTGTCGGAGGGCTGATGCTGCACCATCGCGCAGTGCGGATAGCGCTCTCGGAGTCGACGCATGGGCTCGGTCTGGGCGAGTGCGTCGGTGTACACCGCACAGACCCAGTCGTCGGCGTGCGCCGCGATGTTCTCGGGAGACAGGATCTCATCGAGGGTGCCCGTGAGTGTGACCAGGCGACGAGGGACGGGAAGATCGAGCCACTCGACCGATGCGAGGCCGGTGGCATCGAGGTCGACCAGCCACGAACCGCGCGGCTTGCTCTGTTCGCCGAAGCTGTAGTGCAGCGGAGCGCCCGAATAGCGCACCCGTTCGCTGATCTTCTGGCGGCCATGGATGTGCCCGAGAGCGACGTAATCAGGACCGTCGAAGACCGACAGCGGCACGACGTCGAGACCCCCCTGCCGCACCTCGCGCTCGAGACCGACCGTGGCGTCGACTCCGGCGGAGAAGCAGTGCGCGATCGCGACGGATCGCCCCGGGTGGGCCTGCATCCCCACCCGGACGAGACCCATCGCATGAGACAGCGTCTGCGCCTGCGTGCGCAGATCGGCGCCGATCCAGTGCTGACGCACGATGGCGGGCTCGAGGTACGGGATGCCGTAGAAATGCACCGGACCATCGGCGTCTGCCAGCGTCACCGGCGTGCCGATCGCGAGCGGATCGGTCAGCACGTGGATGCCGTCACGGAGCAGCCGCGCCTGGAACCCGAGACGCGCAGCGGAGTCGTGGTTGCCGCTCGTGACGATCACACGGGCACCCGTCTCATGCAGCGCGACGAGCACGTCGCCGAGAAGCGTGTACGCGGGGCCGGCCGGCGTCGCCGAATCGAAGACGTCACCGGCGACGATGACGACGTCGACCGCGTTCTCACGAACCTGCACCGTGAGCGCTCCGAGGACCTCGGCCAGCGCGTCCATGGTCGAGTTGCCATGGAAGGTGCGGCCGATGTGCCAGTCGGAGGTGTGCAGGATTCGCATACTCACACGCTACGAACCCCCACCGACATTCGGCCTCAGGCGTGCCGCGGCATCCGTTCCTGGGCCCGGAATCCGTGGGATTCCGGGCGGAACGGATGCCGCGAGCGTCTCAGTGCGCGCCGACCGCGAACCCCGGCTGCGACGGCATCAGCTCGTCCTTCGAACCGCGCACCATGACGGCGGCGATCACGGCAGCGCCGACCATGAGGATCGACGCGACGATGAACACCCAGCCGTAGGCGTCGGTCAGCTGCGTCGGGGAGACCTCCGTCTGCGCATGCCCGCCCACGGACGCCGCGTACACGGCCGTGAACACGGACAGCCCGATCGATCCGCCGATCTGCATGGCCGAGTTGGCGACGGCCGATGCGATGCCCGCGTCATGCGGTGCGACTCCGGTGAGTGCCAGGTTCTGCAGCGGGATGAACACGAAGCCCATGCCGATGCCGAGGAGCAGAAGCGCCGGCGCGATCTGCACGATGTACGCCCCATCGGGGGTGATCCCGGAGAGGAGGAACAGACCGGCCGCCGCGACGAGCGGCCCGACGATCAGCATCGGCCGCGGCCCGATCACCGTGAGGAGCTTCGTCGCGATCGGGGCGATGATCATCGTCGCGATCGGCAGCGGCAGGGTCGCCGCTCCCGCCGGGAGCGCGCCCATGCCGAGCACGAACTGGAGGTGGAAGGTCAGGTAGAGCGTCGCGCCGATCATGATCGCCCCGGCCACGCCCTGGATGAGGAACGCTCCCCCTCGCACTCGATCGGCCACCACCCGCAGCGGGAGGAGCGGCTGCGACACACGACTCTCGACCCACACGAACACGCCGAGCAGCACGACCCCCAGAGCGAGGAACGTGATCGTCAGCGGATCGCCCCAGCCGTTCTCGGCGAGGCTGAAACCGTAGACGAGCGATCCGAGACCGAGAGTCACGGTGATCGCGCCCCAGACGTCGTACCGGTTGTCGCCCTCGGCCTTGCTCTCGGTGAGGAAGAGCGCTCCGCCGACGAGGCCGATCGCGACGAAGAACAGATTGACCAGCAGGCACCAGCGCCAATCGGTGAACTCGGTGAGGAATCCGCCCAGCAGCAAGCCGACCGCTGCGCCGGTTCCCGCGACGGTCCCGAACACGGCGAACGCCGTGTTGCGCTCGCGGCCCGAGGGGAAGGTCACGGTGAGCAGCGCGAGAGCCGCCGGTGCGAGAAGTGCGGCGAAGACGCCCTGCAGGCCGCGGGCGAGGATGAGCTCCCAGCCCGACTGTGCGAGGCCGCCGTAGAGGGATGCAGCGCCGAAGCCCACCATCCCGATCATGAAGACACGCTTGCGCCCGACGTAGTCGGCGATGCGACCACCGAGCAGGAGCAGTGCGCCGAAGGCCAGGGCGTAGGCCGTGACGACCCACTGACGCTGGCCGTCGGTCAAGCCGAGGGACGCCTGGGCCTGAGGCAGGGCGATGCTCACGATCGTGCCGTCGAGGACGACGATCAGCTGCGTGAGGGAGATGACGACGAGCGCCCACCACCGGGTCTGGGGGCGGGCGCGCAAGGACGATGACATGGAAGAACCTCCGGTGTCGGGGACGATGCCGGAGGTTTCGAGCCTCGGACCAGCGCGCTTCATGAGCGCCTGACCACCTCAGCCGACGGGGCTGAGCAGAGAAACCATATTACCCGAGATGAGGCAGTGGGATCGCGAGCGGAAGGTCCCCTGACCCACCCTCGTCACGATGATCGACACGTGGTGATGCGAGATGCGCGATGCGCGATCACATGTGCGGCGTGCGGGGCTGCGCGATGCGGATCCGGGCTGCCCTCCGCCCAACATGAGCCGGAATTGCCCCTCCGGCTGGGGGTGTGCCCGCCTCGTCGTGACTACCGACTTCCGCTCTACTCCTCCAGATCGTGGAGCCAGTTCGCCTGCTGGATCCGATTGTCGAGTTCGCGCAGCTCCTGCGCGACCGCATCCGCGCGCGAGCGCAGCTCGGCGACGGGAAGCGCGGAGATCTGACGCAGCTCCGACCGCATCTGACGCAGGAACTGGTCGTTCGCCCCGGATGCCGCCGCGGCGGCGTCCGCGAGCAGCGAGTGCTGCAGCCGGAGCACGTCGCGGGCGGCGAGGGCATCGGTCATGGTTCCGTCGGTACCCAGATCCAGACGCGAGTTCGTCGCGTTGATCCGCCTGATAAGGTCGCGGAGCAGCAGCAGATCGGCATCCGCCTGAACGAGAAGCGCGGCGGCATCCTCGGCGGGCTCCTCGCCCTCCTGGTACCTGGCGTTCGCGGTGATGCGCGCACGCAGCTGCTCTATGCGGCGCTGCAGGTCTGCGCGGGCGGTGAGTGCCTCTGCGAGTTTCATGACTTCATCCTGTCAGGGCGCCACCGTGTAACACAGCGTCACACGAGCTGCGTCAGCGAGAGCGCAGGAGAGCCGAGTGCTCCGGGTGCGCCTGGAACCAGTCGGAGACGTACCAGCACACCGCATCGACCTTGCGATCTCCGCGTTCCTCGATGTCGGCGACAGCGCCCTCGACGAGGACACCCGCATAGCCGTGGCCGCGGAAAGTGGGGATCGTGAAGGCTCTCGTCAGGGCGATCGTGTGTCCGTCGTCGCGGTAGTCGAGCACGCTCACGAGCTGCCCGTCTCTCATCAACGTGTACCGCGATGCGTCCTTCTCATCGGTGAGGAGGAAGCCTGCGGCGAGGGTCGAAGTGGTCATCTGTCCACGTTACGCCCGCCTCCGGCACGGTCGGCCGTTTTGACACGCCCGGACTTCTTCCGACATAATCCCCCCATGACTACCAACGCAAGCCCTTTGTCCGCCCAGGAGGCGAACAGGACTGCCGGGATGATGATGCCCGGTCGCGTTGGCATGTGTTGCCGAATGTGTCGCTGAACGAACAGCCACTCCGTCTGACCTGACTTCTCGCGATCTGCGAGGTATGGGTCATCGAGCATCCACCCTTTGCTCGCTCTTCCGGCTCGCCCGGTCATTCATGCAACGCATCAGAGCCTCTTCCCGGCTCACGTCCTGAGGACTTCATCATCATGTCGAACACCGCACTTCTCGAGCGTCCCGCCGCCACCGCCGCCGTCCGCACCGCCGCTCCGGCGCCCGCCGCAGCCCCGCTCGATGCAGATCTTCCCGCTGTCCGCTCGCCCCGCGGCTTCGCCCTCTATGTCGGCCTCGACGAGATCAAGGCCGCAGAAGCCGGAGTCAGCCTCCCGCTCCTCGTCGACGCGCTGCGTCGCACTCTCGCCGAGCTCGCTCCCGGCGCCGAGACGCACGCCACCGTCGCGCTCGCCCCGCACGGCTCGGGAGGTCGCGACCTCGACGTCGTGCGTCTCGCACTGCACGAGCCCGGTGCGATCGCCCGCACCAAGGCCGCCGCCGAGGAGGAGACCACCGACGAGGAGGGCGGCGTCGTCGTCGACATCTCGCGCAAGCGCGTCCTGATCGACGGAGAATCCGCAGCCTTCACCTACAAGGAGTTCGAGCTGCTGCAGTACCTCGTGCTCCGCGAAGGACGCACGATCGAGCGCAGCGAACTCGTCTCCGCACTGTGGCAGGCGCAGGACGACGAGACCCCCGGCGAGCGCACCATCGACGTGCATGTTCGGCGTCTGCGCGCGAAGCTCGGCCGCTACGAGGACATCGTCCGCACCGTGCGCGGCATCGGCTACCGCTTCGACCGTCACGCCGACGTCGTCATCCGCTACGGCCACGGCACACCCTCGCCCGACCGCTTCTGATCCGAGTGTCAGCCCCGCCACGTATCGTGGGGCGCATGACCCTGACCGCGGATGCCGGAGCCGCCGACGCGGCTTCTCAGAGCGCACCGCGGGAGACCGTGTATCGGCCGACCGCACCCGTCGATCTCCGCGCGACGGTCGGCATGCTGCGGCGAGGCCCCGGGGACCCCACCATGGTCTGCGACGGTCCGGTGATCTGGCGCACTCTCCGAACTCCGCTCGGCCCTGCGACGCTGGCGCTGCGCGCGCAGAGCGGAGAGATCAAGGCCACCGCGTGGGGCCGCGGAGCCGAGCACGCACTCGACACCGTGCCCGACCTGTGCGGCGCCCGAGACGACCCGTCGGGTTTCGATCCCTCGCTCCATCCCCTGATCTCCGAGGTGGCCCGCCGTGCGCCCGGCATCCGCCTGGCTCGCACCGGCGTCGTGTTCGACGCTCTCGCCTGCGCCATCATCGAGCAGAAGGTGACGGGTCTCGAGGCGTTCCGCGCCTGGAGGCTGCTCGTCACGAAGTTCGGCGAGCGCGCACCCGGTCCGACCCCGCGGCCGATGCACGCCGCCCCGACCGCAGAGCAATGGCGTCGCATCCCCTCGTGGGACTGGCATCGGGTCGCGGTGCAGCCGCCGCAGTCGAAGACCGTCGTGCGCGTCGCCGAGCGGGCGGAAAGCATCTCGCGCGCGCTTCTGGCCGCACCCGGCGGCGACGAGCGTGACCGCGTCCTGACGAGCTTCCCCGGCGTGGGTGTGTGGACCTCGGCCGAGACGCGCATCCGGGCGCTGGGCGATCCGGATGCGGTGAGCGTCGGCGACTACCACCTCGCACATCAGGTGGGATACGCCCTCACCGGCCACCGCACCGATGACGAAGGGATGCTCGACCTGCTCGCCCCCTGGGCGGGGCACCGGCAGCGCGTGATCCGTCTCATCTTCGCGAGCAGGGTGAGCGAGCCCCGACGAGGGCCACGGCTCTCTCCCGAAGATCACCGCACTCGCTGACCTCCCGTGGCGGGCGGATCGCCTTTAGGCTGAGCCCATGTCGCGCAACGCACTCCGCTTCTCCGTCACCGCAGGTCTTCTCATCGTCGGTGTCGTGATCGGCCTGATCTTCCAGAACGTCTGGCTCGGCATCCTGCTCGCCGCGATCGTCTGGCTGGGCTGGTTCATCGGCTACGAATCCCGCCGGGGCCGCAATGCCGGCGTCAACGACGAGGACCACGGCGTCGAGCTCTGAGCGTCAGTAGTAGACGGCGAGAGGACCGGAGGGCCCCTCGACCACCTGCACGGACGTGTCGAACACGCGGGTGAGCACCTCACCGGTCATGATCGCGGAGGGAGGGCCGAACTCCACCACCTCACCGTCTTTCATGGCACAGATATGGTCGGCGTAATGACCTGCGAAGTTGATGTCGTGCAGGACGATGACGATCGTGCGCCCGAGCTCTTCGGCCGCACGACGCAGGTGCTTCATCATCTGCACGGCATGCTTCATGTCGAGGTTGTTGAGCGGCTCGTCGAGCAGCACGAACTCGGTGTCCTGCGCCAGCACCATCGCGACGTAGGCTCGCTGCCGCTGGCCTCCGGAGAGCTCGTCGAGGTAGCGCCCTTCCAGGTCGCCGAGGTCGAGGAAGTCGATCGCCCTGCTGATGATCTCCTCGTCAGCGCGGGTCAAGCGGCCCTGCGAGTGCGGGAAGCGCCCGAAACCGACGAGCTGGCGCACGGTGAGCCGCGTGACGAAGTGGTTCTCCTGGCGGAGCACCGAGACGATCTTGGCGAGGTCCTTCGACTTCGTGGTCGCGACGTCGTATCCGGCGATCTCGATCGCCCCGGCGTCCATGCCGCCGAGCCGACCGATCATCGTCAGCAGCGTCGACTTGCCCGCTCCGTTGGGACCGATCAGCGCCGTGATGCCCCCGGCGGGGATCCGGAGATCAACGGGGCCGATCGCGACCTGGTCGCTGTAGTCGCGGCGGACGCCCTCGAGTGTGATCACAGCCTGCCCTTTCTGAGGATGACGATGAGGAAGACGGTTCCGCCGACGAGCTCGATGAGGATAGAGACCATCCCCTGCGCGTAGAAGACGTTCTTCATGACGAAATAGGCCCCGGCGAGGATCGTGAAGGCCGTGAGCACGGCCACCGGGAAGATGAGTCGATGATCGTACGTGTCGGCGAACTGGTACGCGAGGGTCGCGACGAGGAATCCGAGGAACGTCATCGGACCGACCAGCGCGGTCGATGTCGCCATCAGCACGGCGACCAGGAAGAGCACCATGAAGAGCTCGCGCTTGTGGTCGAGGCCGAGCGAACGCGACACGTCGGGTCCGAGCGCGAGCAGGTTCAGCCTCCGGGACCTCATCCAGAGCAGCGCCGAGGCCGCGATGCACAGCGGAATGGCGAGCGGCAGGTACGACGCGTCGGCGTTCGAGACGTTGCCGAACAATCGCGCCGCGAGCACATCGAACTCACTGGGCGTGAGCAGCCGCTGCATGAAGGTCGAGATCGCTCCGAGACCGCCGCCGATGATGATCCCGATGAGCAGCATGATCTGCAGGTTGCCGTAGCGCCCGGACAGCAGCCATCCGTAGAGCGCCATCGCAAGCCCCACCATGATGACGACCTGCAGGCCGAACTGCCAGACGCCCTGGATCGCCACGAGACCGGCGACGCCGAACAGATACACCGTGGTGGTCTGCACGACGCGATACAGCGATTCGAATCCCATGATCGACGGCGTGATGATGCGGTTGTTGGTGACCGTCTGGAAGCTCACGGTGGCGATCGCCTGCGCCACCGCGACCACGGCCATCACGGTCACGTTCGTCACGCGCAGCTTCGCGATGCGCCAGAATCCGGGTGATCCGATCGGCATCGGGTTCTCCCACGCGAGCAGAGCGAAGGCGAAGGCCACGGAGAGGGCGACGAGGATGCCGAGCACGATGACATATCGCCGTCGTGCGCGCGGAGTCGTGAAGGATCCGGAGGTGCGGGTGCCGGCCGCGATCGCCTCAGCCACGACGACGCTGCCTCAGCAGGAGCAGGATGAAGACGATCGCGCCGACGATGCCGAGGATCAGCGACACCGGCACCTCGAACGGCATGATGATCGTCCGTCCGATGATGTCGCAGACGGTGACGATCGCGATGCCGAGCAGGCAGACCCACGGCAGGTTGCTGCGCAGATCGTCGCCGCGGACCATCGAGACGATGTTCGGCACGATCAGCCCGAGGAAGGGAAGGTTGCCGACGATGACCGTGACCACGCCCGTGGTGACGGCGATGAGCACTGTTCCGAGCAGGATCACCCGGTTGTAGTCGACCCCGACGTTCGTCGCGATCTCCTCCCCCAGCCCGGCGATCGTGAGACGGTCGGCGACGACGAACACGACGACTCCGACGATCGCCACGATCCAGAGCATCTCGTACTGCCCTCGGAGCACCGATGTGAAGCTGCCCGCGAACCAGACGCCGATGGCCTGCAGCGAGTCGGTCACGAGTGCGAAGTAGGTCGACACCGATCCGACGACGGCACCCAGCATGATGCCGACGATCGGGACGATGAGAGACGACTTCAGCGAGACGCGGCGCAGGAAGGCGAAGAACACCATGGTGCCGATGAAGGCCGCGATGATGGCGCCTGCCATCCTCAGCGGGATCGAGGGGTTCGGCACGAGCACCATGACCGTCAGCAGACCGAGGCCCGCCCATTCGGTGGTGCCGGTGGTGGTCGGCTCGACGAAGCGGTTCTGAGTGAGGAGCTGCATCACCAGCCCCGCCATCGCCATGGCGGCGCCCGCGAGGACGAGGGCTACCGTGCGCGGGACCCGGGTGATCTGGAACATCTCGGCACCGTCGGCGGCTCCCGCGATGTCGTAGACGCCTGTGAACAGGGACACGACGAGAAGTGCGAGGACGACGAGGATGCCGACGAGGAGCTTGACGTCGAAGAGCCGCCCGGCAGACCGGGGCGGCTCGGTGGAGAACGCGGTGCGAGACATCGTGAGTCGCCGGCCGGCGGCATCCGCCCTCGAGCGGATGCCGCCGAGCGGACTACTTCTGGGCGGCCTCGAGGGCGTCGGCGAGGTCGTTCAGGAACGTCGTGTACGTCTGGATGCCCTCGTTGAGGTAGGTGTCGGTGGGCATGTAGACGATCTGCTCGTCAGCGACTGCCGTGACGCCGGCGAGCGCCTCGGAGCTCTCGAGGATCTCGGATGCCTGCACGTAGTCGGGGGTCTCTGCGGCGAACACGGCGTCGCGGTCGAGCACGAGAAGCCAGTCGGGGTTCGAGGCGGCGATCGCCTCGACCGAGATGTCGTCGCCCTGATGGTCGTCCGAGGCATCGGCGACCTCGAGCGCCGGGGTCAGGCCGAGGATGTCGTAGATCGGTCCGAGCGAGCGGCCCACGGTCGGTGCCAGATACCCGATCTCGCCGCCCGAGGTGTTCACGGCCATGACGGTGTCGGCGTCGTCGTAGGCGGCCTTCGCCCGCTCCACCGCCGCGTCGAAATCGTCGACCAGTGACTGCGCCTCGTCCTGCTTGCCGAAGATCTCGCCGAGCACGGTCACCTGTCGCTTGAGCTCGTCGTCGAAGGGCTCGCCCTCGCGAGGCTCGAGATCGATGATCGTCGCCTCAGGCACGAGTTCGGCGATGGCCTCGTTGTGCTGCGTGAAGCGCTGTCCGCTGATGATGAGGTCGGGTTCGACGGCGACGATCGCCTCGAGGTCGGGCTCGCTGTGCAGGCCGATGTCGACGATCGAGTCGTCGTCGAGGTACGACACCGTGTCGGGCATGAGCGCGACCGCACCGGCCGAGAGCTCGACTCCCCAGTCGGAGAGCGTCTGGAACGTGCGGTTGTCCAGTGCGACCACGGATGCGGGAGGCGTGGCGATCTCGTGCGATCCGGTGTTGTCCTCGATCGTGACCGAGTCGGCGGCCGGGGCGGTCTCGGCCGGCTCGGCTTCGGCTCCGGAGGCGCAGCCCGCGAGGGCGAGAAGGCCGACGAGACCGACGCTCGTGGCGCTGAGGATTCTGGGCATGGACATGGAGAGACTCCTGTTCTGCGGTGGTGAGTGCGCGCGGGCGGCGCGGGACAGGCGGAGTTAGGCTCCCCTAACTCCGCCTCCAAGATAGGTTAGCCTTACTTTATGAGCGATACGAAATCCGGCTTCTCCATCGAGCGCCGAGGCCTCGATCTGCGCTTCCGCACCGTCACGCTGAGCGCCCGGGAATGGCTGGCATCCGACTTCGTGCGTGTGCGCCTCACGGGCGGCGACCTCGAGGGCTTCGACTCCCCGGGCTCCGACGACCACATGCGTCTGTTCTTCCCCTCCGGCCCGGTGGGATCGGTCGAGGAGATGCGGGCTGCACCGAGTCGTGAGTACACACCTCTGGCCTGGGGCGCGGACTGGTTGGACGTCGAGTTCGCCGTGCACGGCGATTCGGGTGTCGCAGCCCCCTGGGCGGCGACTGCTGCTCTCGGGTCATCGATCGGCGTCGGCGGGCCCCGCGGGTCGGCGGTGCTGAACGGCACCCCCGGCTCCTGGCTGCTCGCCGGAGATGAGACGGCCATCCCCGCCATCCGACGCTTCGCGGCGCTCATCCCCGCCGGCGTCGCCGCTCGAATCGTGGTCGAGACGGTCTCGGCCGGGCGTGAGATCGACATCGAAGCCCCTGTCGACATCGAATGGCTGCATCGCGGCGATGCTCCCTCTGGCTCCGCGCTCGTCTCGTTCCTCGACGACCTGGCGGTGGAAGATGCGATCGGCGACGACCCGTTCGTGTTCATCGCGGCCGAACAGTCGATCGTCAAACCGGGACGCGCGTTGCTGGACCGCTGGGGCATCGACTCCGCGAACGCCGTGGTCAAGGGCTACTGGAAGCGCGGCGAAGCCGAGTACCACGCGCCGCACTAGTGCCGCGCGTGCCTCGACTGGAAGACTGGACGCATGGCACTTCTGGATCATCTGGGCATCACCGTCGACGACCTCGAACGGGGCAGAGCCCAGTTCCACCCCGTGCTCATGGCGCTCGGCTACGTGAGCGGCGGCGAAGACGACCATTCCATCTCATGGAACAACGGCGACGAGACAGAGATCATCCTGTACGCATGGGATGAGGACTCCGGCCCTCACCGCCACGGCCGGGTCGGCTGGCAGCACATCGCGTTCGCCATGCCCTCGCGCGATGAGGTGGATCGCCTGCATGCAGTGGCGCTCGATGCCGGATGGACGGCCGTCCGAGACCCGAAGGAGTACCCGCGGTACACCGACCGCTACTACGCCTCCTTCGTCGAGGATGCCGACGGCATCCGCGTCGAGTTCATGCACAACCCCCCGCGCGATTCCGCTTGACTCCCGGGCGTGTCGCGCCCTAGTGTGGCAAAGCTGTGCCGATCGCGCACAGCATTCACGCCGAGGAGACGACGGATGACCGCCCTGCGGACCTTCCCCTTCGCCGCGGTCTTGCCGCTTCAGCAGAAGCGCAATGACCGCTACGAGTCGTACCCTCCGGCGCGCGCCGTGTGACAGCATCCGCTGTTCCCATGCCCCGCACCGTCAGGTTCGGGGCATTTCTGTTTCTCACGAGACTCCCGACCTGTGGCTGAACATCACACAAGGAAAGGAATCATGGAGAGGCTCTCCACACGGCTGCTCTCGTGGGCGTCGATGATCGATGAGAAGACACTCGATCAGGCGCACACCACCGCGCGCATGCCGTTCATCCACCCGCACCTGGCTCTGATGCCCGATGCGCACCTCGGCAAGGGAGCGACGGTCGGCTCGGTCATCCCGACGCTCGGCGCGATCATCCCCGCCGCAGTCGGTGTCGACATCGGCTGCGGCATGATCGCGGTTCGCACCCAGTTCACGAAGGGTGACCTCGCCGGTCGCGATCTCGCCGAGCTGCGCGAGCAGATCGAGCGCGCGATCCCGCTGTCGGCGGGGCGCTACAACAACAAGATCGTCGCGAGTGCCGAACCGCGCATCGCAGAGCTCGAGACGCTCGCTGAGCAGAGCGAGTTCGACCCTGAGAAGTACGCCAGGAACTGGCGACTGCAGCTCGGAACGCTCGGCTCCGGCAACCACTTCATCGAGGTGTCGGTGGACGAGCTCGACCGCGTGTGGCTCTTCCTGCACTCGGGTTCTCGAGGCGTCGGCAACCGGATCGCCGGTCACCACATCGCCGTCGCGCAGCGGCTGGCGAAGCAGTGGTGGATCGAGCTGCCCGACCCCGACCTCGCGTACCTCGTCGAAGGCACTCCCGAGTTCACCCGGTACATCCGCGAGCTGCGGTGGGCCCAGCACTTCGCGCTGCTCAACCGCGAGGAGATGATGGATCGGGTCGCACGGCAGGTGTCGGAGTTTCTCGGAACCCCCGTCGAGGAGCAGGAGCGCATCAACTGCCACCACAACTTCACCGAGTCGGAGAAGCACTACGGCAAGAGGGTGTGGGTGTCGAGAAAGGGTGCGATCCAGGCGGATGCCGGTCGTCCGGGACTCATCCCGGGCTCGATGGGAACGGCGTCGTACGTGGTCGAAGGGCTCGGTGACCCGCAGTCGCTGAACTCGTCACCGCACGGCGCCGGCCGGGAGTACTCGCGGTCGGCGGCTCGGCGCACCTTCTCTCACGAGCAGCTGCGTGAGGCGATGGAGGGGATCGAGTTCCGCGACACGAGCGCCTTCATCGATGAGATCCCGCAGGCGTACAAGCCGATCGATCAGGTGATGACGGATGCCGCGAGCCTGGTCGAGATCAGGCACACGCTGCGTCAGCTCGTCAACGTCAAGGGCGACTGAGCACGGGGGTGGGCGAGTGATGAGGATTCCCCGCCCACCCCTCCTGCACGACCACCCTGCGACTAGCAGTTCCTCCCACTGCTCGGGATGACGGTATACAGCGACCTCCATTCCGCTGCTCGGCGTGGAACGATGCGAGGATGACATGGTGCACCTCATGACCGACGCGCAGATCTGGACCATGATCGGGTGTTTCACCGCGCTCATGTTCGGCATGCTGACCGTCGTCTCCACACTGTTCATCCGGGTCGTCCGCACCGAGATCGGTGGCCTCCGCAACGAGATGAACGCCCAGATCGGGGGTCTCCGCGGCGAGATGAACGCCCAGATCGGCGGACTCCGCGGCGAGATGAACGCCCGCTTCGACACCGTGAACACGCGCATCGACGGACTCGACCGCGACATGCAGGCCGTGGTCAAGCGCTCGTTCGGGCTCGACCGCGACTGACATCGGCCCGCCACCTCATGCCTTCGTCCATCGCCTCGGATGACGTCTACGACGCATTCCCCGAGCGACCGTGCGGCACAGCCGTGCTGCTGCTCGCGGGTTCGAGTGGGCGCCTCGAGTCCGCTCGCGCCGATCTGCTCGGCCATCGGGGCACTCGGGTGCGAGCGATCCGCTGGTTCGGCGGCATCGGCCAGCGACCGGCGCCCCATGAGGTGCCGATCGAGATGTTCATCGATCAGATCGAGCTGCTGCGACGAGATCACGATCGCGTGGCGATCTTCGGAACGTCGTTCGGCGCCGAGGCGGCCCTCGTCACCGCCTCCACCGTCGAGATCGACGCGACGATCGCCGTCTCCCCGTCGTCCGTCGTCTGGTCCGGGCTGGCGGAGGGCCGCTGGTCCTCGCACTGGACTCTGGGCGGTTCTCCGCTGCCGGCGGTCGAGTTCGATCCGGCATGGACGCCGATGAGCGATCCGCCGGAGTACCTCTCGCTGTACTCGACGAGCCTGACCCTCGACCCGGCACTCACTGCGGCGGCGACGATTCCTGTCGAGCGGATCTCCGGCGACCTGCTGCTGATCGCCGGAGGCGACGACCGCGTCTGGCCGAGCACCGCGTTCACGACGGCGATCTCACAGCGCCGACATGCCCATGGCAGAAGCACGACGATCGTCCAGCATCCGGATGCAGGGCATCGTCTGCTCCTGCCCGGCGAGGCCGCCGCGGCCGGCGGCATGCACATGGCTCGGGGCGGCACACCGCGCGCGGATGCAGCGCTCGGCGCGCAGGCCTGGCCTCAGATCTCGCGGGTCCTCGGCCTCGATCCGGGCTGACGTCAGGCGATCGGAGTGGCGACGGCCTCGGCATCCGTCCGGTCGGTGAAAGCCTCTTTGGGAACGAAGACGAGGATCGCGGCGGCGACGAGCGCCGTCACGCCGCAGACCACCCAGACCGTGACGTAGCCGGCGAATGAGCCTGCGGTGCCCTCGACCGCTCCGCTCACTCCGTTGAGCAGTGCGATCCCGAAGATGCACGAGGCGATCGCTCCGCCGACCGTCTTGACCGAGTTGGTGAGCCCCGTCGCGACACCGGTCTGCGTCGCGGGCGCCGCCGACGCAGCCGCCGCGGGGAGAGCCGCCACGAGAGCGCCGGAGCCGAGTCCGACGATGACCATGTTGGTCACCACCTGCACATAGGAGTCATGGAAAGGCAGGAACAGCAGGAACCCGATGCCGACGAGCAGAGACGCGCCCATGAGAGTGATCCGCGGGCTCACCAGTCGAGCGACGAGCGGGAACAGCAGTGCGCCTGCGATCATCGCGATCAGATACAGCCCGATGATCAGCGACGTCGCGAAACCCGTCGTTCCGAGCCCATAACCGTAGACACCCGGATCGGTGCGCGCGAACGTCGACAGCGGCGCCTGGGCCCCGAGCACGCTCACTCCGAACAGGCCGGCGGTGAGGAACACAGGCCCGAGGGCCGGTGAGCGGAACATGCGCACGTCGATGAGAGGGTCATCGCAGCGCAGCTCCCAGAGCACGAACGGGATGACCAGCAGGAGGCCGAGCACGACCACCGCCCATGACCAGGGGTTGACGAGTCCGCCCTCGAGACGGAGCAGGCTCAGCCCGCCGGTGAAGCAGATCAGGGCGAGCGAGATCAGCACGACGCCGACCGTGTCGAACACGCCGCCGGTCGGATCGGGCGACTCCTTCACCCCGAACAGGATCACGAAGAAGCAGACGACGATCAGCACCGCGGGAATGAGGAGCACGACCGTCAGCGGGAGGACATCGATCAGCGCACCGCCGACGAGAGCACCGATGATCGCGCCGCCTTCGAGCGCCGCCACCAGCAGCCCTGCCGCTTTCGCCGTGATCGAGGAGCGTCCCTCCATCCGGCGTGAGCGCGACCAGATGAGCGCGATCTCGAGCGGCAGCCAGACGACGTAGAAGCCCATGAGCGTCCAGCCGATCAGGAACACGGGGAACGAGTCCGTGAACGGCAGCACGAGTGCCGCGGCGGCGGTCAGCGCCGTCGAGATCAGCAGCATCCGCTTGTGCCCGACCATGTCGCCGAGCTTCGCGAACGCCGGCACGACGAGAGCCGAGAGCATGAGCTGCGTGCCCTCGAGCCAGTTCACGTCGGCGTCGTGGATTCCCAGATGCCGCGCGATGTCGGTGAGCATGGGCGTGTAATAGCCCTGCAGCACGCCGCTGGTGAACTCGACGAAGGCGAGGAAGCCGACGACGGTGGCGAGGGTTCCCAGAGTGCGGGTGCGCGTCATCGCGGCTCCTCGGTGAAAGGGCTGACTCGGGCGCCGAGACGCCCTCGAAGGGGTGAGATCACCCTAGCCGCTCGAGGAGAGCCCGATGGAACCGCTCCCCCCGCTCGAGCGCAGCGATCTCGACGTTCTCATCGACGCCATGGATCGACGCCCGCTGCGCGTTCGACATGTCGAGCGGTGCGAAGCGGTAGACGGCCGGCGCGAAACGATGGAAGTGGCGGGAGTCCGTCGCCGCCATCATCACGTACGGCACGGCGGGGACCCCGGGGTGCGAGACCGCGAGCGCGTCGGCGAGCACCGCGAACTGGGCGTTGTCGGTCGCAGATTCGGGTGATGGTTCGCTCGCCTCCTCGACGCGGACCGTGATCAGCGGATCCCGGATGCGCCGACGCACCCGCAGCACGGTCTGCTGCGTCGTCTCGCCCAGAGCGATGCGCAGATTCACGGTCGCCGACGCCTGCGAGGGGAGGACGTTCGCCGCCGTGCCACCCGACTGCATCGTCGGGGCCACGGTCGTGCGCACGAGAGCGGCGGGCTCACCGCCGAGCGCGGCGAACAGCTGACCGGTCAGCAGCGGCGCGGATCCGAGCAGGCGCAGCAGATGTCGCGCCGGACCGGGCGTCTGAGCGCCGAGCTGCGACAGCATCCGCCCGATCGCCTTCGAGGGCCGTGGTCGGAACGTCCGCGGCCCGAGCCGATCGACGGCTCTCGCCACCCTCCGGACGGCGGTCAGAGAAGGAGGCGCCGACGCGTGGCCGCCCTCGCCGCGCGCCGAGAGGGTCAGGGTCATCACACCCTTCTCCCCGACGCCGATCATCGCCGCTCGTCCCGGTACGAAAGGCAGCGGGGCGTCGACGACCGCGCCGCCTTCGTCGACCACGAGCCACGGGATGATGCCGCGCTCGCGCAGCACCCGCGCGATCTCCTCGGCCGCTCGACCGAAGGTCTCTTCATTGCCTCCGAATGAGAGGTAGACGTCTCGCGCGGGGACGAACCCGTCGGCGAGCAGATTCTCGACCGCCTCGAGCACGACGATCAGCGGACCCTTGTCGTCGAGAGCCCCGCGCCCGTAGACCACCCCGTCGGCGATCACGCCCTCGAACGGGGGGTGCGTCCATGCATCGCTCTCATCCACCGGGACGACGTCGTAATGCGCCATCAGCACGACCGGCCCGTCGGCCTCAGCCTCTCTGCCCGACCAGCGGAAGAGCAGCCCGAAATCGGTATGCCGCTCGAGTGCGAGGTGCTCGTGAACGAGCGGGTAGAGGTCGGCGATCAACGCGACGAACGCCTCGAACGGCTCGGATCCGCGTTCCTCCAGCTCCGCCGACACGGTCGGCAGCCGGATCATCTGCGAGAGGCGTTCGGCGATTCCGGGGCGAGGTTCTGTCACGTCGGCCATCGTAGCGCCGGGCTCGTTGCCTCCCACCGGCACTCCGGACGCACCGGAAGGGCTCAGCCGCGTCCCGCGGGTCCTCGGCACCGCGAGACAATAGAAGGATGAGCCTGTTCGCCCTGGCACCCAAGCGCGGTCCGCGCTGGCACCTCGCCACCCAGGCAGCGCTGGGCATCGCGGTGCCGATCGCCGTCATGACCATGATCGGTCAGCCCTCGCTCGGCTACATCGCGGCATCGGGCGCATTCACGGTCCTCTTCGCCGGCACCGCTCCTGTGGTCGAACGGGCGAGGATCCTGCCCTTCGTCGCCGCGGGCCTGATCGCCAGCGCCGCACTCGGAGTCGCTGCCTCCGCGAGCGCCTGGCTCGTGAGCATCGGCGTCGTGGTGGTCGCGGTCGTCAGCGCGGCTCTGGCGTTCGGCTTCCGGCTCGGTCCTCCGGGGCCCCTCTTCTTCGTGCTGGTCTTCGGCCTCTCGGCTCATGTGATCGTCAGTTCACCGATCGCACCGATGGTCTACATCGCCGCGCTCGCGGCGGGATGCGTGTTCTCCTATCTGGTCGCGATGGCGCCGCTTCTGCTCCCCCGTGCGCGTTCGGTCTCGGCCAGGCCGCTGCGTGAGCTGCTGCCGGGGCCCGCGTTCACGGCCGATTCACGCATGCTGCTGATCCGGGTCGCGATCGTCGCGATCATCGGCGTGCTGCTCGGG
Source organism: Microbacterium forte (assembly GCF_031885415.1). Classification (NCBI taxonomy): domain Bacteria; kingdom Bacillati; phylum Actinomycetota; class Actinomycetes; order Micrococcales; family Microbacteriaceae; genus Microbacterium; species Microbacterium forte. The sequence goes on from NZ_CP116871.1 coordinate 1,688,383, forward strand.
CTGGTGATCGACCCGACGCGCACGTACTGGATCGTCGGATCGGCCGTCGCCGTGATCGGCGTGGCAGCCGCCCGCCGCGCCGCCGTGCAGCGCGGACTGCACCGCATGCTCGGGACCGTCGTCGGCGCAGGGGTCTACGCGCTTCTCTCCCTGCTGCATCCGTCGGGTCTCTGGCTGGCGCTGCTTCTCGGCGCCCTGCAGTTCACGATCGAGCTCGTCGTGGTGCGCCACTACGCTCTCGCGCTCGTCTTCATCACGCCGCTCGTGCTGCTGCTGACAGGTGCGGCGACCGGCGAGATCGGTTCGATGGACGTCGCGTGGGAACGTATCGTCGACACCCTCGTCGGGGCTGCGCTCGGTGCGCTCTCCGGTCTGCTGCATCCTCGGTCTACGACGACTCGCATCTGATCCTCGACGGCGGCCTCCGCACGGGCCATACTCGCACCATGACCCGCGCGCCAGAGATCGACGACTACCACCGGAGACTCACCCCCGAAGATCGCGAGATCTGCGAGCGCCTCGCCGACGAGATCGACCGGGGGCTTCCCGAGGCGTCCGCCAAGGTGTGGCACGCGCACCCCGTCTGGTTCCTCGACGGCAATCCGATCGTGGGATACGACCGGTTGAAGGATGCCGTGCGACTGATGTTCTGGAGTGGCCAGTCGTTCGCCGAGCCCGGACTTGTCGCGTCCGGATCGTTCGAGGCGGCCGAGGCGAGGTTCGTCGACGTCTCGGAGATCGACACCGACCGTCTCGCCGTCTGGCTGTCGGAGTCACGGGTCGTGCAGTGGGACTACGAGCACATCCGCACGAATCGGGGTCTCGTCAAGCGCACCGAGTTCTGACCTCGATCCGGGAACACGACGAGCCGGCGCCGGGTTGCACATCGAGAGCCGAGAGGAGAGCGATGGAACTCACGCTGGTCACATCCGCGTTCTGCGGCGCCTGCTCTCGAACCCGTGCGGTCGTGGCTGATGCGGTGCGCTACCTTCCCGATGCGACCGTCACCGAGATCGACGTCGCATCGGAGCCGGATGCGGCGGAGGCGCTCGACATCCGGTTCACCCCCACGGTCATCATCCGCGATGCCGCGGGTGCGGAGGTCTTCCGGGCAGAAGGCGTGCCGACCGTGCCTCAGGTGCTGACCGCGGCAGTGAAGGCGCTCCCCGACTGAGCGACGACGCCGCTCTTGCGGATGTCCGACCCCCGGCGCAGAATGAGCCGCAGCGGGGCCGACGAGGGCCCTGCCTGACAGAGCTGGGGGCAGTCATGGCGACACTCAATCCGTATCTCTCGTTCCGCACCGAAGCGAGACAGGCGATGGAGTTCTATCAGGGCATCCTCGGCGGGGACCTCGAGATCACCGTGTTCGGCGAGTTCCCCGACATGGTGCAGAACCCCGATCAGAACGACCTCGTGATGCACGCGCAGCTCACGACGCCCGACGGCCTGGTGCTGATGGCGTCGGACACCCCCGACGGCATCCCCTTCGAGCCGCCGCAGGGGTTCTCGGTCTCCCTGAGCGGCAATACGCAGGAGAAGACGCAGCAGGTCTGGGATGCGCTGTCCGACGGCGCGGCGATCACGATGCCGCTCGACGCCGCGCCGTGGGGCGGCAGTTTCGGGATGCTCGTCGATCGATTCGGGATCCCCTGGATGCTGCACGGCGACCCCGAGTGAGTCGCACGCTGCCGATCCGCTGACTGCGAAGACCCCCTCCTGCGGGCGTCCGCAGGAGGGGGTCTCCGTGATGTCAGGTCGCCCGGGTCGCCACGGGGCGGCTCGACTCAGCTCAGCTCAGGGCCTTCGCTTCGATGAACGCACGGAGCTCCTGCTCATCGTCTGCCATCTCGGTCCGGTGCTGCGGAGCATCGAGCATGGCGCGCAGCTCCGAGGAGTACTCGAGCTCGACGCCGATCGCCTCGCGGATCGTCTCGGCGAACTTCTGCGGCTTCGCGGTCTCGAGCACGAGCATCGGCACACCCGATTCGAGATTCTCGCGGGCGACCTTGACCCCGTCTGCGGTGTGAGGGTCGATGATGTCGCCCGTCGCCTCGTAGACCGCCTTGATGGTCGCGAGTCGGTCGGCGTGGGTCGAGGTGCCGCTGACGATGCCGAACTCGTCGACGAAACGAGCCAGGTCGGCGGTGAAATCGAAGAAGCCCTGGGTGTCGAGATCCTGCCAGGCCTTGACCACGCGTGCGGCATCGCGCCCGACGAGCTCGAAGATGAAGCGCTCGAGATTCGAGGCCTTCGAGATGTCCATCGACGGGCTCGAGGTGGCGAGCGTCTGCGCCGCGCTGCGGGGCCGGTAGACACCGGTGCGGAAGAACTCGTCGAGCACGTTGTTCTCATTGGCGGCGAGCACGAGCCGACGGATCGGGAGGCCCATCTGCTTCGCGAAGAACCCCGAGAGGATGTTGCCGAAGTTCCCCGACGGCACGGTGAACGAGACCTCGGTCCAGCCGCCGGCATCCGTCGCGCGCAGCCATGCCCAGAAGTAGTAGACGACCTGAGCGGTGATGCGGGCGAGGTTGATCGAGTTGACGGCACCGAGGTGCTGGGCCCGCTTGAAGTCGAGATCGCCGGCGAGCGACTTGACGAGGTTCTGGCAGTCGTCGAACACGCCGTCGACCACGATGTTGTGGATGTTCTCGTCGGCGAGCGAGAACATCTGCGCACGCTGGAATGCGCTCATGCGTCCCTTCGGAGACAGCATGAAGACCGAGATGCGGTCCTTGCCGCGCAGCGCGTGCTCGGCAGCCGATCCCGTGTCTCCGGAGGTCGCGCCGAGGATGTTCAGGACGGAGCCCTTGCGCTCGAGCGCGTACTCGACGACCTGGCCGAGGAACTGCATGGCCATGTCCTTGAACGCCAGCGTCGGGCCCTCGGAGAGACCCACCAGCGTGAGGTCGTCATCGATGGAGCGCAGCGGCACGACCTCTTCGGGGAACTGGTCGTATGCCGCCGCGGTCATGCGCGCGAGATCGGCACGGGGGATGTCCGTCGCGAACAACGCGAGCACCTCGGTCGCGAGCTGCGGGTAGGTCAGCGCCCGCCAGCGCTCGAGAGTCTCACCGTCGACCGTCGGCATGGTCTCGGGCACGGCGAGCCCGCCGTCTGTCGCGAGCCCTTCGAGCAGGGTCTCGCAGTACGGCAGCGGCTGCATGCCGCCTCGGGTGGAGATGTACTGCACGGGAGCTCCTCGGTTCGGATCGGCACGGGGCTTCCATTCTCGCAGGTGGCCGCGGGGTGGTTGCACGGCCACCACGCGTACTCACGACATAGCGCGTTCGTCGCGCGGAGGCAATGGTATTTCCCTGTGAGCTCGGATCTCTTAGCGTGGACCCCATCAACAGAACAGGAGCCCTCATGACTGCGAAGACCCATACCGCGCATGACCACAAGCCCGCCGACGGCCAGGCTCCCACGACAGCCTCCACGCCGGCCGAGCCCCTCTACGAACGTGTCGACCTCGATCGGTACGTCGTGCTCCACGAAGGTCCCGTCGGATACGTCGAGCACGTGCACCCGGTCTTCGTCTGCTACGTTGGCCACCCCTATCATCACGCCGACGAGATCGCTCAGGTGTATGACTTCCACGACGCTGTGCGGACTGTTCTGCACCGCGCCGTCTCGATGCGGCGCGCTCAGTGAGCCGCGAGATCTGGCCCGGTTCCCCCTACCCGCTCGGTGCGACCTTCGATGGCCAGGGCGCGAACTTCGCCCTGTTCAGCGAAGGCGCCGAGAAGGTCGAGCTGTGCCTGTTCGATGACGACGGCAACGAAGAGCGGATCGCGCTCGAAGAGGTCGACGCGTACGTGTGGCACGGGTATCTGCCCTCGGTTCAGCCGGGGCAGCTGTACGGATACCGCGTGCACGGCACCTACGACCCCGCCCAGGGAAAGCGATTCAACCCGAACAAGCTCCTTCTCGACCCCTACGCGAAGTCGGTCGCAGGTCGTGTGGAGTGGGGACAGCCGCTGTTCGGCTACGACTTCGGCGACCCCGACTCCCGCAACGACGAGGACTCCGGCGCGACGATGGTGAAGGGCGTGGTCGTGAACCCGTTCTTCGAATGGGCGGGCGACCGCCTTCCGAAGATCCCCTACGCGCAGACCGTGATCTACGAGGCGCACGTCAAGGGACTCACGCAGCTGCACCCCGATGTCCCCGAGGAGCTGCGCGGCACATATGCGGCGATCGGTCACCCGTCGGTCATCGCGCATCTCGTGCACCTCGGAGTCACCGCGATCGAGCTGATGCCGGTGCACCAGTTCATCTACGACTCGACGCTCGAAGAGAAGGGCCTCACGAACTACTGGGGCTACAACACCCTCGCGTTCTTCGCGCCGCACAACGACTACTCCTCCAGCGGGCAGCACGGTCAGCAGGTGCAGGAGTTCAAGGCCATGGTGCGCGCGCTCCATGCAGCGGGCATCGAGGTCATCCTCGACGTGGTCTACAACCACACCGCCGAGGGAAACCACATGGGGCCGATGCTCTCGATGCGGGGCATCGACAACGAGGCGTACTACCGCCTCGAAGAGGACCGCCGCTATTACACCGACTACACCGGCACAGGGAACAGCCTCAACGCGGGCAACCCGCATGCGCTGCAGCTGATCATGGACTCGCTGCGGTACTGGGTGACCGAGATGCACGTCGACGGCTTCCGCTTCGATCTCGCCTCGACCCTCGCGCGCGAGTTCTACGACGTCGATCGACTCGCGGCCTTCTTCGAGCTCGTCCAGCAGGATCCGATCGTCTCGCAGGTGAAGCTCATCGCCGAGCCGTGGGACGTCGGTCCAGGCGGATATCAGGTCGGCAACTTCCCCCCGCAGTGGACGGAGTGGAACGGCAAGTACCGCGACACGGTGCGCGACTTCTGGCGTGGCGAGCCTCAGGCGCTCGGCGAGTTCGCCTCCCGCCTCACCGGGTCGGCCGACCTCTACGAGCACTCCGGTCGCCGCCCTGTGGCGTCGATCAACTTCGTGACCGCGCACGACGGCTTCACGCTGCGCGACCTCGTGTCGTACAACGAGAAGCACAACGACGCGAACGGCGAGGACAACAACGACGGAGAGTCCCACAACCGCTCCGACAACCACGGCGCGGAGGGTCCTACCGAGGACGAGGGGATCAACCGCATACGTGCTCGTCAGCAGCGCAACTTCCTGGCGACGCTGCTGCTGTCGCAGGGAGTGCCGATGATCGCGCACGGCGACGAGCTCGGCCGCACCCAGGACGGCAACAACAACGGCTACGCACAGGACAACGAGCTCACCTGGGTCGACTGGGAATCGGCCGACCTGCCGCTCGTGGAGTTCACCGCAGCGGTGGCCAGGCTTCGCCGCGACCACCCGACGTTCCGACGCAGCCGCTTCTTCGACGGGCGTCCGGTGCGGTCGGACGACGGCGAGCGCGTGCCCGACGTCGTCTGGCTGCGTCCGGATGGCCGCCGCATGGAACCGGAGGACTGGGATTCCGGATTCGGTCTCGCGATCGGAGTCTTCCTCAACGGTCAGGGCATCCGCGAGAAGGACCGACGTGGTCGCCCCGTCACCGATCAGAACTTCCTCGTCTACTTCAACAGCGGCACGGATGCCGTCGAGCTCGCGCTGCCCGATGAGCGGCACGGCCATGCGTGGGAGGTCATGATCGACACCGCGGGCGAGCGAGCCGACGGCGGATCACTGGATCCGGGTGCGTCAGTCCCGCTCGAGGCCCACTCGCTCCTCGTGCTGCGCGACGTCGACCGGACGGTGGTGTCGACGGACAATTCGGTCGAAGCGTCGCTGCGCATTCAGACGGAGCAGGCCGAGGCCCCGGCGCCGGCCCCCACCCCGGAGCTGCCTCGATGACGTATCGCCCGCTCTCGACCTACCGTCTGCAGATCCGCTCAGGCTTCACCCTCGACGATGCGGCGTCGGTCACGACGTATCTGGCCGATCTCGGGGCGTCGTGGGCCTACCTGTCACCGCTCCTGGCCGCCGTGCCCGGGTCGGACCACGGCTACGACGTCGTCGATCACTCCCGAGTGGATGACGACCGCGGCGGCCCCGCCGGCCTGAAGCGGTTCGCCGCCGCCGCGCGAGCAGCCGGACTCGGCATCCTCGTCGACATCGTGCCGAACCACGTCGGCGTGGCGATCCCCCGCGCCAACGTCTGGTGGTGGGATCTGCTGAGACTCGGACGCACGTCACGTCACGCGGTGGCGTTCGACATCGACCGGCGGCTGTCGGAGGGGCGGGTGCGTCTGCCGATCCTGGGTTCGTCGCTCTCAGAGGTCCTCGAGTCCGGTGACATCGTGGTCGACACCACTCCCGCCGACGACGCCCCCGACGGAACGCTGTCGTACTTCGACCACGTGCTGCCGTTGGCGCCGGGCTCCGGTGAGTTCGCGGAAGACCTGCCGAGGCTCCTGGAGGCCCAGCACTACGAGCTGCGGTTCTGGGAAGACCAGAACACCGACCTCGACTACCGCCGCTTCTTCGCCGTGTCGGAGCTCGCCGGCATCCGCGTCGAGATCCCCGATGTCTTCGACGAGTCGCATGTCGAGATCGCACGGTGGATCACCGACGGTCTGGCCGACGGCCTGCGGGTCGACCACCCCGACGGACTGACAGACCCCGGCGGCTACCTCGAGCGACTCGCGGACATCACCGGCGGCGCATACACGGTCGTCGAGAAGATCCTCGAGCCCGGCGAGCAGCTGCCCTCGTGGTGGCGCACCGACGGCACGACCGGATACGACGCGATGGGCGAGATCGACCGCGTCCTGATCGACGGCGACGGAGTCGCAGCGCTCGACCGACTCGACGCGCGGCTGCGCACGGAGACCGGTCTGCCCGCAGCGGAGCCCTGGCACGACCTGATCCACACGACCAAGCGGATGATCGCCGACGAGCTGCTGCAGTCCGAGGTGCGCCGCCTGGTGCGGGCGCTGCCGTTCGGTGTGGTCGGCGCCGAGGATGCGCTGGCCGAGATCGTCGCCGGCTTCCCCGTCTACAGGGCGTATCTGCCGGCGGGGCGCGAGCACCTGCAGCACGCGATCGACGACGCCTCCGGACGACGACCCGACCTCGCGGCATCGATCGCCGAGCTGACGCCCCTGCTGCTCGACACGACTCTCGAGGTGTCGGAGCGCTTTCCGCAGGTGACGGGCGCCGTCATGGCGAAGGGCGTCGAGGACACCGCGTTCTACCGCCACACCCGCCTCGGGACCCTGACGGAGGTCGGCGGCGATCCGTCGATCACCTCCGTCTCGGTTGACGGGTTCCATGACGCGCAGCGAGCGCGACTGGCGTCGTGGCCGCACTCTCTCACCGCACTGTCGACCCACGACACGAAGCGATCCGAAGACGTCCGCGCACGCCTCTCGGTGCTCGCAGAGGTTCCGGATCGATGGGCTGAGGTCCTGACCGATCTTCGGGCCGTCGCGTCGACCGGACACGGCCCCCTCGATTCTCTGCTCTGGCAGGCGGCGGTGGGAGCCTGGCCGATCTCATCGGAGCGACTGCTCGCGTACGGCCTGAAGGCGGCGCGCGAAGCCGCGGAGTCGACCGGATGGCAGCATCCCGACCTCGAGTTCGAGAAGGGCATCGAATCGATCGCGAACGCGGCGAACGGAGACGCCCGCGCGATCCTCGAGGGGTTCGTGGCCGAGATCGTCGATCACGGCCGGGTGAACTCGCTGTCCGCCAAGCTTCTGCAGCTCGCAGCCCCCGGTGTGCCGGACGTCTATCAGGGCACCGAACTGTGGGATCACTCCCTCGTCGACCCCGACAACCGGCGGCCTGTGGACTTCGCCGAACGATCGGCGATGCTCCGGCGACTTGATGAGGACGTCGCCCGCGGCGTCCTCCCCCCTGTCGACGACTCGGGTCTCGCGAAGATGCTCGTCACCTCTCGCGCGCTGCGTCTGCGCAGAGACAACCGCGAGCTGTTCTACCGGTATCGCCCCGGTGGCGTCGCCGGGGAGGCATCGGATCATGCGGTCGCCATGGACCGGGGCGGCGTGCTCGCCGTCGCGACGCGTCTGCCCGCAGGACTCGCCCGTCGAGGCGGCTGGGGCGACACCGTGCTGCTGCGCCGGGAGCTGCCCGCGACCGACTCGATCACGGGGCGTCGGTTCGACCGTGGGCCGATCCGTCTCGCCGACCTTCTCGACACCTATCCGGTGGCGCTCCTGGTGGATGAGCGATGATCTCGGTCTGGGCTCCGCGCGTCGACAGGGTGCAGCTGCGGCGTCTCACCCCCGCCTGCACGACGATCTCGGAGCACGATCTCGACCCGGCGGATGACGGGTCCGGGTGGTGGCGCACGGATGTGGCGATGGCCGAGGGCGAGCGCTACGGCTTTCTGCTCGGCGACAGCACCGAGCTGCGCCCCGACCCTCGGTCGCGCCGACAGCCTCGGGGCGTGCACGGGCCCTCGGCCCTGTTCGACCCCGCCCGCTTCGAGTGGACCGACACCGGCTGGAGCGGACGGCCGCTCGACGGCGGTGTGATCTACGAGCTGCACGTCGGCACGTTCACGCCCGAGGGGACACTCGACTCGCTCGCCGGGCATCTCGATCACCTCGTCGAGCTCGGCATCACCCATGTCGAGCTTCTTCCGGTCAACGCGTTCAGCGGTGAGTGGAACTGGGGATACGACGGCGTGCTCTGGTACGCCGTGCACGAGGGGTACGGGGGCCCGGCCGCGTATCAGCGGTTCGTCGATTCCGCTCATGCACGCGGCATCGCGGTGATCCAGGACGTGGTCTACAACCACCTCGGCCCGAGCGGCAACTATCTGCCCGAGTTCGGCCCCTACCTGCGCGAAGGCGAGCACACCGCGTGGGGCGACTCGGTGAACCTCGATGAACCGGCCGTGCGCGAGTACATCATCGAGAACGCCCTGATGTGGCTGCGTGACTTCCACGTCGACGGTCTGCGTCTCGACGCCGTGCACGCCCTGCACGACGACAGCACACCGCATCTCCTGCATGAGCTGTCCGAGCGCGTGGATGCACTGTCGCGCGAGGTCGATCGCCCCCTGAGCCTGATCGCCGAGTCCGATCTCAACGACCCCGTCATGGTCCTCCCCCGCGAGGCCGGCGGATACGGTCTCACCGCTCAGTGGTCGGATGACTGGCATCACGCAGTGCACGTCGCGCTCACCGGCGAGACCGACGGGTACTACGCCGATTTCGCGGCACCGGATGCTGTCGCGAAGGTCACGCAGGACGGGTTCTTCCACGACGGCACGTATTCGTCGTTCCGCGGACGAGCGCACGGCACCCCGCTGCCGCCGAGCGTTCCCGCCTGGCGTCTGGTCACGTTCGCGCAGGATCATGACCAGATCGGCAACCGCGCGGCCGGAGACCGGCTGACGGCATCGCTGTCATCCGACCGGCTCGCCGTCGCCGCGGTGCTGACGTTGACAGCGCCGGGAACCCCGATGCTGTTCATGGGCGAGGAATGGGGAGCATCGACTCCCTGGCAGTTCTTCACGTCTCACAAGGAACCCGAGCTCGCCCGGGCCACGGCGGAGGGGCGGATCGCCGAGTTCGCGCAGATGGGATGGGACCCGGCCGCTGTGCCCGACCCCCAGGACCCTGCGACCTTCGAGCGGTCGCGGCTGGACTGGAGTGAGCTCGAATCGCCGCACCATGCTCGGATGCTCGATCTGTATCGACGTCTGATCGCGCTGCGACATGAGGTGCCTGAACTGACCGACCCCGAGATGTCGCACAACGTCGTCTCGGTCTCTCATCTCGAGGGCGCACCAGAGCACCGGGCCTACCGCATCGAGCGGGGTGAGCTCGCGGTGCTCGTGAACCTCACCACGGAGGAGGTGGAGTTCGGCCTCGGCCCCGACTCGCGGATCCTGCTGGAGACGGCACCTGGCCGGATGGCGGCACGGACCATCGCGCTGCCGCCCGAGTCAGCGGCGATCGTCGCGCCGCCGCGCTGAACCGTCTCAGGCGCCGAGCACCTTCTCGAAGCACAGTGAGAGATCGCTGCCGACGTAGTGCCCGAACAGCGGAATCGGCACATACCCTTCGCGCTGGTAGAAGCGCACGGCATCCGGCTGAGCGGTGCCGGTCTCGAGCACCAGGGACCGGATGCCGAGCTGTCGCGCCTCGGTCTCGAGGGCGCGGAGCAGGGCGACGGCCGCCCCTGTTCCGCGCGCGGACGGCGCCGCATACATCCGTTTGATCTCTGCGACATCCGATCCGAGGACCTCCGGATGCAGGGGTCTGAGACCGCCGCACACGACGGCGTGACCGCCACCGTCCCTCGCCACGAGGAAGATCGGCACATCGTCGGCCGAGGGGATGACGCCCGGCTCGTGGTCATCGCTGCCGTACCGCGCGTCCAGCTCTCTGCGTTGAGCGGCTCTGAGCCGCTCTGCGTCCGGATGCGACCACGCCACTCGCTCGACCGTCACGTCCATGTCGTCCCTTCGATTCGGTGCCAGCGCCGTTCACGATATCGAGGGGAGATTTCGCAGATGTTGCCGATCCGCACTGATTCAGGGTTCTCTGAATTCAGTTTTCTGTGTACTGTTGCTGCGTGACCCTCACCGCCTCGCTCACCCATACCGCCGCGGTCGCCCGCCTCGGGCATGCACTGTCGGACGCGACTCGGGCAGGCATCCTGCTCGCCCTCCGAGACGCCCCCGCCTATCCCTCCGACCTCGCGGACGAGCTCGGGGTCAGCCGTCAGCTCCTGTCGAATCACCTCGCCTGTCTGCGGGGATGCGGTCTCGTCGAGAGCGCCCCCGACGGACGCCGCAGCCGCTATGCGCTCGCAGACCCGCACCTCGCCACAGCCCTCGACGAGCTGATGCGCGTCATGCTGATCGTCGACCCCGGCTGCTGCGACGGAGACGGGTGCAGCTGCTGATGTCGGTGACCGCCCTCACCCCCGAGCGGCGCGCGACGCTGCATCGCCGCATCCGGCTCATCGTGGCCTTCACGATCGTCTACAACGTGATCGAGGCCGTCGTCGCGATCGCCGCGGGGTCGGCCGCCTCGTCTGCCGCGCTGATCGGGTTCGGACTCGACTCGAGCATCGAGGTGCTGTCGGCCGCCGCCGTCGCCTGGCAGTTCACCCGCCGCGATCCCGAGCGCTGGGAGAAGCCCACCTTGCGGGTGATCGCCGTGGCTTTCTTCGCGCTCGCAGTCTATGTCGCTGCGTCGTCTGCGCTGTCTCTGCTCGGCGGAGACCGGCCTGAGCACAGCGCTGTCGGTCTCGTGCTGACCGCGCTCAGTGTGGTGATCATGCCGCTCGTGTCGTTCGCCGAGCGACGGGCGGGTGTCGAGATCGGATCCGCCACGGCGGTCGCCGACTCGAAGCAGACGCTGATCTGCACCTACCTGTCGGCCGCGGTGCTCATCGGACTGGCCCTCAACAGCCTGTTCGGCTGGTGGTGGGCGGATGCCGTCGCCGGACTCGTCATCGCGATCTTCGCCGTTCGAGAGGGCCTCGAGGCATGGAAGGGCGACGCCTGCGCGACCTCGGTCGGCATGATCCTGGAAGACGAGCACGCTCGTCACACGCACGACGACGCACGTCATGAGCACTGACTCCGGAAGAAGTTCAGCGAGATCCTGACCTCAGCGTCACTTTCGGTCGACTTCGGGGTCTTGCACATGAGACCCGAAGTCGGCCTGGGGGAACATGAGCCCGCTTCCGGTCTGAGCCGCACTCTCCCCTGTTGAGCGGCTCGCGGGTGGGGCACCTCCCACAGCCCCACCCGCCCTCCTGCTCGTCACGGGGTCGGCGCGCTGGCGTCAGATCCAGCCGCGCTCCTCGGCCATCAGCACCGCCTGCTGCCGTGTGCCCACCGACAGTTTCGCGAGCACCGCGGAGATGTGGTTGCGCACCGTGCCCGGGGCGAGGGACAACGCCCTCGCGATCTGGGTCGTGGTCTCACCACGACGCCCCGCACGCAGCACGTCCAGCTCACGATCGGTGAGGGGCGAACGCTCATCGCTCAGCGCGTCGGCCGCGATCTCGGGATCGACATAGCGAGCTCCCGCCGCGACCCTGCGGATCACATCGGCGACCTGATCGGCGCCTCGGGACTTCGGGAGGAAACCTGCGACGCCCGATGCGAGCGCGCGCCGCAGCACCCCTGGGCGGGCGTGACGGGTGACCACGACGCAGCGCGTGACGATCGCCCGGTTCAGCCGCTCGGCGACCTCGACGCCGTCGAGCCCCGGCATCTCGAGGTCCAGCAGGCAGACATCGGGGGTCAACCTGAGCGCGGCAGCGAGCGCCTGCTCTCCGTCGGCGCACTCGGCCACCACCTCGATGTCTCCCTCGAGGCGCAGCAGCGCGGCGAGAGCCGAACGGATCATGCCCTCGTCGTCCGCGAGGAGCACCCGGATCATCGCGTGCCCTCCTCGTCAGCAGGCTGCATCTCAGATGCCGGCACCGTGACCGAGACGATGAACTCACCGGCGTCCTCGCGGATCTCCAGGGTTCCGCCTGCTTCCGAGATGCGTCGTCTGACCCCGTCGAGCCCCGACCCCACCGGCTCTCCCCCGGCGCCGGCCGCCACATCGTTCGCAACCTCGTAACGCCAGCCGTCGGCGACCCGGCGGAGGGCGAGACGCGCGCGGCGCCCGGCGCCGTGCCGCAGGACGTTGGTCGTGGTCTCCCTGATCACGGGTCCGAGAGCCGACGATGGCGCGTCGTCGGCGTCCGGTGCGATATCGGCCTCGACGTCGAGTCCGGCCGCGGCGAGAAGATCTCGCGCATTCGCGACCTCGTCGCCCAACGGCACCGAACGGAAGCGCGTCGCAAGGTCGCGGGTGCCCTGCCGCGCTTCGTCGACACTCACTCTGGCTGCCTGCAGCTGCTCCAGAGCCGCATCGGGGTCGATCCCCATGAGTCGCTCGGCCAATTCGAGCTGCAAGGCGATCACCTGCAGGTGGTGCCCCTGCAGGTCGTGCACATCCGTGGCGACGCGCAGCCGCTCCTGCGTCGCAGCGAGTCTCGACTCGGATGCCCTGGCGCGGTCGACGGTGACGAGCACATCCCACCACCAGAGGGAGCTCACCGACATCGCCGGGATCATGATCGCATACAGCGCGGGGATCCAGCCGGCGACGCCGATGTCTGCAGCGCCCCTCGCCGCGTCGACGAAGGCGACGAGAACGAGCAGCAGGGTGGCGAGCGCGACGATCCGCAGGCGGATGCCCTTGGGCCAGTTGAGCAGCACCACCGACTGAGCGACGGGCATGAGGGCGAGCAGCCAGCTGTCGATCACCAGTCCGGCGACGGCTCCGTAGCCGACCGCTGTCAGCAGAGGCAGCGCGATGCGCGTCCACGCGATTCCGGGCTCCGCATCGAGCCGGTGGCGGTACCCGGCGAGCAGCACCATCGTCGAAGCCCACCAGACGAGGCCTCCCAGCCCCACGATGAACGGAGCCGCCACGTCGCCCGGTACGGCGAGGGCCTGCAGCGTCCAGATCAGCACCAGGAACAGCTCGAGGAAGACGACGGCCGAGAATGTGTACCACCAGGTCGCGGTGATGCCCCGGGCGAGTTGGCGCGCGCCGGGCGGCGGGTCGCCGGAGTGGTCGGCGACCGGAGAAGTGCTGCTCATGCCCCCCAGAGTACGGGCGTGACACATGTCACGGATGCCGCAGGCGAACCACCCGGAAAGCAGTGACGCTGCGACACTGCCGCGGTCGGGCGAAAGGCGGTGGACTGGATGCATCGCGACGGAGACACCGTCGCTCAGACCGGCAGGAGCCACCCCATGAATCTCATCGAGACCTTCCAGGGCTTCGTCGCCCAGGTGCCCGAACTCGTCCAGCCGCTCATCGTCGCCCTCGCCGGGGCGATCCCCTTCATCGAGGGTGAGGGTGCCGTGTCGATCGGCATCATCGGCGGCATCCACCCCGTGGTCGCGGCGATCGCGGCGATCATCGGCAACTTCCTCTGCGTCGCTGTGCTCGTCATCGCCAGCTCGGGGGCGCGCACAGCGATCGTGAACCGGTCGCGCAGCCGGCAGGCGGTGGTCGCCGGCGGCGGAGCCGTCGAGACGGTTCCCGCCGACTCCGCGGATTCCGACCGCGGCAGTGCCCGCCGCGAGAAGTTCCAGCGGGCCTTCGAGCGCTACGGAGTGCCGGGCGTCAGCCTGCTCGGCCCGCTGCTCCTGCCCACCCATTTCACGGCCACGATGCTCGCCGCGTCGGGCGTCGGAAAGGTCCGTATCCTCGTCTGGCAGGCTGTCGCGATCATCGGCTGGACCACGGTCGTGGCTGTGATCGTCGGCGGCGCCGTGTACGCGATCCGCTGAGCCCAGGCGCCGGACGCACAGCAGAAGCCCACCCGCGGAGAGCGAGTGGGCTTCTGCTGTGCGTGTCTCACGTCAGCGACGTCCGGTGCTCGACCGTCGCTTGGCGGCGATGCCTGTGGCCAGTCCGCCACCGACGATCAGCGCGAATGCGAGGGACAGGAACGCTGCACCCGATTCGCCTCCCGTCAGCGCCAGCCCGCCGGGGGCCGCGATCGGGCTCGGCGTCGGAGTCGGCGTCACGACCGGTGACGGCGTCGGAGTCGGGGTCACGACCGGTGTCGGCGTCACGACCGGTGTCGGAGTCGGCGTCGGCGTCACGACCGGCACCGGGTTGGCGATGTTGGTCAGGGTCAGCTCGACACCGGCAGTGGTCTGCGGTGTCACCTCGTAGGTGCCGTCGCCGCCGTCGACGACGCCCTCGCCGGCGATCGTCCATTCACCCCACGTCACGCCCTGGATCTCCGGCAGATCGATCTCCTCGATCACGAAGGTCGATCCGAGGGGCGCACGCGCGCTGACCACCGGCTGCCCCACGGGAACCGACATCGTGGCGGGCGGGGCATCCGATCCCTTGACCGAGTACCGCACCGTGTAGGTCGCGTCGCGCACGGCGTCCGCCTGTGCACCGGTGATCTGCTTCGTGATCGAGAACGTCGTGTAGGCGACACCGCTGCCGTCGCCCCCACCGGACTCGACGACCGTGTGGGTCGCCGACGTCTCGAACGTGTCGACGATCGCGTGGTTGCCGAAGATGTCACCCGCGGCCACGGGTGCGTCTGCCTGCGTGAAGTAGACCAGCTCGTATGCGAACCCTCCGGCCGGCAGACCGGACGCCACGAACTCGAACGAGCGCCCGTCGTCTGCCAGGTCGATCACGTAGGTCGAAGGGTCGACCTCGCTCGCGTCGCCGACCAGCGCGCCGTTGACGACCGCACGCTGAACCAGCTTCACGTCGCCGGTGTAGTGATGCCCCGTGAGTCCCGCGTCGAGCGTGTCGGTGATCGTGAACGACCCCTCATCGACGTAGCCGCTCGGGATCCCGATGACCCACTTCAGCAGTCCATCGGTCGCGGTCTCCCCGCCGTACTTGTAGGGCTCTTCCTGTTCGGCCGGGTCTTCGGGCACCACTCCGCCGTCGCCGGGGAGATCGACGATCTCGACCGTGTCGCCCAGGTCGAACTCGACCGTCTCGCTGGTCGTCGTCTGCGAGGCCCGTGCCTCCATCCAGAACGTGCCTCCGACCTTCTCGAGACCCTCGACCGCTTCGGTGAGAGTGCAGACCATGTCGGGCCCGCCACCCGCCGCCACGGCGCAGTTCGCCATGACCAGACCCGTCACGGGATCGGCGATGGTGAACTCCCCGGCGGACTGCCGACTGAACTCAGCGGGGAGCGTCATCCCGAAGGTCTCCCCCGCCTGTGCTCCGGCCGGCACTGTCCACGTGCCGGAGATCCGCACGTTCTGCCACTGCACGAGCGGTCCGCCACCGTGCTGATTCTCGAGGGACACACCGCTGATCGCGCCGGGATACGTCACCGTCGGAGCCGCGGTGGCCGGAACAGCAGACCCCAGAAGTCCGGTCACCGCCATGACCATCCCCACGATGATCGCCGCGATGCCCCGACCTCGCGTCTTCACTCCCCCGGTCGTCTTCGCCTCGCCTGTCGTCCTTCTGCGCGCACGCACGAAACCACGCTCCCCAGTCATCGTCTTCCCCATCCGATTCGAGTCGCTCCCAGTCGCGACCCATCTAAGAGATCAGGAAAATGCCCGGGGATTACGTGGCAACCGGTATACAGCTTCGATATACCGGAATGGGTTACTGGCAGTGCGTGGTTCCCGCCTCAGCGCACAGCCCCGGCAGTCAGTCCCCCCACGAGCCAGCGCTGGAAGAACACCGCGGCGGCGAAGACCGGGATCACCCCGATGAACGACGCGGCCGCGATCTTGCCGAAGTGCGGTGTGCGGTCTCCGTAGAAGAGCGACAGCGCGACCGGGAAGGTCTGCGAGTCCACGCTCTGGGTGAGGAAGGTCGCGAGAAGGAACTCGTTGTAGTTGAGGATCGCGACGATGATGCCGATCGCGACCAGGCTCGGCAGCAGCAGCGGCACGACGACCGACCACAGCATCCGCAGGGTGCCCGCTCCGTCGATGCGCGCCGCCTCCTCGATCTCGACCGGGAGCCGGCGGATGAAGCCCTCCAGCAGCCAGACGGCGACGGGGACGTTGACGAGTGCGTAGACGAGCGTGAGTCCGAGAAGCGTGTTGTTCAGCCCCACGGATCGCAGAAGCGTCAGCAGCGGCACCACGGCGACGATCGGCGGAAGCAGCCACGGGCTCATCAGTGTCGCCGCGAGCGTGCGGCCACCTGCGTTGTGGCGCACGATGGCCCACGCGCCGGGGACTGCGATGACGAGTGAGACGGCGGCGCCGCCGAGAGCCGCGGCCAGGGAGTTCAGGATCGAACGCGGGATGTCGGTCGACAGCACGTCACCCCAGTTCTCCCAGTGCGGGGCGGCGCTCCACAGGACTCCCGAGACCGTCTCGTCACGCCCCATCAGCGACACCGAGAACAGATACGCGAGGGGGACGAGGGTGACGGCGAGCGCCACGAAGAGCACACTGCTCGCGACCGGCCGCAGACGGGTGCGCGACTCAGTCATGCCGGGCCTTTCGTGCGAAGACCGCCACCACGAGGGTCACCACGGTCACGATGACCGCGAACACGAGGGTGATCGCGGACGCCCGACCGATGTCGAACTCCTTGAGGGCGACCTGCTGGATGAGATAGGTCGTCACGGTCGAGGCCTGACCGGGTCCGCCCGACGTCATCACGAACACGAGGTCGAAGACCTTCAGCGCGATGACGAGCCGGATGAAGAGTGCGGCGATCACCGTGCCAGCGATGGCCGGCCAGGTGATGTGCCGGAACAGACCGGCTCCATGTGCTCCGTCGAGGGACGCCGCCTCCCGCACGGACGGGTCCTGCGTGAGCAGCGCGGCGTAGACGAGGATCACGATCAGCGGCGTCCACTGCCAGACGTCGGCGAGGCCGATCGCCGGGAGCGCCCATGCCGTGGTCGACAGCGGCGCGAGCGAGACGCCGGGAAGCACGGTGGCGAGGAGTCCGCCGCCGGGATTGAACACGAGCTTCCACAGGGTTCCGACCACCACCGGAGGTGTGATGAGAGGAAGCAGGAGCAGCGTGCGCACGACGGCGCCTGCGCGGGTCGCACGCTCCAGCGCGACGGCGATCGCGACCCCCAGCACCACGCTGACGACGGCCACCACGACGGCATACGCGACCGTCCGAGCGAACGACGCGACGACGTCGGCATCCGCGAGGATCGTCTCGAGATTCGCGGTTCCCACCCACTCCTGGAACGGTCTCCCGAGTGTCGAATCGGTGAAGGCCGCGGCGAGGATGAAGACGAGCGGATACGCACCGAGCACGACGATCGACAGGATGGTCGGTGCGGTCAGCAGTCGTGCGGTGCGGGACCGCGACGGACCGCCCGCCCGTCGCGGCACGGGGCCGGACGCGCGGGCGATGCGCACGCGGATCGACGAGGCGTCAGCCAAGGATCTCTTCCCATTCGGCCTGCACTCGGTCGAGCGTGTCCTGGGCGGTGCCGCCCTCACCCGCGATGAGCTTGGCCAGCTCGTCGGTGAGGATCTGCGCGGCCTGCGAGGCGTTCTCACCGGTGGGCCAGGCCAGCGAGCCGCTCAACGTCGTGCGGTTGACCCGCTGCAGGTCGGGGTAGGTCTCGCCGTAGGCCTCGCTCTCGAGCGAGGACTCGCGGTTCGGGTCGATGCCCGTCTGCGGGTCGGCGACGATGAGCTCGGAGTTGACCTCGCGGGACGAGGCGTACTCGATGAAGGCCTTGGCGAGGTCCGTCTTCTCGGTGTTCGCGGCGACGACCCACGTGAAGCCGGCCACCAGCGAGGCGCGCGCCTCGGTGTTCTCGCCGCCGACGGGCAACGTGGTCACGCCCCACTTGCCCGCGACCTTCGAATCGGGGTTGGTCTCCGAGCCCACGCCCAGGTCGGTCCAGTTCTCGATGAACGCGACCTTGCCGTCGTACCACGCGCCGTTGCCGACGCCGAAGTCGGTCTCGGCAGCCGTCGGGAAGGCGTAGGGCACCGCATCCACCAGCGCCTCGGCAGCGGCCACCGCTTCCGGGGAGTTGATCGTGGGCTTGCCGTCATCGTCGACGAACTCGCCGCCGAAGCCCGCCAGGCGGTTCGCGTAGGCGGCGCCGAGGATCAGCGGCGACTTCTGACCGAAGATCGCGGATCCGTAGACGCCGTCATCACCCTCGTTCTCGGTGATGGTCTTCACGTCTGCGAGGTACTCGTCCCAGGTCGCGGGGGGCTCGGTGATGCCGTTCCGCTCGAGGATCTCCTTGTTGTAGAAGAGCACGTGCGTGTCGCCGTCGAAGGGCAGGCCGTAGCGGCGGTCGCCGACCAGCGTGTAGGGATCGTTGATCGAGGGGATGAAGTCGTCCTCCTCGAGCGACGGGGTCTCGTCGATCCAGTCGGTGAGGTCCTGGATGGAGCCGCCCTCGGCGAGGTCCCCGATCGACACGTACCAGGGGGCCGCCACGTCGAACGTGTTCGCTCCCGACTGCTGGTCGAGGGCGAGGGTCGAGCCGATCTCGTCGTAGGGCACGATCGTGAGGTTCACCTCAGCGCCGGTCTCCTCTTCGAAGTGCTCCTTGAGCCAGTTTCCTGCGCCCTCGTGCGACGTGATGAGCAGCGCATTGAGGGTCTGGCCCGAGAAGTCGCCGTCTGCGCCCTCACCACCGGACTCGGGGCTCTGGGTCGCGCAGCCGGCGACCGCGATGGTCGCGGCCGTCAGAGCGGCGGCACCGAGGAGGACGCGGCGGCGACGGCGGCTCGGAAGGAATGACATGGGGGCTCCTCAAGGCGTCGGGTCGGGGAAGCAGATCGGCGCTCACGCTAGGAGCCGAGGGACGACCACCGCATCGCGGACGTAACAGTTCGTCGTGGAGCGACGCGAAGAGTCATCCGGCGGGTCGCCGCACTGCTCGAGTGGCTATGGTCGCGACGTCCCCGATCTCCTGAGGAGCACCATGTCTCGCCGCATCATCCTGAACGCCTTCGACATGACCTGCGTGACTCATCAGGCTCCAGGACTCTGGCGGCACCCTGAGAACCAGGCCGATCGGTACCACGATCTCGACTATTGGGTGGATCTCGCGAAGACCCTCGAGCGGGGCAGGTTCGATGCGATCTTCATCGCTGACGTGCTCGGGACGTACGACGTCTATCGCGACTCGGCCGCCACCGCGCTCGGTGATGCGACGCAGGTTCCCCTCGGCGACCCCGTCGTGCAGATCTCCGCCATGGCGCACGCGACAGAGCATCTCGGATTCGGTGTGACCGTCGCCACGACCTACGAGCAGCCGTACGCGCTCGCGCGCCGGTTCTCGACTCTCGACCACTTCACGCGCGGCCGCGTGGGATGGAACGTCGTGACGAGCTACCTCGACTCCGCCGCCCGAAACCTCGGGCTCGACACGCAGATCGCGCACGACGACCGGTACGAGATCGCCGAGGAGTTCCTCGACGTCACATACAAGCTGTGGGAAGGGTCGTGGGAGGACACCGCCGTGCTGCGCGATCGGGAGGCCGGCGTCTTCGCGGATGCGTCGCGCGTGCACCCGATCGGCCACGAGGGGCGGCATTACCGGGTTCCCGGCATCCATCTCGCCGAACCCAGCCTCCAGCGCACGCCGGTGATGTTCCAGGCGGGCGCCTCCCCTCGCGGACGCCAGTTCGCCGCGAAGCACGGCGAGGCGATCTTCATCAACGGGTTGCGTCCGGAGGCGACGCGTCCGGTCACCGACGACATCCGCGATCGCGCCGAAGCTCTCGGGCGCCCGCGGGATTCGGTCAAGATCCTCACTCTGGTCACGGTCGTCGTCGCGGCGACGGACGAGGAGGCTCAGGCGAAGCTCGAAGACTATCGCCGCTATGTCTCGGTCGAGGGCGCGCTGGCACTCTATGCCGGATGGACGGGACTCGACCTGTCGCAGTACGACCCCGACGTCCCCCTCGAATACGTCGACACGGATGCCGGACGATCCGCCCTCTCGGTCTTCACCAAGGCCGATCCGGAGCGCAAGTGGACGCCTCGCGACATCGCCCACTACGTCGGGATCGGCGGCATCGGTCCCGTCATCGTGGGCAGCCCGCAGACCGTGGCGGACGAGCTCGAACGATGGGTCGAGGTCGGCGGTGTCGACGGCTTCAACATCGCCTACGTCGTGACACCCGGGTCGTTCGAGGACATCGTGGACCACCTCGTGCCCGAGCTCCGCCGCCGCGGGCGCACCTGGGACGACTACCCCGAGGGCACGCTGCGTGGACGACTCAGCGGCGACGGCTCCCCCGTGGTGCCGGAGTGGCATCCCGCGCACGCCTACCGCGGCGCCTACGAGGGCGGCGCGTCGGCTCTCGACGGCACGCTCGGCGGGCCGCTGGTGGATACAGCGGCCGCCTCTGTTCCGGCGGAACTCGACGACCTGACAGAACTCACCGAGAAGGAGGGCGCCCGATGAGCGTCATCGCAGACACCACCCACCGCAGCCGATGGACGGGAACGGCGGATGCCGAAGAACGCGCGCACTGGCGCGGCATCGCCGAGCGCGTCGCCGCCGAGCTCGAGAGCGATGCGCTGCAGCGCGACCGAGCGAACCAGGACCCGACGGTCGAGCTCGACCTGCTCCGCGAGGCGGGGCTGGTGACGCTTCTGCAGCCGGCCGAGTTCGGGGGTGGCGGCGCGCACTGGGAGACGGCCTTCCTCGTCATCCGCGTCCTGTCGCGCGCCGATGCGTCGGTCGCCCAGGTTCTCGCGTACCACTACATCAACTCGGGCAACATCGGCTTCGCAGCCGACCCGTCGGTGCAGGAGAGATGGCACCGCAAGACCACAGAGGGCCGATGGGTGTGGGGCGACTCCGTGAACCCGACCGACCCCGACCTCGAACTGACCGTCGACGGCGAGGGGTATCAACTCAACGGTCTCAAGCGCTTCTCGACCGGTGCCTCGGCCGGCGACGTCGTGCTGGCGGCCGCACTCGTGCGCGGCGGCGAGCGCGACGGTCAGGTGCTGTTCGTCGTGCTGGACCACGATCGCGACGGCATCCGATATCTCGGCGACTGGGATGCACTGGGACAGCGGCTGTCGGCGAGCGGGTCCGTCCGCTTCGAAGACGTGCGTGTGTCTGCCGACGACGTGCTCGGCGAGCTCGGGGACGAGCCTTTCTCGACGCTGATCACGCCAGGCATCCAGCTCGCCTTCGGCAACCTCTACCTCGGTGTCGCCGAGGGAGCACTCGCCCGGGGACTCGACATCGTCCGTGCGCGCCCGCGCGCCTGGTTCCTCAGCCAGGCCGACTCGTACCGCGACGACCCGTTCGTGCAGCGCGTCGTGGGCGAGTTCTCTTCGCGGATCGCGGCGGTCGAGGCGCTGGCGGACCGCGCCGGGCGTCTCTTCGACGAGGTCGTGGATGAGGGAGACGGGGTCACGGCGGCGCGTCGAGGGGAACTGGCCATCGAGATCGCCAAGGTCAAGGTCGTCTCTACCGAGGTCGGCATCGAGGTCGCGAACAGGATCTTCGAGATCACCGGCTCGAGTTCCGCGCGTGCGGATGTCGGGCTGGACCTGTTCTGGAGGAACATCCGCACGCACTCGCTGCACGATCCGATCGATTACAAGAAGCTCGAGGTCGGCGCCTGGACGCTGAACGGCGAGCTCCAGCCGATCTCGCTGTACACCTGATGGGCGAGCAGATGCGGCGGCTCGATGCCGTGCGGGAGCGCCTGCGCCCGGTCATCGCAGAGATCGCGGCGAGCACGGTCGCACGGGAGAAGGATCACGAGCTGCCGTTCGCCCAGGTCACCGCCCTCCGCGCAGCGGGCTTCGGTCGGCTCCGGCTGCCGATCGAGCACGGCGGTTTCGGGCTGGACTGGGAATCCTTCGCCGAGGTGCTGATCGAGCTCGCCGCGGCCGACTCGAACCTCCCGCAGATCTTCCGTGGCCACATCGCTTACGTCGAGCACATCCTGGCTGCGACGCCGAGTGAGCGGCGCTCCCGCTGGCTCGAGCGCATCGCGGACGGAGAGCTGGTCGGCAACGCGTGGTCGGAGAACGGTGCCGCCGCCGTGGGGACGAATGCGACGCGCGTGACCCGACGCCCTGATGGAAGCTGGCGCGTCGACGGACGCAAGTTCTACACGACGGGCAGCATCTTCGCGGAGTGGATCGACGCGACCGTCGACCTCGACGGCACGACCGTGACCGCCCTCATCCGCAGGCATCAGGACGGAGTGGAGATCTCCGACGACTGGGACGGCTTCGGCCAGCCGCTGACGGGCACCGGCACTGCCGTGTTCACGGACGCCTCGGTCGATGAAGACGACGTCGAGCCGTTCACGTCGCGGTTCCCGTTCCAGACGGCGGTCTATCAGCTGACGCTGCTGTCTGTGCTGGCCGGGATCGCCGCCGCGATCGAGCGCGACACCGTCGCTCAGGTGCGGGCACGCACTCGCACCTACAGCCACGGCAGCGCCGAGCGAGTGGCAGACGACCCTCAGATCCTCCAGATCGTCGGCGAGCTGACGGCGACGAGTGCGACGGCCAGGGCGCTCGTGCTCGACGTCGCTCGAGCGGTCCAGCACGCAGCAGACGTGCTGGGCACACCGGAGACGGAGGATGCCGTGATCGCGGCCGAACTCCGCTCGGCGCAGGCGCAGATCGTGCTCACCGACCTGGTGCCCCGCGCCGCCTCTCGGCTGTTCGACACGCTCGGCGCATCTGCTGTGAGGTCGGGCACCGCTCTCGACCGCCACTGGCGGAACGCTCGCACCGTGTCATCGCACAACCCGTGGATCTTCAAGGCCCGACAACTCGGCGACCACGCCGTGAACGGCCGGACGCCCGAGTTCGTCTGGTCGGTCGGGCAGGCGAAGGTTCTGGAGGCGAGCACGGCCGAGCGCTGAGACGTTCACCGAGGCTGCCCACCTCGCCCGTCTCGAGGCGGACGGAACGACGCAGGCACCCGGTTCTCTGGCCGAAGCCGCATGAGCCGGGTGCCTCGTGAACCACGCCCCTCGAGCTACTCGATGGGAAGATCGTCGACGGACTGCGGCGGGATGCTGGCGCTCGTCCGGCGCTGCACCGTCCGGCGTTGCACCGTGCGGAGCAACGCCGTCGCGCCGGTGACGAGCAGGAGCACACCGATGGTCAGGATCATGAGAGTGCTGATCGTGACGGGTGTGAGGGTGAGCGCCCAGTCGGCGACGCCCGAGCGGCGGTCATCGTCGGCGATGAGCCAGAGCGAGGTCGCCGCCACGGCGGCGAACAGGACGCCCCAGACGATGGCAGCCCAGCGGGTGCGAGGCGGGGTGACCGCTTCGGCGTGGGGTGCGGATGCAGCGGTCGCCCCTGCTGTGCCCGCCTCGGTGGTCGTCTGAGTGCTCATCGCTCGTCCTCTTCCTCAGCCTCGATGAGGGTGATGTCTATCTCGCCGCTGGTCTGCGCGATGGTCACACGCTGCACGGTCGTCGTCGGTGCGTTCTCGGCCGAGATCGTCTCGGCCACGACCGATTCGCCGTCGCGTTCCGTCGCCGTCCATGTGCCGCTGTCGATGATCGCGCCGGTGCCGGCCTCGACCCGCGTCCAGCTCACGTCGGCGGTTCCGACGGTCGCCCGCAGCTGCAGCTGCACACCGGGGTCGACGGAGATCCAGGTGCTGCCGGCACCCTTCTCCACGACGATCGGCCGCGGAGCGTCGTCATGCCGGTTGAGCGAGATGGAGAGGTCACCGAACGGCTGGCGCACGTGCGCGGCCTCGTTGTTCGAGATCGATGCCCAGCCGATGCTCACGCCCTGGAAGGCGGAGAACCCGCCGGCCACCAGTCCGGCGACGAGCGTCAGCACGGTCGCGAAGGCGAGGAAGCCGCTGCGCCGTCGGAGGGCACCGGCGACGATCATCCCGATCGCGAGCACCAGTGCGGCCGACAGCAGGCCGAGGGCACC
Organism: Microbacterium forte; assembly: GCF_031885415.1. Classification (NCBI taxonomy): domain Bacteria; kingdom Bacillati; phylum Actinomycetota; class Actinomycetes; order Micrococcales; family Microbacteriaceae; genus Microbacterium; species Microbacterium forte. The sequence continues at coordinate 1,712,762 of NZ_CP116871.1, forward strand.
GCCGACTGCGGCGTCGCCGTTGCCGAGCCCGACCAGAGCGCCGACGACGATGGCGAGGCCGATGACCGAGGCGACGATCGCGAGACCCGCGCGTGGGCGGGAGGCGCGACGAATGCGACGGCGCTCCGCGGCCTCGGCGGCGAACACCGCTGCCTCCGCCTGACGCTCGCGTCTGACCTGATCGCGCGCCATGCGTTCGGCATCCTGCTGCCGCCGGCGCCACGCCTGGTCCTGCTCCTTCCACGCCCGATGCTGGATCCGCCACGCGGCGACCTCGGCCGGGTCCTGCACCCCGGAGGGAAGCGGCGCGGGTGGTGCGGGCGGTGCGTCGTCGATGAACGCGGCCGGTGCGGCGTACACCTCGGACGAGGCGGCGGATGTGGCATCCGCCCCCTCGGCGGTACCCGAACCGCCGAGGGGAACGGATGCCTCCGGGGCCGCCGGATCTGCGGAAGCCACCGGCAGATCAGGCGCGGAAGCACCCGGGGTGCGGCTTGCAGCACGCACGATCAGGAAGAGCAGGCCACCCACGATGACCAGCCCGACGATCCAGCTGAAGACCGCCAGCGCCGACCAGCTCTCGTATCCGAACCCGAACAGGCGTCCGGTGAGCGGAGCCGTCGGGATCAGCCCGACGATGGCCATGCCCAGAAGACCGAGCTGGACGGGCTGGTAGTCCCGCCGCAGCAGGTCGCGGACGTGGACCCGCCCGTCGAGATCCGGCAGCAGCGCCCAGGCGAGGGCGTAGAGGAAGATCACCGGCAGGCCGAAGAGCGCTGCGACCACGAGGATGCCGCGCACGATCAGCGGGTCGATCCGCAACCGGGCGGCGATGCCGGCGGCGACCCCACCGAGCCATCCGTCGGAGCGGACCACTCCGAGACCGGCGACCCACAGGAGGAATCGCTCGGCGCCGTGCGGAACGGCCGTCCTCGGCGGGCTGGCCTGGTCGGCGGGAGGCGGTGGCGCGGTCGGAATCGTCATGCGTCAATCCTGTCTCCCCCGGTCGGATCCCTGCCATGGGGTGAACCCCTGAGCGACCCCTGATTCTCTCCAGGGGAGGTCACGGATCCGCGCGCCGGATGATTGGATGTCGACATGTCCTCTTCCGCGACCGCGTCTGCGCGACCCTCTCGCTCCGCCGTGTCGTCGCGAGCGGGAGGAGACCTCCAGCCCGAGCCGCGTCAAGCCCTGACACGCGACCGCGACTGCCTGGTCGCAGGCGTCAGCGCGGGTCTCGCCCGTCACCTGGGCGTGCGGGTGTGGATGGTCCGTGCGCTCTTCATCGCTCTCACGATGTGCGGCGGGGCCGGCATCCTGCTCTACGCCTGGTGCTGGGCGTTCACGCCCTGGGCCGACGGCGACGGCACCCCGTCGCGACGGGTGCCCGTGGCCTGGATGCTGCTCGTCCCTGCGAGCGTCGGCATGCTCATCGTGCTCTTCTGGCGCGGCGGCAGCGACTGGCTCTCGGGAACGATTCCGCCTGATGCGGCGGCCGTGGTCGTGTTCGGCACCGTGGGGGCGGCGACCGGGGCCGGGCTGTGGGCGACCCTGATCGATCGCACCGACACCGCCCGGGGACCTCGACACACGATGCTGGTCAGGATCCTCTCGATCGCGCTCCTCGCGATGCTGTTCGGCCTGCTCCTGACCCGGCCTGTCGGCAGCACCGGTGTCGCACTCGTGCTGGTCCCGCTCGCCGGCATCCTCGCCGTGCTGCTGTCGACCCTGATTCCGCGGTGGCGCGACCTGGCGGGCGAACGCGTGCGGCGCATCCGTGAGGAGCAGCGCAGCGAGATGGCCGCGCACCTGCACGACTCCGTGCTGCAGACCCTCGCGCTGATCCAGAACAGGGCGGGCGCATCGAGCGAGGCGGCTCGGCTCGCACGGGCGCAGGAGCGCGAGCTGCGAGCCTGGCTGTACGACGGCGATGCCCCGGCCGACAGCGATCTGGCGACCGACCTGCGCGACTATGCCGGGGGCCTGGAACTCGACTACCCGGTGCGGATCGAGGTGGTCTCGGCGGGCCTCTCCACCGAGCGTGCGAGCGGGGAACTCGCCGCGGCGGCGCGAGAGGCGATGCTGAATGCCGCACGGCACGCGACGGGGGAGGTCTCTGTCTACATCGAGGGCAATGCGACCGACGTCGACGTCTTCGTGCGTGATCGGGGTCCGGGCTTCCGACTGGACGACGTGCCGGGCGACCGCCTGGGCGTGCGGGAGTCGATCATCGGTCGGATGCGTCGAGCCGGGGGCTCGGGCACCGTGCGCAGCGATGAGAGCGGCACCGAGGTGCATCTGCGACTGTCGACCGTGCCGCGGGGCGCGGCGAACGCCCAGGTGCCGAACGCGCCGGCGAACACGGATGAAGGCGAGGACGCTCGTGGCTGACAGCATCCGCATCGTGATCGTCGACGACCATTCGATCTTCCGTTCAGGGCTCCGCGCCGATCTCGATGCAAGCGTCGAGGTGATCGGGGAGGCAGCCGACGTGCCGTCCGCCATTGCGATGATCCGCGAGACCGTGCCCGATGTGGTGCTGCTCGACGTTCACCTTCCGGGTGGCAGCGGCGACGACTCCACCGGCGGCGAGTCGGTGATCCGCGGCTCGCTGCCGACGACGGCCCGGTTCCTGGCGCTGAGCGTGTCGGATGCCGCAGCCGACGTCGTGCGGGTGATCCGCGCCGGTGCGCGCGGCTACATCACGAAGGGCTCATCCGGCGGGGAGGTCAGCCGCGCCGTGCACGCCGTCGCCGACGGGGACGCGGTGTTCTCGCCGCGGCTCGCCGGGTTCGTGCTCGACGCGTTCGGCGCGGTCGCCGGCGAGATCGCCACGACGACCGACGAACTCGATCGACTGTCGGCACGCGAGCAGGAGGTGATGCGGCTGATAGCCCGTGGATACGCCTACAAGGAGGTGGCCGCAGAGCTGTTCATCTCGATCAAGACGGTCGAGACGCACGTCTCATCGGTGCTGAGGAAGCTGCAGCTGTCGTCGCGCCACGAACTCACGGTCTGGGCCTCGCAGCGTCGACTGCTCTAGCGGGGCTGTTCCTCGGGATGCCTCGGGCAGCGTGCGACTCAGCGTATGCCGGGGTCGGCCGTAAGCTTTCCGAGCAGACGCTCGAGCTCGCTGAGGTCGTGCAGCGCTGACCGTGGCAGAATGCTCGGCGATGCTCGATCACGGCGATCCGAGTGCGACATCATCACGCCCCGACACGCGAACGGACAGAGATGGCTGAAGCGACAACAATCCTCGACCGGGTGGCGACGGCTGCCGAGCATCGATCGATTGCGGAATCGGTGGGCTGGCACGACGCCTTCGACTGGGCGACGATCGCGGATTCCCTGGCCGGCTCGACGTTCGGCGTGGTCGCGTATGCCGGAGACGCGGCTGTAGGCATGGGGCGCGTCGTCGGAGACGGCGTGAAGTACTTCTACGTGCAGGACCTGGCCGTCCTCCCGGCCTTTCAGGGGACCGGCCTGGGGGCGCGCATGCTGGACCGCCTGACGGAGCGAATCGCCATGGCCTCCCCGGCAACGGCCTTCGTCGGATTGTTCTCGACCGCCGCGGGCACCGACCTCTACACCTCACGCGGTTTCGGCCCCGGCGACATGACCGGGCTGTTCAGGCTCATCGGGCCAGCGCCGCGGGACGATGGGCAGAACGGATAGACGCGGGACGACAGGACAGCGACCGGCGCCCGCTGAGCACGTTCATCCGAGGGCCACGGTGCGGCCCCAGTCATCCCGCCTCGACGACCCCGGCCCTGATCCCCCAGAGCACGGCCTGCAGGCGGTCGCGGGCTCCGGTCTTCTGGAGGATGCCGGCGAGGTGGTACTTGACGGTCGTCAGTTCCACGAAGAGACGGTCGGCGATCTCGGCATTCGACAGCCCCTCGGCGAGGAGTCGGAGCACATCCAGCTCCCTCTCGGTGAGCGGAGGCCCCTCGGCCGGAACCTGCGCGCTGCTCGCTCGACGGCGGTCGGCGAACTCGTGCAGGATGCGGCGGGTCAGGCGTTGGTCGAGTGTTCCGTCGCCGGCGGCCACCGATCGGACCGCGGCGAGCAGCGTGTGCTCGTCGGCGCCCTTGAGGAGGAACCCGGCGGCGCCTGCCTCGAGAGCGGCGAAGACATCGGCGTCGACATCGAAGGTGGTGAGGATGAGCACGTCGGTCGCCAGGGCTGCGTCTCCGACGATCTCGCGTGTGGCTGCGATGCCGTCTGTTCCCGGCATCCGGATGTCCATGCAGACGACGTCGGGGCGGAGGCTGCGGGCGAGACTCACGGCGTCGGCGCCGTCGACCGCTTCGCCGATCACCTCGATGTCGGCCTCGGCTCCGAGGATGACGGCGAGCCCGGCGCGCACGACGGCCTGGTCGTCGGCGATGAGAACACGGATCATGGGGTGCTCCGTCCGTCGTAGGGGATGCTCAGGCGATTGGTCCATCCGCCGTCGTCGTCGGGCCCTGTTGACAGGTGCGCCCTGATGAGTTCGGCCCGCTCCGCCATGCCGGAGAGCCCGTAGCCGGCGCCCGAGCTGTCGGTCGTCTCCCGCGTCCGGACTTCGGCGGAGGGCTCGTTGGCGACCGTGATCTCCACGGCATCCGCTCCGAACCGCACGGTCACGGCTCCCGCCGCGCCGGGCGCATGTCTCGCGACGTTCGCCAGCGACTCCTGCACCATCCGGTACGCGGTGGTCTCGGCGAGCGCACCCACCGGACGCGCATCCCCGACGGCGGCGAGTGCGACGCGCTGGCCCCGTTCGCGCGCGATATCCACGAGCGCAGGGATGCCGGCGATGGTCGGCACCGGGCTCGGGGCACCTGAGGGTGCGTCGTCATCGCTGCGCAGGAGCCCGACCGTCCGTCGGAGGTCGGCGAGCGCGATGCGGGCATCGTCCTGGACCGTCTGCATCATCTCCCGCGCCCGGTCGAGATCGCTGCGGGTGAGAGCGGTGGCGGCCTGGGCGCTCACGATGATCCCCGAGAGGTGATGCCCGGCGATGTCGTGCAGTTCCCGCGCGAGGGCCTCGCGCTCGGCACGCACCTCGCGCTCGGCGCGCTCGCGCCGCTCCCGCTCGGCCATCCTCGCCTGCTCCTGCAGCGCATCCGCGAGACGCTCGCGCCCGCGCACGTACTCGGCGACGGCCGCGGGTGCCGCGTACTGCAGGGCGATGCGCGCGATCACGGTGAGGATCAGGACGAGCGCCGATTCGCGTGACCCCAGGAGCAGCGCACTCGCGCCGACGCCGGTGGTCACGAGCGCGCCGAGGGCGAGCGCCGTCAGCGCCGGGTTGCGCCGGCTGCGCCGAGCCATCGCATAGGCGGCGAGGATCACGCCCAGCGAGCCGACCCCCAGCTCCCCCGCCGAGGTCGCCAGGATCACGGCATCGAGGAGCACGGCGCCGGCGAAGACGATGATGGGTGCGCGCTGGCGGAAGACGAGCAGGACGGCCTGCAGGGCGACGAGAGCGGCGTGGGCGAACGGCGATACATCGCCCGGCACCGCTGCGGGGAGCTCGTCGATCCACAGGTCGGCTCCGATGTAGCCGACCGCGGCGGCGAGCACGAGAATCGGCGGGATCGCGCGGCGCACGCGTTCGGCGCGCCGGGAGGGCGGCTCCGCAGGGGACATGGACTCAGTCAACCACGCCGGGCCCCACCCCCGTCGCGAGGCAGGACCCGGGATCGATCGAGGTGTGATCACCGATCGCACAGTGTCTCATCGAGCGCCTCGACGACGATCCGATACTGCTCGAGCAGCACCTCGTCGTCATCCGGGGAGACCACCGCCCAGGGAAGCGCGGTCACTGCGATCGTGACGGCGGTGCCGTCCGGTGCGACGGCGTTGCGCGTCTGGGTGCCGGGGATGTCGCCTCCGTGCCCCCAGGCGAATCCTCCGCAGCTGAGCGGGTACCGCTGCAGACCGAGTCCGTACTCCGCCTCGGGCCAGAGCTCATCGCCCGCCGGCACGGTGGTCTTCATCGTCTCGAGCCCGGCACCGCTCAGCAGCTCGCCGTTCAGCAACGCACGCATGAAGGTGTTGAGCTCTGCCGGGGTGGACACCATGGCTCCGGCCGACCAGGCGAATGACGTGTCCATGGCGGAGATGTCACGCAGCTCTCCCGGAACGTCGGCGTGATAACCGGTGGGGTGCTCCCCGCGGAGCGGGAGCTCACCAGGGGCGGGGAAGTACGTGTGTTCGAGTCCCAGCGGCGTCACGATGCGCTCATCGATCTGCTGGGCGATCGCGCGGTCGGTCACCGCCTCGATGAGCAGCCCGAGCACCAGGTAGTTCGTGTTGCTGTACTCCCATCTCTCCCCCGGCGCGAAGCTCGCAGGGCGAGTGAGGGCGATGTCGAGCATGTCCCGCGGAGAGATGTACTTCTCCTGCGCGCCGAAGGCATCGGCCGCGATCTGGTCGGCGTATTCCGGCAGACCGCTCGTCTGCTGCAGCAGCTGGTGCACGGTGATGCCGGCGCCGTCGATCCTCGCTCCCCCGATCAGCCCGGGAAGATACGTGTCGATCGGAGCGTCCAGGTCGACGAGGCCCTCGTCGACCAGCTGAAGCACGATCGTCGCGACGAACATCTTGGTGTTGCTGGCGATCCGCACTTCTGCGTCGGGTGGAGGCGCCTGGCCGGTCTCGATGTCGCCCTCGCCGGCGACCGCGTTCTCGACCTCACCATCCGGCGAGGTCACCGATGCGAGGGCCGCCGGGTAGCCGGCGTCGACGAGGGACTGCAATCTCGTCTCGAGCGCGCTGGTCGTCTCCGCGTCCGCGGACGAGGCCGGTCGATCGGACGCCCGGAAGAGCACGCCCGCTGTGATCGCTCCCGCGACGAGCACGGCGGCGGCCGCGATCGCGATCACCGTCCGCATCCTGCGTCTGGGGGCGGGCTGGTTCTGGGGTGTGGGGATGTCGTTCATGTCGTGTCCTTTCCCGTCGGATGGGTCGTGTCGGATGGGTCGGGCATCAGAGGTCGCGCCGGGACAGAGCGACGGATGCCGCGGCGAGCGCCGCCGCGGAGAGGGCGGCGAGGGCCGCGAGCGCCACTCCGACAGGCACCCCGGCCGACCCGCCGTGAATGACGTTCTGCGCGAGCGCGACCGGCAGGAACTGCGTCCAGACGGGCGCGGAGCCGCCGCCGATCAGCGAGGTCATGGCGGTGACGAGCGGTTCGGCGAAGAGCACCGCGAGCATGGTGAGGATGCCGGCGAGCTGCGTCCGCACGAGGATGCCGACCGCGAGGCCGATCAGTGCGAGGCCCGCGACTGCGACGACGCCCCGCCCCAGGGTGGCGACGACGTCACCGACGCCCGCGGTGAAAGTCGTTGCGGTCGTCGCGAGCGCGACGAGCAGGGCGGTGAGACTGACAACCGCCATGAGGGCGCCGATGACGACACCGACGACTGCGACGGCCATGGCCTTGCCCGCGACGATGCGACCACGACGGGGAGACGCGAGGGCTGCTCCGACCATGCCGCCGTACCGGTCGTCACTGGTGCCGGCGAGGGTGCCGAGCAGGACGATGGCGAGGAGCGCGATGCCGATCGACCCGCCTCCCATCGACGCGCCGAGCGGATTGATCGCGTCGAGCTGCGCCGCCGGAGATGTCAGGTCGAGCACGGGGAGGTCGGCACCGAGCGCCTCTGCGCCGGGACCGATGTCGCCGCGAGCCAGCGCCGGGAGCACGGTCACGAACATCAGCTGCGTCAGGGTGAGTCCGATCACGGCGACGAGCGCACTGACCTTCGTCGCTGTGGTCGTGGTCAGTCCGAGGAGTTCTGCGCGGAACATCAGCGCACCCCCGCGATTCCGGTGACCTGGAGGTAGTAGCCCTCGAGGTCTCCGCTCGCTGTGGCGACGGCATCCGCCAACGTCACGTCGGCGACGACCCGCCCCTCGGCGATCACGACGATGTCGTCGGCGATGTCCTGCACGTCGGAGAGCAGGTGTGAGGAGAGCAGCACCGTCCCTCCGGCATCTGCGAAGGCCCGCAGGCGATCACGCAGCCAGCGCATGCCGGCGGGGTCGAGGCCGTTGGAGGGCTCATCGAGCACGAGCAGCTTCGGCTCTCCGAGCAGCGCTGCCGCGACCGCGATGCGCTGCTTCATGCCGAGCGAGTATCCGCCGGATCTGCGGTCGGCGTCGGCGGTCATGCCCACCTCGGCGAGGACCCCATCGACGCGCTGGGGGGCGACGTCGGCGCGGGCCGCGGCGATGCGCAGGTGCTCACGTCCGGTGCGGGCGGGGTGCAGACCGCCGGCGTCGAGAACGGCGCCGACCATCGTGGCCGGCCGCTCGAGGTCGCGGTAGGGGCGCCCGAAGACCAGGGCCTCGCCCTGGTCCGCGGCGATGAGTCCGAGCAGCAGGCGGATCGTGGTGGTCTTGCCGGCGCCGTTGGGCCCGAGCAGGCCGACGACTCTCCCTGACGCGATCGTGAAACCGACTCCGTCGACGCGAGAGCGTCCATGGAAGGACTTGTGCAGTCCGCGCGCCTGGAGCGGCGGAGATGTGGAGATGTTCATGTCTCCAGCCTCGCCAGCGCGGCTCTCGAGCACCCCCGCCGGCCGCACGGGATCGCCCTGTCCGAAAGGACAGTCGTGGTCGGATCCGGATCCCGGGAACGGAACAGCGGAGGCCTCGCGAGGGCCGTCGTCCCGCTCCGGACCTCCCCCTACATCAGCGACGCATCAGGCCTCGCCCTGGTTGACACGCCCGCGACCCGGCTTCGGGATCCCGACTGGCTGGCTGCGGGGACGCTCGCGCGCCGGCCACCGGAATCGCTCGACGAATCCCGCGACGGCCGTCGAGCGCGTCGCGAGGACGATCGCCACTGCCTTCCACCGGCGCGGCCGAGCGGTGAGCAGGGGGACGAGCACACCGAGCGGGACGAACACCGCGGCGTGGATGAGCGCGTCCTCGAGCCCGAAGTCGACGAAGGGCACGAATGCCGAAGATTCCGTGACCAAACCGTTGCATTCGTTATCTCGCCGTTATAGAGTGATCGCACGGTGAATGTTTGCTGTGGCATACACCGCATGTGATTGCAGGACACTCTTGGTGCAAGGGACAAGGGCCGGTCGGGAGCCTCTCCGACCGGCCCTTTACTGTTGCCAGTACGCTGTTCTCCATGACCGATCGCAAGCTCGCCCTCGAGGCCTGGGAGAGCCTGTTCCGCGCACAGCACGAGCTGTTCACCGAGATGAACACCGACTTCGATCACACCGATCTCGGGCAGGCCGAGTACGACGTCCTACTCACCGTGACCCGCTCCCCCGGCATGTCAGCTCGCCTGCGCGATGTCACCGCGAACATGCTGATCAGCCAGCCGAGCGTCTCTCGTCTCGTCGACCGCATGGTCGCCCGCGGACTCGTCGCGAAGTGCCCCGACCCCGATGACGGGCGCGGCGCGCTGATCAGGGCCACGGATGCCGGTGTCCGAGAGTTCCGCAGCGTCGCCACGGTGCATGGCCGTTCGATCGCCGAGCGGATGTCGCGACTCGACGACGCCGAGCTGAGGACGCTGCGCGACTTGGCGGAGAAGCTCCGCGGCCGCTGAGCGGCGCGCAGGCCTCGGCCTGACGACAGAAACCTGCCCCACGGGAGGAGATCTGCGTCACGGGAGGAGATCTCGGGCTGAGACCTCCTCCCCAAGCGCATTTCTCCTCCCGAGGCGCATCCCGACGTCGACTCCTTCGACGGCATCCCCCGATCTCTGGCAGGGTGGAGCGTGAACGCCCGCGCGGCCGCGCCGGCATCCGAGACCGCCCCCTCGGGGGGAACCAGGGAGGTCATCCATGGAGATCGCCGGAGTCGTAGGCATCCTCATCATCGTCGGCATCGGCATAGCCATCGCTATCGTCGTCCTGCTCATCCTGCTGCTGTTCGCACGCAGCTGGATCAAGGTGGCGCGCGCCGATGAGGCGCTCGTCATCTCGGGACGCAAACAGAAGGTGGCGCGCGCTGTCATCGGCGCAGACGGCTCGACCAGAGACGAGATGTCGGAGTCGCCCGTCACGGTCATCGTGAACGGCAAGTCGCTGGTGAACCCCATCACGCAGCGCCACGAGATCATCTCGCTGCGCTCGCGTCAGGTCTCGCTCAACGCCGAGGCCCAGTCGCTCGACAGCGTCACGCTCAACGTCGACGGCGTCGCGATCGTGAAGATCGGCTCCGACCCCATCCTCGTGCGTCGCGCCGCCGAGCGCTTCGCCTCGCAGGACAAGGCCATCGAGCAGTTCACCACCGAGCAGCTCGAAGGTGCGCTCCGTGGCATCGTCGCGACCCTCTCGGTCGTCGAGCTCATGCGAGAGCGCAAGAAGTTCTCCGACCAGATCGCCGCCGACGTCTCGCAGGAGCTCGCCGAGCAGGGTCTGATCTTGGACTCCTTCCAGATCAAGGGCATCACCGACAAGGTCGGCTACATCCAGTCGCTCGGTGCTCCCGAGATCCAGGCGAAGCGCCAGTCGGCGGAGATCTCGCAGACCAACGCCGACCGTGCGATCAACCAGAAGAACATCGCCAACCAGGAAGCCAACCTGGTCGAGCAGACCGCACTCGACACGAACACCGCCAACGCCAACGCCGGCATCGGCCGTGCGCGCGCCGAGGCCGAGCAGGCCGAGAACCTCGCCCGCGAGCAGGCTCAGCAGGCCGTTCTGCAGCAGCAGGCCGAGAACCGTCAGGCTCAGCTCGACGCCGACGTCAAGCGCGTCGCCGACGCCCAGCGGTACGAGGCCGAGACCCGTGCGCAGGCCGAGCTCTACACGCGTGAGCGTGCGGCAGAGGCCGGCGCGATCGAGCAGGTCAAGCAGGCCGAGGCCCGCACCCGCATCGCCGAGCAGCAGGCACAGGCCGACAAGGCCAAGGCCGACGGTGAGGCCGCAGCCGCGATCGCGCGTGCGACCGGTGAGGCAGACGCCCTTCGGGCGCAGGCCGAGGCCGAGTCCGAGGCCCGCCGCCTGCGTGCGAACGCCGAGGCAGACGCCATCCGCGCCGAGGGTGAGGCGCGAGCCGCCGCCGTCGAGGCCGAGGCGAAGGCCATCGCATCGAACCAGGACGCGTTCCTGTCGCAGCGCGTGCTCGACGTGCTGCCGTCGATCATGGCGGAGTTCTCGAAGGGCTACGCAGCGATCGGCAACGTGTCGATCATCGGCAGCTCGGGCGAGGACGGCGCGTCGAACCTCGTCGGCGCCGACAGCGCGAAGGCGCTGAAGTCGGTGTTCGACAGCGTCAGCTCGGCGACCGGACTCGACCTCGCGTCGATCATCCAGGGTCAGGCCGTCGGCCGTGGCATCGGCGAGGGGGTGGCTGCGGCATCCGCGCCGTCTGCTCCGGCGACGCGCACGTCCACCCCGACCACCCCGCCGCCGCCCGCACCGCCGGCTCCGGCAGCGGAGTAGTCAGCACACAGCACACAGCGGATGCCGCGGCCGGATCGGTCGCGGCATCCGTCGTCTCAGGGAGCGCACCGTTTACTGTTCAGCATGAATCGGGGCGTCGGGGGCCGGGGATCGCTTTCTGGGACAGGTCGAGCATCTTCATGCTGAATTGTGAACGCCGTTCTCCGGCGGGGCAGACTGGAGCGATGACGCCCGCCGCCTTCGACCTCGCCGCCATCGGCGCCGGGCTCTCGTTCGCGGCCGCTCTCGACGAGCTCTCGACTGCCCTGGACGAAAGCGGGTCGGTGGTCGTGAGCGCACCGCCCGGCACGGGCAAGACCACCCTCGTGCCGCCGCTCCTCGCATCGCGATCGACCGGACGAGTGATCGTCACCCAGCCTCGTCGCGTCGCCGCCCGGGCAGCTGCGAGGCGCCTCGCGCAACTCGACGGCTCGCCGCTGGGCACCCGCGTCGGCTTCACGGTGCGCGGTGAGCGCTCGGCGGGACCGCAGACCCGGGTCGAATTCGTCACCGCGGGAGTGCTGCTGCGGCGCATGATCGACGACCCGGGCCTCGACGGCGTGGATGCCGTCATCATCGACGAGGTGCACGAGCGCGCACTGGAGACCGATCTGCTGATCGGCCTGCTCTCGGAGGTCCGCGAGCTGCGGGACGACCTCGTCGTCGTCGCGATGTCGGCCACGCTCGACGCCGCGCGCATCGCCGCAGTCCTCGGCGCGGATGACCGTCCGGCTCCGGTCGTCGACCACGACGTCCCCGCTTTCCCGCTCGCCGAGCGCTGGGCGCCGAGCGCGACGCCGCGCCTCGACGAGCGCGGAGTCACCAGAGGGTTCCTCGACCACGTCGCCCGCACCACCACGTCAGCGGCCCTCGATCTGCGACGCGAGAACCCCGACGCCGACGTGCTGGTCTTCGCACCGGGCGCACGCGAGGTGTCGGAGATCGCCCGTCGCATCCGCGACACGAGCGATGCGTTCGACGTGCGGGAGCTGCACGGCCAGATCCCCGCGGCGGAACAGGATGCCGTGATCCGCGGCCGCTCCCCGAACGACAGGCCGCGCATCATCGTCACGACATCGCTGGCCGAGTCCTCGCTCACGGTGCCCGGTGTGCGTCTGGTGGTCGACAGCTGTCTCTCGCGGCATCCTCAGCGCGACGCGACCCGCGGCATGACGGGTCTGGTCACGACCGCCGCGTCACGCTCATCGTGCGTGCAGCGCGCCGGCCGAGCCACACGCCAGGGCCCCGGCGTCGTCATCCGCTGCGTCGACGAGCGCTCCTATGCGGCAGCCCCTGCACGCCCGGCTCCGGAGATCGCGGTGACCGACCTCGCGGATGCCGCTCTGCTGCTCGCCTGCTGGGGCGCTCCGGGTGGCGCAGGTCTGCGCATGATCGATCCGCTGCCCGCAGACAACCTGGCTGATGCCGTCTCGGTGCTTCGCAGTCTCGGCGCGATCGACCACGAGGGTCGCGCGACCGCCGAAGGCCGTGCCCTCGCACGAGTTCCTGCTGACCCCCGCCTTGCCCGCGCGCTCCGCGACGGGAGCCCCGTGGTCGGCAGCCGCCTCGCGGCCGAGGTCGTCGCGGTGCTCGGCGGCGACCTGCGTATCGCCGAGGCCGACGTCGCTCACGCACTCATCACCCTGCGAGGCGGACGCACACCGGACGCGCGACGATGGCGCGACGATGCGAATCGCCTCGAGCGCATGGTCCGTCCGACACCGGACGCACGCTCGGGCCTCGACGGCGTAGGCTTCGTCATCGCCCTAGCGTTCCCCGAGCGGATCGCCCATCGCGTCGAGCGCACCGCCGAAGGGGCGACGTTTCTGCTGGCATCCGGAACCCGGGCCGGGGTGCGCGGCCCGCTCGGGGCCGTCGAGTGGCTCGCGGTCGCTGACGTCGCGCGCGCTTCGGCACGGGCGACTGCCGGCTCAGGCGCGATCATCCGATCGGCGGCCGTGCTCACCGAGGCGCAGATGGAGCGCGCCGCGAATCACCTGATGACCGACCGCGTCGAGGCGGAGTTCACGGCCGGCCGCGTCCAGGCGCGGCGGGAGCGCCGCGTCGGCGCGATCCTGCGTTCGTCTTCGCCTGTGCGGGCATCGGCCCAGGAGGGGCGCGACGCCGTGCGCCGCGCGATCAGGCGTGAGGGTCTCGACATGTTCACCTGGTCTGACTCGGCCGCCGCGCTGCGCTGCCGACTGGGGCTGCTGCGACGAGAGCTGGGCGCCCCCTGGCCCGATGTGTCGGATGCCGGACTGCTCGACGCTCTCGACGAATGGCTGGCTCCCGAGCTCGACGTGCTGGCTGGCGGCACGCCTGCGGGGCGGATCTCTCTGACGTCAGCGCTGCGGCGCCTGCTGCCGTGGCCCGACGCCGCGCGACTCGACGAGCTGGCTCCGGAACGCCTCGAGGTGCCCACCGGCTCGCGCATCCGCATCGACTACCCCGACCCCGCCGACGCCACGGCGCGCCCTGTCGTGGCCGTGAAGCTGCAGGAGTGCTTCGGCTGGGCGGAGACCCCTCGGCTGGTCGACGGGCGAGTGCCTGTGCTGTTCCATCTGCTGTCGCCCGCGGGTCGTCCGCTCGCGGTCACCGATGACCTTGCCTCGTTCTGGTCCGGTCCATACGGCCAGGTGCGCGCCGAGATGCGGGGGCGCTACCCGCGGCATCCGTGGCCTGAGGATCCCTGGGCCGCCGTGCCCACGAAGCACACCAAGAACCGCTCGGCGCGCTGAGCAGCGGCCGGCGCTGAGGCGTCAGGGCGTGCGGCGCCGCAGGGTCAGCGACGCGAGCACGAGGGCTCCGATGCCGAAGGCGACGACCACGAGCAACGGGGCGTAGACGTCCCACCCCTCGTCCCCGGCGGTCACCGCGTTGATCGTGTCGATCGCATAGCTCAGCGGGAGCCAGCCGGAGATCGCGTACAGCACATCGGGCATCTGATCCCGCGGCATGAACAGCCCGCCGAGGATGATCTGCGGGAAGACGAGCAGCGGCATGAACTGCACGGCCTGGAACTCGGTCTGGGCGAACGCGCTCGCGAGCAGCCCGAGCGCTGTTCCGAGCAGCGCGTCGACCACGGCGACGAGTCCGAGCTGCCACAGCTCGCCGTCGACATCGAGGCCGCAGACACCGACCGCGAACGACACGGTGATCACCGCCTGCAACAGCGCCATGACTCCGAAGGCCAGGGCGTATCCGAGGATGAAGTCCGCCTTGCCGAGCGGAGTCGTCATGAGACGCTCGAGGGTTCCGGAGCGGCGCTCGCGCAGGGTCGTGATCGACGTGATGAGGAACATCACGATGAACGGGAACAGCGCGAGGATCGCACCGCCGAACTGATCGAACACACCGTCCTGGTCGCTGAACAGCCACGCGAACAGACCGACCAGCAGGCTCGGCGCGACGAGCATGAGTGCGATCGACCGCGGGTCATGGCGCAGCTGACCGAGCACCCGGCCCGCTGTGGCGAGGATCCGACGGCCGTTCATTCCGCCGCCTCCCGACGCTCGCGCCTCGTGGTGCCGGGAGGCCGGCGGTCCTGCATCCGACTGTCGCGTTCGATCAGAGCGAGGAATGCCGCATCGGGGTCGACGGTGCCGGTCTCTGCGAGGAGGGCCTTCGGGGTCGTGTCGGCGATGATCCGCCCGCTGCGCATCAGCACGAGCCGATCGCACCTCAGCGCCTCGTCCATCACGTGGCTGGAGACGATCATCGTCACTCCGCGTTGAGCGAGCCCGCGGAACAGATCCCACAGCTCGACGCGGAGCACCGGGTCGAGGCCGACGGTCGGCTCGTCGAGGACGATGAGCTCGGGAGACCCGATGAGCGCCATGGCCAGCGAGATCCGTGTGGTCTGGCCGCCGCTGAGCGACTCGACGAGCTGACCCGCCTGCGCTCCGAGACCGACATCCGCGATCACCCGATCGACATCGCCCTTCGGCGCCTTCAGCACTGCCGCGAGGTACGAGAGGTTCTGACGCACGGTGAGGTCGCCGTACACGGCAGCGCCCTGAGTGCCGTAGGCCACGCGATGGCGCAGCTGCGCCGATCCGGCCGGTTCGCCGAGCACCGTCACCGTGCCTGCGGCGACCCTCTGCACGCCGACGATCGCACGCATCAGGGTGGTCTTGCCGCATCCGGAGGGCCCGAGCAGACCGGTGATCTCGCCCTGCGGGATCGTCAGGTCGGTCCCGTCGAAGACGACGGTCTTCCCCCGGCGCACGTGCAGCCCTGCGACCTCGACCGCCGGGTTATTCATCATGTGATGAATTATGCGCTCGCCGGCCGGCGAGGTCAACGGGTTCCGTGGTGGTGGGTGTGGAGTCGGGTCGGCCCCGAACTACTCGAAGAGATACCGCTGCACGGTGGGACCGACGCGCGCGACGATGTCGTCGACGGATGCGGAGGCCATCGGTGCGAGCTTCAGCACATACCGCGTGAGCAGCAGCCCCGCGATCTGCGACGCGACGAGGGCGGCCCGCAACTCCGCATCCGCGACGCCGAGCGTCTTCGCGATCTTGCCGATGAGCTCGCGCGCGAGGAACCCGGCCAGCAGCGGCGTCGTGAGCCGGCTGCCGATCGCGGTGCGCATGAGCATCACCCCGCGTCGGCGGATGTCGGGCTGCTCGAACGCCTCGAGAACATAGCGGACGAGCCGTTCGCCGACTTCCCCTCGGGGACCGGCGACGATTCCAGGCACATCGATGTCAGGTCGGAGCGGGATGCCGACCGCCTCCGCGAACAGATCGGCCTTGGTGCCGAAGTAGTGGTGCACGAGCGCGGAATCCACGCCGGCCCTGCTGGCGATCGAGCGCACCGTCGACCCGTCATACCCCTGCTCGCCGAACTCGTCGACGGCGGCACCGATGATGCGCTCGCGCGAGTCCGAGCCACCCCTCGGACGACCGCGCTTCCTCGGCGCGCGCTGCTCGGTCATGGCGTCAGCCTACGACCCGCGACCGGGGTGCCGGGACGCGACCCCTAGTCGAGCAGGTGCCGGAGATACCGCGGCGGGTCCTGCAGGAACGAGCGCCAGTGGTTCACGAGCTCGAGGTCGTTCCACTCGGCAGGGCGGATGCCCCAGTCACCCACCTCGAGGATCCGGGCGCCCGGCAGCGCAGCGAGCACCGGCGAATGCGTGGCGCACAGCACCTGGCCGCCGTCGTCGACGATGCGCTGCAGCACGGCGATGAGGGTGAGCGTCGACTGGAACGACAGCGCTGCTTCAGGCTCGTCGAGACAGTAGAAGCCCGGCTCGTCGAATCGGCTCTCGAGGAGGGCGAGGAACGACTCGCCGTGACTCATCTCGTGGAACGGCACGTCTCCCCGCGGCGAGGGGTTCTCTTCGAGGTACGTGTAGAAGGAATGCATCGTCTCGGCCCGCAGGAAGAATCCCCAGCGGTTCGCTCCGACACCTCGCTGCAGCTGCAGCCATTCCGACAGCGGTGATTCCGTCGGTCGCGTGCTGTGTCTGGCGAACTTCGACCCCCCCTCGGGCGAGAGGCCGTAGGCGATCGCGATCCCCTCGACGATCGTGGACTTGCCGCTGCCGTTCTCGCCGACGAGGAACGTCACCCCGGGCGAGAGGTCGATCCCCTCCTCCAGCACCTGGGCCACCGCGGGGATGCTCATCGGCCAGACCCGCCCGACTTCCGGCGCGTCGTCGCTCGCTCGCACGGCGACGACCGGCTGCTCTCGTCGACGACGGCTGCCGGCGGTCCAGATCGATTCCATGCGTTCCTCCTCCGAAGGAGGCTAGCCGCAGCCACCGACGCGACCGTCGGGAGGTCGGATCAGCACTCGATCACGTTGACAGCGAGGCCGCCCTCGCTGGTCTCCTTGTACTTCGTCGACATGTCGATGCCGGTCTGGCGCATCGTCTCGACGACCGCATCGAGCGAGACGTAGTGGCTGCCGTCGCCGCGCAGCGCGAGACGGGCGGCCGTGACCGCGGTCGACGCCGCGATGGCGTTGCGCTCGATGCAGGGGATCTGCACGAGGCCGCCGATGGGGTCGCATGTGAGCCCGAGGTGGTGCTCCATCGCGATCTCGGCGGCGTTCTCGATCTGCCGGTTGGTGCCGCCCATGACGGCCGTCAGCCCTCCGGCGGCCATCGCGCAGGCGGAGCCGACCTCGGCCTGGCATCCTCCCTCGGCACCCGAGATCGAGGCGTTCGCCTTGAACAGCGAGCCCAGTGCCGTGGCGGTGAGCAGGAATCGCCTGATGCCGCGGCGACGGTTCGCATCGGCGACAGCCTCATCGTCATCGGCCCCGCCGGCGTCGATCGCCCGTGTGCCGTCGAAGCCGAGCAGCGCGCTGCCGACCAGCTCTCCGTACGGCGTCACGGCATTGCCGGCGCCGAGGCCCGAGTCTGCGAGGAACCGCCACCAGTACATCGCGACGGCGGGGAGGATGCCGGCGGCACCGTTCGTCGGAGCGGTGACGACCCGACCGCCCGCGGCGTTCTCCTCATTCACCGCGAGCGCGAAGGCGCCGAGCCACTCCCCCGGCAGCTCGCGATGACCGTCGGCCTCTGCCTCCTCGAGCTGGGCGCGGATCATGCTCGCGCGTCTCTTGACCTTGAGCATGCCGGGGAGCACACCGTCGGAGTGCAGTCCGTTCTCGACGCACGCGGCCATGGCATCCCAGATCGCGTCGAGTCCGGCTGCGACCTCTTCTTCCGGGCGCTCGGCGGTCTCGTTGAGTCGCGCGACCTCGGCGATGGACAGCCCGTGATGGTCGCACAGCGCGAGCAGAGACGCGGCGTCGGCATACGAATAGGGCAGCGGCGCCGAAGCGAGCTTCGCGGCTTCTCCATCCCGCCGGATGAACCCGCCGCCGACGGAGTAGTAGGTCTCCTCGGAGACGACACCCGCAGCGGCGTCCCACGCGGTGAGCGTCATGGCGTTCGGATGACCGGGCAGACGGGTGCGCGGCTCGAACACGATGTCGGTCTTCGAGAACGGGATCTCGTGAGACCCGTCGATTCGCAGCGTCGCCCCGTCGCGAAGGTCGGTCCACGCTGACCGCACGTCAGCCGGATCGCAGGTCTCCGGCGCCAGACCGCGCAGCCCGGCGACGACCGCATCGGGTGTGCCGTGTCCGATTCCGGTGGCACCGAGCGAGCCGTAGAGGGTGCATCCGATGCGCGCGACGCGATCGAGCGCTCCTGTCGCGCGGAGCCGGTGCGCGAACTCGAGCGCCGCCCGCATCGGCCCGACCGTGTGGGAACTCGAGGGGCCCACTCCGATGGAGAAGAGATCGAAGGCCGAGACGTACGCTGTCACCTCCTCAGCCTACGTCGTGGCCGAGATGACGGGTCGGGGCATCGCCGTCAAGGCCCTTCTCGCCGCGGAATCGGAGATCGATCCTGGTCATGCATCCGATGCGAAAGGGACGACCATGACGAACAGCACTCCTGAGCAGGACCCGACCTCCGGCCTCGACCCCGAGGCCCAGACGCCGACCCCGACACCGTCGTCGGGCGATGCCGGCGAGTTCAAGGACACGGGCAGCACCGCCGAGAAGCCGGCCGAGGCCGACTCTCCTGAAGACGCGGACCCCTCCGAGGTTCCGAGCAACGACGAACTCGAAGAGCCGAGCACTGAGAAGGAGCCGTCGGAAGAGCCCAAGGCCCCGACGCGCAACGACCCCGAGCCCGACCATGAAGCGGTCGGGATCGGGGTCATCGACGGTCCGGAGACCGAAGAGGGCGACTGAGCGACTCCTACCTCGCTCGCCACCCGGCCGCTCCCGTCGCGATGCACCCTGCGACGGGAGCGAGTTCGGGGAGGGCTACTCGACGAGCTTGCCCTCGGTGTCGACCTCGCGCATGAGCTCGGCGATCTCCGCGGGGATCTCGGGGATCGACTCGTGCGTCACGCCGCCGGTCGGCGACCAGACGAGATTCACCTGTAGCGTCGGGTCGGTGTCGGGGTAGTCGCTGCGGTTGTGGCATCCACGCGTCTCCCGACGCTCCAGCGCCGCCTCGAGCGTGGCCCGTGCGGCGAGAGCAGACGCCTTCAGGTCGAACGCGTGCGCGAGGTCTTGGAAGCCGGCGATGTCGGGGTGGATGCCGATGTCCTCCATGCGTCCCTCGATCATGTCGAGTTCGGCGAGACCTGCCCGCAGTCCCTCCTCCGAGCGGACGACACCCGCGTGCTGGGTCATGGTGTTGCGGATGGCGCGCTGCAGCGCCCGCACGTTCTCGCGGCCGTCGGCGACGAGAAGGTCGTCGATCTCTGCTCGGGCCTGCGCCACGGCATCGGCCGACCGACGCTGGGCGTCGAGCCCCGCCGCATGCGCCATGGCCGCCTGACCGACGATGCGGCCGTAGACCAGCAGCTCGATGAGCGAGTTGCCGCCGAGGCGGTTGGCCCCGTGCAGTCCGCTCGACGCCTCGCCGATCGCATAGAGTCCGTCGACGTCGGTCTGGTGGTCGTCAGGGCGCACCCACACGCCGCCCATCGAGTAGTGCGCCGTGGGAGCGATCTCGATCGGGTCGGTGGTGATGTCGAGCATCTGCAGCTCCATCATCGTCTGGTAGACGCGCGACAGACGGGTCATGATCGTCTCGCGAGGCAGGTGCGAGACGTCGAGCCAGACGCCGCCGTTCTCCGTTCCGCGGCCCTCGGCGATCTCGGTGTACGCCGCGAGCGCGACGCGATCCCGGGTGGAGAGCTCCATGCGCTCGGGGTCGTAGTTCGACATGAATCGCTCGCCGAGCGCGTTGCGCAGGATGCCGCCTTCACCACGTGCGGCCTCGGAGATCAGCGTGCCTGCAGCGTTCTCGGGCTCGATGATTCCGGACGGGTGGAACTGCACGAGCTCGGGGTCGCGCAGCCGGGCGCCCGCCTCGACCGCGAGCCGGAACGAGTCGCCGGTGTTCTCGTCGCGACGCGAGGAGGTGCGGCGCCAGATGCGGTTATGGCCGCCGGCGGCGAGGATCACGGCATCCGCGTGGATCAGATAGCGCGTGCCGTCTGACTGGTCGAAGCCGTAGGCACCGAACACGACGTTGTCTCGCACGAGCAGGCGCGTGATGTACACGTGGTCGAGGATCGGCACCTCGAGCTGCTCGGCCTTCGCGACCAGGGTGCGCTGGATCTCGAGACCGGTGTAGTCGCCGGCGAATGCGGTGCGACGGAACGTGTGAGCTCCGAAGAACCGCTGCGAGATGCGTCCGTCGTCTTCGCGGGCGAAATCCATGCCCCAGCGCTCGAGGTCGCGGATGCCGCGCTCGGCGCCCTGCGTCACAATCTCCACCGTGTGGGGATTGGCGAGCAGATAGCTCTCCTTGATGGTGTCGGCCGCGTGCTGCTGCCAGCTGTCTCCCTCGTCCATGGTGCCGAGCGCGGCGTTGATGCCGCCGGCGGCGAGGGAGGTGTGGGCATCCTGTCGGGGGCGCTTGCCGACGGCGAGGACGTCGATGCCGTGCTCGGCGACCTCGATCGCCGCCCGCAGCCCGGATCCGCCGGTGCCGATGACGAGGACCGTGGTGGAGATCTGACGTTCGCGAGTACTCATGCCTTCCACGCTAGGTAGGGTGCCCTGATAACTCCAATGCATTGTTCTACTGGTATCGATACAGTGAACACATGAACCTCGAGCAGCTCCGCGGGTTCGTCGAGGTCGCCCGCCTCGGCCACTTCACCCGCGCCTCCGAGCACCTGCACCTCGCACAGCCGTCGCTGAGCCGACAGATCTCGACCCTCGAGCGCGAACTCGGCGCCGAGCTGTTCCACCGCGCACGCGGCCACATCGGCCTCACCGCGGCCGGAGAGGCTCTGCTCCCCCGCGCTCAGCGGATGCTCGCAGAGTCAGACGCGATTCGCGAGGAGATGGCCGAGCTCGCCGGGCTCCGCCGCGGACGCGTGCGTCTCGGAGCGCCACCCACTCTCTGCATCAGCCTCGTCGCCGAGGCGATCAGCACCTTCCATGCCGCGCACCCCGGCGTCGACCTGCACCTGACCGAGAGCGGGTCGAGGCTGCTCGTCGACCAGCTGGCCGTCGGGGCCGTCGACATCGCGCTCATCACGGAGTCGGAGGGGCCCCCGCCCTCGGGATTCAGTCTGACTCGCATGCCGCTGCTGACCGAGGAGCTCGTCGTCGTGTCTGCGGCGTCCGAGCCTCCGGTGTCGACGTCGTCGATCATGAGCCTCCACCATCTCGCCACGCTGCCGCTGATCGCCCTCGACGAGACCTATGAGCTGCGGGCGACCACCGACGCGGCCTTCCGCTCGGCGGGGCTGACTCCGACGGTCGTCCTCGAAGGAGCCGAGATGGATGCGCTACTCCGCTTCGTCGAACGAGGAGTGGGTGTGGCCGTGGTTCCGGCGATGGTGCTGCTCGATCAGCCGGCGCTGCGCTCGGTCAGGATCTCGCACCCGATGATGAGGCGCACCGTGAGCCTGGCCCACCGCGCCGACGTCACACCCGCCGTCGCGGTCGCCGCGATTCGCCACGTCATCATCGGCACAGCGGCAGAGGTCGCCCGCCGCGACCCGGCCATCACGAGCCTGCTCGACTGAGGTCGCTCAGGCGGTGAACATGCGGGTGAGCCGGACCGCCAGCAGACCGACCGACACGATCAGCCCCAGGTAGGCGAGCACGAGACCCGTGATGGCCGCAGCACGGAACGCACCGCGCCGCCGAACCGATGCGTGTCCGATCAGCACAGCGGTCGCGGCGATCGCGATCGCGACGAGGTAGCCCACGACGCCGCTCGGCACCACGAACGACGACAAGATCGCCAGCACGCCGCATACCAGGCCCGCGACATGCCACACCCGATTGTTCTGGGCCTGCTCGGGAAGCGTCATGGGCACGAGCCTATCGAGTGGGGTCGGCCGCGGAGACACCCGTCGGAACTCGGCGATCACAGGCCTGCGCGAAGGATCCGGTCAGGCGTCCTCGTACTCGTCGGGCGACCACTCCTCGCGCCACTCGACGACCGGTCGGTCGCCGTCGAATCGGATCGGCAGCCAGACGTAGTCGGCGATCGAGGTGTCGACGTAGGCGAACTCCTCCATCGGCTCGTCGCCGTCTCTGCCCGGTGCGAAATGCTCGATGAAGGCCTGACGAGCTCGGTCGCCATGGTCGACGTAACGCGGAAGCCAGCGATCGGCGATCGCGATGTAGAGATCCTTCTTGCCCGGGTGCCGGAACACCGACGAGATCTGCGAATGGAACGATGTGCGGGACTCATCGCTCGGATGCAGGTCGCCGAGCACTTCGAACGGGCCGTGATAGCTGCGCGCCACGGCTGACTCCGAGGGGTTCGGG
The DNA here is from genome assembly GCF_031885415.1 of Microbacterium forte. Classification (NCBI taxonomy): domain Bacteria; kingdom Bacillati; phylum Actinomycetota; class Actinomycetes; order Micrococcales; family Microbacteriaceae; genus Microbacterium; species Microbacterium forte. Next base: position 1,735,462 of record NZ_CP116871.1, read on the forward strand.
TAGTACCCGGTCGTCCCGGAGGTCAGCAGATAGTGCAGCCCGCCGCGCTGGAAATGCGCCGGCGCCTCCCGCACGAACGGGGGCTGCGGCTGTGGGAAATGCGTCGAGTAGTACCCCGTGACGTCGGTGTAGTCACTGGTCAGATCGGCGCAGATCATCTCGGAGTGCACGCGCTCGAAGTAGTAGTAGCCCTTGCCGTCGTGCGGGTCGACGACCAGATCGAAGTCCCCTGCGCTCATGTCGAGCGGGCGCAGCCAGGTGCGCTGGATCTCGTACGGGCCCAGGATGCTGTCGGCGGTGAGCACCGTCGAGCGCTGCACCGATCCCTTGGTCATCACCTTGACCCAGCACACGAATTTGCCCGTCTGCGCATTGAAGATGATGTGCGGACGATCGAGGCCCTGCGACGGATGCAGCGGCGAGGACTCGTCGTCCTCGTCGGGTGGGATGATCACGCCACGGTCATCCCAGTTGACGAGATCCGTCGACGAGTAGCAGCGCACGCCCCAGTGCCAGATCCCGCTGCCGGGAGTCGAGAACTCCTTGTTCTCTCCGTACCAGTAGTGCACGCCGTCGACCGTGAGGACAGAGCCTCCGTGGGCGTGGATCCGCTCGCCCTTCGTGTCGAGCCACACCTGCCCAGGCCGGATGTGCTGCTGCGTCATGATGCTCCCTCGGTCTCGAGAACGGGCTCCGGCCTGCGCCACCCGAAGAACGGACGCTCGGGGTCGTCGGCCACCGCTCGGAAGGTCGTGGTGAACGAATGACGACCCGGTCCGACGGGGATCTCCTCCGCGGATCCGGGCAGCACCAGAACGCCCGTGGATGCCGCGGGCACCTCGACCTCGATCGACAGACTCTCGCCGTCTCGTCGCCAGGAGATCGCCGCTGTGCCCCGCACACTGTCGTACCGCGCACCCGCATGCTCGAGCCCACCGCCCGGCCGCGGCTCGAAGCGGATGCGCTCCCACCCGGGTGCGTCAGCGGCGAGCCCGGCGACCGCGCGATGCAGGAAGTCTGCGACGGCTCCCAGCGCGTAGTGATTGAACGATGTCATGTCGCCGGGGTTGATCGATCCGTCGGGCAGCATGCTGTCCCACCGCTCCCAGATCGTCGTCGCACCCATGCTGACCGGATACAGCCACGACGGAAGCTCGTCCTGCAGCAGCAGGTGGTACGCGTAGTCCATGCTGCCGGCGCGCACCAGTGCATCGCAGATGATCGGGGTCCCGACGAAACCCGTCGAGATGTGGAACCCGCCGGCTCCCACCAGCTCCTGCAGTCGAGCGCCGGCTCGCCGCACCTGTTCCTCGTTCTCGAAGAGCTCGAACACGAGCGCGACGGCGATCGAGGTCGGGGTGTCACTGACCACTCGACCGGTGTCGCTGAGGAACTCGTTCTGAAAGGCGCGCGCGGCACGCTCGGCGACTGTGCGGTAGTGCGCGGCATCCGATTCCTCGCCGAGCAGCGTCGCCGTATCGGCCAGGATCCGAGCCGTGCGCACGTGATAGGCCGTCGCCACCAGGTACTTGTCGGTGTGCGACTTGCCGGGGTCCTCGGGCGGCGCCGTCGGGTCGAGCCAGTCGCCCAGCTGGAAGCCGGTGTTCCACAGCCCCGAGTGCCCGGTGAGGTCGTCGACGAGGTCGACCCAGGCGCGCATGCTCGCATACTGGTCGGCGAGGATGCGCAGGTCGCCGTCGTTGCGGTACAACTCCCATGGGACGATCACGGCCGCGTCACCCCAGGCAGCCGTGGGGAAGTTCGGGAAGCCGCACTCGACCCACGGAACGAAGTTGGGCACGTGTCCCTGATGGTGCTGTTCGAACGCGAGGTCGCGCAGCCAGCCGGTGAGGGTGCCGTGGGCCGCGAACAGCCGCAGCGCGGTCGGGGCGAAGACCTGGATGTCACCGGTCCACCCCACCCGCTCGTCACGTTGCGGGCAGTCGGTCGGCAGGTCGACGAAGTTGTCGCGCATGCTCCACACGACGTTCGAGTGCAGCTTGTCGAGTCCGTCGTTCGAGGACTCGAACCAGCCGGTGCGACGCATGCCGGTGTGGATCACGACGGCCTCGACGTCGCCCTCATGGAACTCGCCGGGCCAGTTCTCGAGCTCGGCGTACTGGAAGCCGTGGATCGTGAACCTCGGCGTGTAGGTCTCCTCACCGCGCCCCGAGGTGATGTAGGTGTCGACCGACGTCGCTGCGCGCAGCGGACGGGTGCCGAGCTCACCGTTCTCGATGACCTCTGCGTGGTGCAGCCGCACGGTGTGACCCGCCTCCGCCCGCACCTTGATGCACAGCACACCCGAGATGTTCTGTCCGAAGTCGAGTCGGATGCGTCCGCTCGGCTGGCGCGTGATCGAGACGGGTCGCAGCGTCTCAGTCTCCTGCACCGGCAGGGCCGTCGGCGGCTCTATCGCCGCGGGGAAGTCGGACCGGGCGAGCACGGCCGCCGGAGACCAGCCGGAGGCGTCGTGACCGGGGGTCGACCATCCGTCGTCCGTGAGCCGCGCATCGAAGGTCTCGCCCTCATAGAGACCGACCGAGGTGATCGGCGACACAGACGTGCTCCACTCGAGGGGCACCCGGTGGTGGGAGCCGTCAGCCGTGGTGACCTCGAGCTGCGCGAGCAGCGCGACGTCCGATCCGTAGATGTCCCACACCCCGCCGTCGAATCCGATGTGACCGCGGTACCAGCCGTCGGCCAGCCAGGCGCCGATCACGTTCTCGCCGCTGCGCAGCGCCGCCGTCACATCGTGCGTCTGATAGCGGAGGCGGTGGCTGTAGCTCGTCCACCCGGGGGCGAGCACGTCGTCACCGACGCGTTCGCCGTTGACCTCGAGCTCGTAGACGCCGTGGGCGGTCGAGTAGACCCGCGCTCTGACGATGCCATCGGGCAGGGCGCCTTCTGCGATCACCGCACGCATCAGGTAGGCCGGGCGGGGCGCATCGCGGGCGGCTTCAACGGAGGGCGACACGAAGTCGACCGCCCAGTCATCGCCGAGTCCCGCCTCGATCCTGACGGGCTCACTCCACACCTCCGAATCGACGGCGCGGATACGGAGCTCGCCTCCGTCGCGCGGAGCGAGCGGCGCGAACGGCCACGCCACGCGCTGCGTCGTGGTCGCCTGCACGACGCGGGGGGCGCCGGCGTCGGGGGTGAACTCCAGCTCGAACGCCGGGGCCGCGGCATCCGCCAAGAAGGAGATCCGCGGCTCGACCTCTCCGATCCCGACGGTCTTGCCGCCGCGTCGGTTCTCCAACCAGATCTCGATGATGTTCGTCATGTCAGCCCTTCACCGATCCTGCGGTCAGGCCCTTCATGACCTGCTGGTTGAGGAACACGTAGATCAGCAGTGTTCCGAGCACGTTGACCGAGATCGCGGCGAAGGTCGGTCCGTACTGCACCGCTCCGTACTCTCCGGTGAAGTTGAGCAGCCCGACCTGGATCGTGCGCAGGTCGCTGCTGTTGGTGAACGTCAGGGCGATCAGCAGGTCGTTCCAGAGGAAGAAGAACTGCACCAGACCGATCGTGAAGAGGGCGTTCTTGACCAGCGGGAGCCCGATGGAGAAGAAGGAGCGGAAGATCGAGGCTCCGTCGAGGGTCGACGCCTCGAAGATCTCCCGCGGCACCGAACGGAAGAACGTCGCCATCATGAACACCGTCAACGGCATCCCCAACGCCACATACGTGATGATGAGCGGCCAGAGCGTGCCGGTCATGTTCGTGCGGAAGTAGATGGTGAACAGCGGCAGGAGGATCATCTGCGCGGGCACCATGATGCCCGCGAGGAACAGCAGCAGGACGGTGCCGCGGCCCTTCCACACCATCACCTCGAGCGCGAAGCCGGCGGCCGTGCCGAAGACGAGGATGATCGCCAGCGACGGGAACACCGCGATCACGCTGTTGACGATGTACTTGCCGAACTCACCCGTGGTGAACACCTCGATGTAGTTCACGATGTCCCACGACTGCGGCAGGGCCCAGAACGGCTCGTTGAGGAACTCGTTCTGCGTCTTGAACGACCCGAGGATCATCCACAGGATCGGGTAGATCTCGACGATGAGCAGCACGGCGATGAGCAGCCGGATCGGAAGGCGGCGCAAGAAGTCGCGGGCTCCCCGGCGGTTCGGGTCGACGTCGCGGCGGGTGGGCAGCGGCGTGCCCGTGACGATGGCGGTTGTCGCACTCACTGGTTCAGTCCTTCGTCAGATCGCGGCGGGTGGAGCGGAAGATGAAGACCGTGAACAGCAGGCACAGGATCGTCAGCATGAGGGCGATGGTGCTGCCGTACCCGTAGTCGCCGTAGGCGAACGAGGTGCGGAACATGTACAGGGTCAGCGGTGTGGTCGCGTTGCCCGGCCCGCCGTTGGTCAAGGCGACGACGGTGTCGAACACCTTGAGCGTGCCGTTGATGCTGAAGATGATCGACGACAGCAGCACGGGCAGCGACAGCGGAAGGATGATCGTGCGGATGAGCTTCCATCCGGATGCGCCGTCGATGCGCGCCGATTCGATGAGCTCATCGGGGATGTCGACGAGGCCGGCGTAGAGAAGCACGGCATAGAAGCCCATGGACCTCCAGAGGTCCATCGCGATGATGACCCAGAACGATGCGTCGGGGGTGCCGAACCAGTCGAGGTTCTGCACGCCGAGGATGCCGAGGAACGAGTTCACCGGACCGACGGTCGGCGCCGCCTCGAACAGGCGCTGGAACAGCAGTGCGACCGCCACCGTGGGCAGCACCACGGGGAAGAACACGATCGTGCGGATGATGCCCGACCCCTTGCGGAGCCAGAACACGTACATCAGGGAGAGCAGGTACCCCACGATCACCTGCAGCGCCGTGAGGATGAGGGCGTACTTCAGCGTGAAGAAGATCGCGTCCCAGGCGGCCGGGTCCTGGAAGAACTTCGTGAAGTTGGCGAACCCGTTGAAGGTGAAGCCGGTGATGGGGTTGCCGTCCTGCACCGTGTAGAACAGCGACCACACGATCGGGACGAGCATGACGAGCGAGTAGACGAGCAGCGCGGGTCCGAGAAGGACGAAGATGGCGCGCTTGTCACCGAGGACTTTGTGCATGGTGGATCTCCTGATGCGACGACGACGGTCCCGGGGCGAGCGGCGCCCGCCCCGGGAGTGGGTCAGCCTTCGTCGTTGGCTGCCTGGACGAGCTTCATGAACTCTTCGCCGGAGAGGCTGCCGTTGGCGAGGCCTGCACCGTTGTTCTGGCTGATGCCGGTGGCCTTGGGCGTGAAGAGCGCCTCGAACCAGAGCACGCTGGACGGAGCGTTCGCGATCTCCTCCTGCACCATCTGGGTCGTCGGGGGCAGGTCGGACGGCGGGTTGTCGACCACGAAGCCCGAGACCACTCCGCTGTCGTTGAGCGCGGTGTCGCCGTAGCCCTCGGCGATGCACTTCAGCCAGGCGGCCGACTCGTCGTCATAGTTCTTCTCGGCGAGCATCACCGGGATGCCGACATTGGCCGGGATCTGGTCGATGCTGCCTGCGCCGCCCTCGACCTCGGGGAACCGCGCGAAGCCGATGTTGTCGGCGCCGATCTGGTTCTGCGCCTCATCGTTGAAGTTCGCGAGGACCCAGCTGCCCATGTAGTAGAACGCGGCCTTGCCCGACAGGAACAGGTTCATTGAGGCGTTGTAGTCGATCGAGCCGACCGCGTCGCCGAAGTACCCGGCCTTGCCGAGCTCGGCGACCGCGTCGGCCGCTTCGACGTACTCGGGATCGGTCAGCTTGGCGTCGCCGTCGGCGACCTTCTGCAGGGCATCGGGGCCGAGCGTGCGGAAGATGTAGTCGCCGACCAGTCGGGTGACCGGCCAGCCGTCCTTGCCGGCGGTGGCGAACGGCTGCACGCCCGCGTCGCTGAGCGTGGACGCAGCCTCGACGAGGTCGTCCCAGGTCTCGGGCACCTCGACGTCATTCGCTTCGAGGAGCTCCTTGTTGTACCAGAAGCCCTCGATGTTGAACTCCGTCGGCAGCGCATAGAGCGCACCATCGCCGTAGAGCGCCTTGACGGTCGACTCGGCCGCGGGAACCAGACGATCCGAGACGCCAAGATCGTCGAGAGCCTTCGAGAGGTCGAGCACCTTGCCGCCGTCGATGAACTCCGACATGAGCGCAGGAGTTCCCGCGGCCATCTGCATGTCGGACAGACCATCCTGGCTGGCGAGCAGCTGGAGCTGCTGGTCCCACTGGGTGCCCGAGATGTCGTCGGACTTCAGCGGAGCGGCGTCGGCGGCGGCCTTGCACTGGTCGCCCGCGAGGGTCTCCAGCGTGGTGATGATCGTGGTGTTCTCGGTCTGGCCGAGGTAGGTGAACTCTCCGTCTCCGGCGCGGGATTCCGATCCGGATCCTCCGGAGCTGCCCGAGCAGGCCGAGAGCGCGAGTGCACCGACACCGATGAGCGCGATTGCGGGGGCAAGGCGACGGGCGCGCCTCGTTGCTGTGGTCACTGTTCCTCCTTGAAGAGCGACGCCTCTTTTGAAGCGCTTCATTCACACCATGCCATACAGAAAAAGAGACTGTCAAGACCGTTACCGATCAGAAATGAAGCGCTTCATGAATTGACATGCTCTAGAGTTGAAGAGCCAGGTCATGGCGAGGATGCCGAGGAGGAAGACGTGACCGACACTCCCCCTTCCGGGCGATCGAAGCCCAGCATGGCGGACGTCGCGGCCCACGCCGGTGTCGCGCTCGGCACGGTCTCGAACACCCTCAACAACCCCGAGAAGGTGCGCGAAGCCACGCGGCGCAAGGTGCTCTCCTCCATCGCCGAGCTCGGGTTCGTCCGCAACGACGCCGCACGTTCGCTCGCCGCGGGCAACAGCACGTCGGTCGGCCTGGTGCTCGCCGACCTCGGCAACTCGTTCTTCGTCGACATCGCCCGTGGAGCCGAGCGTGCGCTGCGCCGCCACAAGATGGACGTCCTGATCGTCAACTCGGACGTCGACCCCGACCGCGAGGTGCACAACCTCGAGCTCCTCGATCGTTCGCGGGTGGCCGGCATCATCCTCGCCCCTCTCGACACGGCGCTCGCGAAGTCGCCGCATCCGGAGAACCGCACCACCCCGACCGTCCTGGTCAACTTCGAGTCACCCTCGCTCGCCTACCCCGGAGTCACCGTGGACGAGCGCCACGGAGGCGCACTGGCCGCGTCGCACCTGATCGCCCTGGGCCGCCGGCGGCTGCTGTTCGTCGGCGGACCGAGGTTCCTGACAGCGGTCAACCAGCGCTGGGAAGGGGCGGAGCAGGCCACGGCCGCCCACCCCGAGGCGACCATCGAGATCCTCGAGACCCGGGGCGTCAACATCCGACACGGCCGGGATGCCGGGCGGCAGATCCTCGCACGCGGTGCGGGCACCTATGACGCCATCGTCGCGGCATCCGACCTCGTGGCGATCGGACTGATCCAGATCCTCAACGAGGTGCCCGGATTCTCGGTGCCGGGCGACATCGCGATCACGGGCTACGACAACAACCACTTCGCATCCGAGAGCGCGATCCCGATCAGCACCGTGAGCCAGCCCGGTGAGGAGATGGGTGCCGTCGCCGCCGACCTTCTGCTGGAGCGCATCGCACACCCGGGGGCTCGGGCACGGAGCGTGACCCTGGAACCGCGCCTTCTCCCCCGCACGTCCACCCTCGGCGAGATGTGGCGTCGGGACTGACCCGAGCGCTCTCGCCCGGCACGCAACGCAAAACCCCCGCCGCTTTCGCGACGGGGGTTTCTGTGATGTGCGCCCGAAGGGACTCGAACCCCTAACCTTCTGATCCGTAGTCAGATGCTCTATCCATTGAGCTACGGGCGCTCCTGGACCGCTCAGCGGGCCGTAGAACAGCCTACAACAGACGCGACACGAAAGCGAAACGAGGGCTCACTCGTCACTGTCGGGCGTGTTCTGCTTCTTCTTGCGCTTGGCCTTCGCGCGCTGCAGAGACGACAGCGCCTGCAGATCGACGAGGCGCAGCGCCTGCATCCGCGCCTCGCGCATGCGCTCGTAATCGGGATCCTGATCGGGCCGCATGCCCTCGACGCGCAGTCGACGATCGAGGTTGTGCCGCACATCGGCCCAGGCGCCCTCGCGGGCCTCTTCGACGATGACGCGCAACGCGGCCTCGTCCTCCATCATGTCGCGCAGCTTGGTCGCGACCCCGTGCGACTGCTTGGCCCGCCGACGCAGGTTGCGCACATCGCGGTCCCGGTAGTCGTGGGTTCCCGAGGGGTCGGAGTGACGCCCGCGAGCGCGCTTGCGCAACTCGGTCATGTTGCGCTCGACCTCTTCGGACTCCTCAGCCATCGCCCGCAGCGCTTCGCGCGCATCGGCGATGTACTTGTCCGTGTCGAAGACGCCGTTCTCGGCGATCGTGCCGATGAGGATGTGATTCTTCACGGCGAGGCGCGCCGCAGCGGTCGCGATCGCGACGCCTTCTGCGATGGCATCTGCAGTTCGTCCCACCGCTACCTCCTTGCTTCGAGCGTACCGGTATCGCTCTCGGTTGCAGTGGGCCAGAATGGATCGGAATCGGGTCTCCGCGACCTGCTCCGCGACCGGCTGCTCCTCCGATCGCCGCCAGGAGGGGTGCAATGAAGCGTCTCACGCTCACCGGAAGCACGACGGTCATCACCGGCGCTGCGAGTGGGATGGGCGCCGACATCGCCCGCCTGCTCGCGCGCCGGCGCGTGCATCTGGCGCTCATCGACCACAACGCCGAGGGGCTCGCGGCCCTCGCCGCCGAACTCGGGGGTTCCACCGTCACCACGCACGTCGTCGATCTGCGCGACGACGACGCCGTCTTCGCCGCGGCCGACGAGATCACCGCAGCGCATCCGCGCGTGAACGCTCTGATCACATGCGCGGGCTCGTCGATGCTCGGAGATCTCGAACAGCTGACCATGGAGGAGATGCGCTGGCTGACCGATGTGAACCTCTGGGGAACGGTGTCGATCACGAAGGCGCTGCTGCCCGCCCTGCGTGCGGCCCCCGCTGCGCACATCTCGCACCTTGCGAGCGTGTACGCGCTGGCCGCGCCCGCCGGACGCATCCCGTACTCCCTGAGCAAGTTCGCGGTGCGCGGGTTCTCCGAGGCGCTGCGACACGAACTCGAGGGCACCTCGGTGACGGTCGGCGCGGTCTACCCCGCCGGCGTGCGCACGGGCATCATCCTGCACGGAAGATATGCGGCCGCGATCGATCCGGCGGTCGCCGCTCGCGCCGCGGCGGCGCAAGCAGCGATGTATCACACCGAACCGACGGATGCCGCCGCGCTGATCGTGCAGGCGACTGAGCGTCGCCGCGCGCGGACGATGGTCGGCAGGGAGGCGCGGCTGATCGATGTTCTCGCGCGCCTCGCACCGACGGGCTACTGGCGGGTCATGCGCGGCCCTCTGCGCGAGGCCATCGACACGACCACCCCGATCGCCTGACTCAGCGGACCGCGCCGACCCAGATCCCCGACGCCCACGACTGCTGCTCGCTGTCGCACCCGATCGACCCGGGGTAGCCGCGCACGACCGCCATGCAGTTGGCGAGGAACTCGGGGTCGCCGCCGAAGGACGAGTAGTACACGTCCGACGAGGTCAGGGCGCCCCAGACCCGGAACTGATAGATGTGGGCCAGCTCATGCGCCATCGCCCAGTTCAGCCGGTCGACGCTCCAGTCCACGATGTCGGCGCGGTACTTGATGTAGCCACTGCTGTTCGCGCACGCCGGCGCAGTGCCTCCCGCACATGAAGCCGATTCGTAGAGGCCGACGCCCCCTCCTCCGACCCGGTCGAGGGCGGCGCGCACCCGCGCGAATCCATCCGGCCCGCTCGACGACCAGGCCGGGCCCGACGGCGCCGCGTACTGCGCCGCCTCCCAGCTGCCGATGTCCTGCCCCACCCTGTCGATGAGCGCATGCACGGTGGCGGTGGCGGCGATGACCGTTGCCGGGTTCTTCCGCTCGGCGAGGACCGACTCCTGCGCCGACATCGCGGCCGCCCGGTGCGCCGAGGTGTCGATCTTGCCGTCTGCTCCCTCCATCGCCACTCTCAGCGCGGTGATCTCAGTGACGAACGCGGGCCGTACCTCGAGCACGGCGGCGCGCGCAGCGGTGTCCTTCTCGGCGATCGCGATCGACCCTTCGAGATGGTCGGTGCGCATCTGCGCCGTCCCAGTCGACTGCGCAAGCGACTGCAGCTCGGCGATCACGGCCGCCCTGTCTTCGTCGAGAGCGACGGCGCGAGCGACGACGCCCGCACCCAGCATCAGCGCGGCGACCATGGCGACAGAGAGGACCCGTCGGATCACAGAGATCCCCTCATGGCAGCAGACCCGAGGTGTCGGAGAGGAGCGTCTCCTGTTCGGCGATGGCCGTGCGCAGCGTGGTCAGCTGCCCCGCGAGGCGCAAGTTCACCTCGTGAGCGGCGCCGAGCCGCTCTTCGGCCTCGACGACGGCCGCCCTCGCCTCGGCGAGCGCCTCCACGCGCTGCTGATCGGCGACAGCGATGAGCACCGTTCCGCCGAGGAGCAGCAGCCCACCGGCGACGACGGCGACGCCTCTCATATCGCTCCCCAGGACACGACGACTTCCGGAACGATTCCGTACGGCCAATATATCCTCGCCGGGAAGCACTCTCCAGACCACTGCGCGCTCAGCGCGGGGCGGGACAGACCGGACGCTCAGATCGAGTACGCCTGATCGCTCAGGCGCCGTTCTGCGGCTTCCTGACCGCTGGCGAGGTGCCGGGGGATCATCCAGCGGAGGGTGTCGGTGTCACGCGCTGCGACAGCGTCGAGAATGAGGCGGTGCTCCTCGGCCATTCCGAGCAGATCGTCGTGCTGTCCGAACAGCCAGCGCAGGCGCGTGACGAAGACGGCGATGAGTTCGCCGAGCATCTCGTTACCGGCGAGCTCGGCGGCGATCTCGTGGAACTCGCCCGCCGCTATGCGGGCGGCTTCGACCTCGTCGGCGGATGCGGCGGCGAACTCGCGCTCGTAGGCCGCCCGAAGCCGCGCGATCCCCTCGTCGGTATGGCGCTCAGCGGCGAAGACGAAGATCAGCGTCTCGATCGCCTCTCGGACCTCTCCGAAGTCCCGGATGTCATCATGCGTGAACTCCCGCACCACTGCCCAACTGCGTGGTCGGGCGACGACCACTCCCTCGCCGACGAGCGTGCGGATCGCCTCGCGCACGGGCAGCCTCGACACGTTGAGCTCCGCAGCGATGTCGCGTTCGATGAGCCGGGATCCGGGGGCGCGTCGACCGAGCACGATGTCGTCGCGCAGAACCCGCGTCACCCTCACCGACTCGAGTTCGCCGGTAGTCCCCACCCCCACCATGCCGGAATTATCGCACTCGCCGATCCGTCCGACAAGTTTGGTATCCCAACGGAACGCATATGTTACCGTTCCGTGCCTCGTCGGACGGCTGACCTGAGAGAGGGGAGCGGATGCCGCCGGCATTCCTCCCCTCTCCCCTCACGTCAGGGCAGACGGTTCGCGATCGCGAGGTTCGCCGTCAGCTCGTCGGCGTTCTGTCGCACGACGTACGCCGGCCGGCCGCGCTCCACGCGCCAGGACTCGCTGAGGGATCCGACGTTGACCGTGTCGAAGCCTGCCTCATCGTAGAAGCGGGTGACGAAGGCGACGGCCTCGGCATCATCACCGGCCGTGGCGAGCGCGCGTCGATCGGGCGTGCCCGCCGGCGACCCGTCGGTCGTGATGTCGGCGGCGTAGATGTGGTTGAACGCCTTGGCGATGCGCGAGGTCGGCAGCTGCGCCTGCAGAAGCTCCGACGTGGTCGTCTCGCCCCGGTCGAGGGCGTCGATGTGCCCATCGCGCTCGAAGTAATAGTTGTTCGTGTCGAGCACGATCTTGCCGGCGAGCTGCTCGACGGGCAGCTGGTCGATCTTGCCGAGCGGCACCGTGACGACCACGACGTCGCCCGCGGTGGCGGCGTCGGCAGCAGTCGCGGCCGTCGCCCGATCGCCCAGCTCCGCGACGAGGCCCGCGAGGGTCTCCGGTCCGCGCGAGTTCGCGATCACGACGTCATAGCCGTTGGCCACGGCGACGCGTGCGACCTGGCTGCCGATGTGTCCTGCACCGATGATTCCGAGAGTAGTCATGCTCGGGCCAACGTGTGCGCGGCCCTGCTATTCCCCCATGACGCCGCGTGTCGCCGATCACACCGTGAGCAGGAACCGCTCCTCGACCCGGCGGTAGCCGAGGCTCTCGTAGAGCGTGATCGCCGAGGTGTTGAAGCCGAAGACATGCAGCCCGATCGAGTCTGCTCCCAGCCGTGCCGCCTCATGCTCAGCCGCGAGCATGAGATCGCGACCGTAGCCCTTGCGACGCTGATCGGACGCGATCTCGATGTCGAGGATGAACGCATGCGGACGCCCACCCCGGCGGCGCACACCGATCCACAGCACCCCGACCTCGGCGCCGTCGACGTGGGCCGTGAAGAGCTCCTGCCCCTCCGAATCGATGCCCTCGGGAAGTTCGAGCTCCATCTGCCGGTGCGACTCGACCACCGCATCCTCTGCCGAATACCGGCCGGAAGACACCAGATCCTCGGCGAAGGCCGCTTCGGATGCCGCGGCGAAGCTCGTGAATCGCTCTGGCGTCATAGGTGTCACGACAAGGCCACCGGACGCGCGAGACGGGAGAGGTTCGAGAAGCATCTGGATCGACGCGACCTCGAAGCCTCGTCCCTCGACGAAGGCTCTGCCCGCGATGTCGGAGGAGTGCAACGCGATGCTGAGGCGACCGACGTGCTGCCTGCGTGCCAAAGACCGGAGCTCGTCGAGCAGCTCGTCGAGCTGTCGCGCGGTCGGATCGATCGCGAACGCGAGATCGACGATGATCAGCACCCCGCTGTTCGCGGCGAGCCACACCGTGCCGATGCGGGTGCCCTCTTCATCGATCGTGAGGATGAGCGAGGTCTCGGTCTCGTGGCCGGCCGAGAGCAGGTCACCCAGGACGGCATCGACGTGCGAGCCCGCGTCCTCGCCGACGAACATCCCCGACTCCTGCCGAAGCGTCACGAGCCGCGCTCTGGTGGCCTCGAGCCAGTCGTCGAAGCGGTCTGCGCTGAGCGGGGTCAGGTCAAGAGGCATGATTCCATCCTGCACCGCATGGCGCCGAGGCTCATGCCTTGTGGAGTGCGTCCTCCACGGCGACCCACGCCAGCATGGCGCATTTCACTCGCGCCACATAGCGCGAGACGCCCCCGAGGGCGGCGGCGTCGCCGAGCAGCTCCTCATCCGGTTCGATCTTGCCTCGCGAGCGCATCGCCTCGCGGAACGCGGCGATGCGGATCTCGAGCTCGTCGACCGTGAGCCCCTCGGCGAGTTCGGCGAGCAGGGACGCGGAGGCCTGCGAGATGGCGCAACCGTGGCCCTCCCACGCGAGCGCCTCGATGCTGCCGTCGTCGGCGCGATGCACCTGCAGGGTGACCTCGTCACCGCAGGTCGGATTCACCTGGTGCGACTGCGCGGCGATCTCGCCGCGCAGCCCGAACCCGTGCGGGGTGCGGGAGTGGTCGAGGATGAGTTCCTGATACAGGTTCTGCAGGTCGCTCATGCGCCCCTCCGGAAGAAGTCGATCGCGCCCTGGACGCCGTCGAGCACTGCATCGATCTCGGCCTGGGTCGTGTACAGATAGGTGCTGGCCCTCGTCGACGACGTGATGCCGAGACGACGATGCAGCGGCTGCGCGCAGTGGTGCCCCACCCGCACGGCGATGCCGCGATCGTCGAGGAACTGGCCCACGTCGTGCGAGTGGATGCCGTCCACGTCGAAGCTCGCGAGCCCGACGCGCGGCAGGTCGATGCCGGCGCCGAGCACGCGAACCCCGTCGATGGCTGTGAGCCCCTCGACGAGTCGTCTGCCGAAGGCGGCCTCGTGCGCGGCGATGCGCGGCATGCCCACCGCGGTCAGGTAGTCGATCGCCGCGGCGAGCGCGACCGCCTGAGAGACCCGCTGGGTGCCGGCCTCGAAGCGCTGGGGCGGCGGCAGATAGGCGGCCTCCGTGGTGGTGACCGTCGTGATCATCGAACCGCCCGTGAGGAACGGCGGCATGGCTTCGAGCAGCTCGCGCCGACCGTAGAGCGCGCCGATGCCGGTGGGGCCGAGCATCTTGTGACCCGACAGCACGGCGAAGTCGACATCGAGCGCGCGCACGTCGAGCGGCAGATGAGGAGCCGACTGGCAGGCGTCGAGCACGACCGTCGCGCCGACCGCGCGGGCCAGGGCGACGAGCTGCTCGACGGGGTTGATCACGCCGAGCACGTTCGACACGTGTGTGAACGCGACGAGCTTCGTGCGTTCGGTGATGAGGTCGGCGGCGGCATCGAGTCGGAGTGCCCCGTCGTCGTCGAGCGGGATCACCCGCAGGGTCGCGCCCGTACGTGCCGCGAGCTCCTGCCACGGGATGAGATTCGCGTGGTGCTCCATCTCGGTGGTGACGATCTCGTCGCCCGCACGCAGCCGAAGACGCTCGGCAGCCGCTCCCCCGCGTCCCAGCGACGCGTTCGAGATCGAATAGGCGACGAGGTTGAGCGCCTCGGTGGCGTTCGACGTCCAGACGATCTCGCCCGCGTCGGCGCCCACGAACCGCGCCACGGTCGCGCGGGCATCCTCGAACACCTCCGTCGCCTCGGCGGCGAGGGTGTGTGCACCGCGATGCACGGCGGCGTTCAGCGTCGAGGCGAACTCGCGTTCGGCGTCGAGCACGGCGAGGGGACGCTGCGAGGTGGCACCCGAATCCAGATACGTCAGGGGATGTCCGTTGACCTCGGCGCGCAGGATCGGGAAGTCCTCACGGAGGCGCCGCACCTCCGCATCGGTCAGAGCGCCACCTCCCGATGGGGCGATCACGTCGGATTCGCGGGAAAGGCTCATCCTTCTAGCTTCTCATCTGGCGCACCCTGCGGGGCGCCCCTTCGCGCAGAGGAGTCGGTCAGGGCACCACGAGGATGTGGTCGGTATCTGCGAACCCGAACGTCCCCGTCGCCGGGTCGACATAGCGCAGCGTGACCCGATGGAGTCCCGGCCGGATATCGACGAACGACACGATGGTCGACGCGCCCGTGAGCACCACGGTCGACGCAGGACCCCCGTCGACGGATACGGATGCCGTCGACCCGGCGATGCCCCGAACATCGAGCGCGAGGTCATCGCGCCTCCCGTCGCCGTCGGAATCCGTGCGCGAGATGACCCCGTCCGAGTCCTCAGCCAGTCCCGGGACGGGGAAGTACACGGGTCCGGTCGGCTCGCTCGCCGTCTGCTCGCCCGTGGTCGGCGAGGTCTGCCGCATCGAGATCGAGATGCCCTGGTGAAGGGTCTCGACGCCGGGACGAACCGAGAACGTTCCGTCCGCAGCGACGACCGTCGTGGCGATCACGCGGCCCGTCTCATCGACGATCGCGACGGCTGCACCCGGCGTCCCGGTGCCGGTGATCACCGGCGGAACGGCCGTGGTCGGCAGGATGCTCCAGGAGAGCGTCACGGGCGGATCGACGGGAGGCTCCACCACCGGCGGGTCCACCACCGGCGGGTTTACGACCGGAGGGTCCACCACCGGCGGGTCCACGACGGGAGGCTCGACGACCGGAGGGTGTTGCGCGGGGGCCGACGGCGGTCGTACCGGGGGTGGGGTGCGCACGTCCCCCGGTGTCGAAGGCTCGGTGGTGTCCGCGGGCGCCGGGGGCACGGCGATCGGGTCCTCGACGGCCTCGCGATCGGGCTGCGCCTCAGGGACCGACGCGGGCGGCTGCGGTTCGACAGGAGGCTCCGCCTCGATCGGAGGTTCGGTCGGTTCCGGAGATGCGACCGGTGCCGGGGAATCGACCGGTGCCGGAGCCACAGCCGATGCGGGCGATTCGATCGGAGCCGGCGATGCGACGACGAGTGCGGACGACTCGTCGGCATCCGGGGAGCCGACCGGCGCCAGCTGCGCGGCGACCGCCGCGACCGCGACGACCGCCGTCGCCGCGGCGACAGATCCGCCGACCACGAGCCACTGCGACGTTCCTCGGGGCATCCAGCCCGTCATCGAAGCCGCCATGGCGGGCGCCGGCGATCCGGCCGAATAGGCCGCCGCTGCAGGTCCGCCGATGACCACGGGCAGCAGCACGGCCCGCAGCTTCGACGAAGCCCGCTCGATCTCGGCACTGGCCATCGTGCATCGTGTGCAGCGTTCGAGGTGCGCGTCGAAGCGCGCGCGGTCGGCGCGCGCCACATGGCGCTTGCGACCCTGCGCCACGATGCGCTCACACGTCCACCGGCATTCGGGGTCGCGTCCGGATTCTGCGATGTGCGCCTGCAGCCATGCGAGCTTGAACCCCTCCCTCGCCCGCGCTGCCAGCACCGAGACGGCGTTCGGGGTCATGCCCATGAGCGGTGCGATCTCTCGCGGCTTCATGCCCTCGACCTCGAGGTACCAGAGCAGGGTGCGCCATCGCTCGGGGAGATCCTTGAACGCCGCTGTCAGCAGCGCCTTGTCCGACAGCAGGTCGAGCGAGTCGTCGGTGTGCTCGACCGGCAGCTCGTCGATGTACTCGAGCGCGACGACGTCCTTCTGCTTGCCTCCCCAGGTGGCCGCGGCACTGCGCACGGCGGCGAAGATGTAGGGCCGGAAGGCGTCGGTCGGACCGCCGCCGTTGCGGATCGCGCTGAAAGTCTTGGCGAATGCCTCGCTGACGAGGTCCTCCGGATCGATCGAGCTCGTGATCGAACGCGCGGCGCGAAGTGCGGCCGGCGAATGACGATCCCAGAGCACGCCAAACGCCCTGCTGTCCCCCGCGCGGGTGGCGAGCACGAGTTCGTCGTCGCTCACCTCGGAGGCGGTCCGCATGCGCCGCTCGCGCACAGTCGAGGTGCTCACGGCGTGGCCACGGGGGCGCGCATCGGGTCAGGAGCGACGGGCGGGTTGTTCACTGGGTTCCCTTTCGATTTCTCACTACCAGCCTTGCGATCCAGCGATCTGACCGGTATGTAGATTCGTATGAAGGTTCTTCCCGCCGAGTAGAGAAGGTTCCATGGCCGCCTCCGAGGTTTACCCCGCAGATCCGACGTTGCGAGACGCGCTGCGGGTCAGTGGCGGGCGGCTCTTCACGGCTGCCCGAAGCGCCCGCTTCGACTCGAGGACGTTCGCCGGAGTGGAGTTCTACGATCCGTCGACACCGGCCCCCGCGTACATCGACCGGATCGTGCTCGGTGCCGGCGTCGCATCGAGTCACGTGACGGCGCTCACAGCCGAGCTGGCCGACGCCGGGGCGGCCGCTCTCGTGCTGCGTGCCCCCATGGACGACGATCCTCGGGACTGGACGTCGACCGATCAGCACCCCGCCCTCGCCGTGCTCCGCCACGGCGAGGGAGACTGGGCGCAGCTCGCGAACGTCCTGCGGTCGCTGCTGGGTGCTCACTCGATCGGGCAGGTCACCGGCGTGCGGCTGGGTGATCTCTTCGGTCTTGCCGACGCGGTCGCCACCCTGGCAGGCGGAGCGGTCAGCATCGTCGACTCCGCGGGCCAGGTCGTGGGGTACTCCACGCACAGCGAGCAGCCGATCGACGACGCACGACGACGCACCACTCTCCTGCTGCAGGAGGACATCTCGATCACGTCCGACTCCCGCTACCGGTCGCTGCTCCGTGTCACCGAGGCGCGGCACTTCCCCTCGAGCACCGACCTGTTCGGCCGGGTCGGGATCGCTGTCAGGGCATCCGGAGAACTGCTCGGCTCTCTCTGGGTGATCCAGGTCGACCCGTCGCACGCCGCCCACACCCGAGATCTGCTGCAGGAGATGGAGCCGATCGTCGCCCAGCATCTGCTGCGCGCACGCGAGGACGCGGGCGACCGCGACCAGCGCACCTCCGGGCTTCTCCGAACGCTTCTCGAGGACCGTCGGCATGCCCGCGGCGCGGCCTCGCAGCTGCTTCTCCGACCCGAGGCCGGTTGCACCGTCGTGTGCCTGCGGGTGAACACCTTCGACGAGGTCGAGGCTGTGCGTGGATTGCACCGCGTGCTCCATCTGGCGATCAGCGTGTCCAGCGCCGCGTTCCCGGGTTCGCACAGCGCGATCGTCGGCTCCCAGGTCGTGACGCTCATCCCCGGCCCTCACCAGGCAGCGGCCGAGACCTTCACCCAGGCGATGGTCCGCGTCGACAACGCGCTGATCGCAGGCATCGGCAGGCGTGCGAACGACATCAACGGCATCGCTCGCTCGTACCGCGAGGCTGCAGCCGTCGCCGGCGCGCTCATGAATTCGCCGCGCCACGACGGAGACCGTCACGTCCATGTCGCGACCTTCGACGAGATGCGCGATCGCCTCGCGATCCTGCAGGTCGGCGATCTCATCGAGGGTCTCGACGCCGCGGTCGGCGATGCGGCGAGCATCCTCGCCGCACATGACGCGGCGCAGGGCACCGATCTGACGCGCACCATGCGCGTCTACCTCGACCAGCTCGGCAGCGTCCGCGAGACGGCGAATGCGCTGCATGTTCACCAGAACACCGTCCGGTATCGGCTCGATGTCGTGCGCACCGAGCTGGGGATCGATCTCGATTCGCCCGACACTCGGCTCTGGCTCTGGCTCCGTCTGTCAGCCGACTCGCGCACAACGGACTGAGCGCTCATTCGATGGCCGCCGGCAGCAGGATGGTCACGACGGCGCGCTTCGTCGTCGGGTCGACATATCGGGCGGCGACGAACGACTCATCGGCCCCGGAGCGGATGACGATCCCGTCGCGAGCTGCGGCCGGAAGCCACACCATGCGCGACCGCCCCTGACCATCGAGCAGCTCGACCCACGCATCCGGCTCGGCGCGCAGATGCAGGCAGCTCACAGCGCCGAGAGAGACCCCGGGGCAGGTGTCTGGGTCGGCGGGCGCGATGGTCGGTGTCGCGAAGGTCAGCGGCCCGATGTCCTCCGCCCACTCGGTGACTCCGGTCACGGCGTCCTGCTGCCCCACACTGAGCGTCATGCCCTGGTGAGTCTCTTCGCCCGAGACGTCGAGCACGAACGCGCCGAACTCATCGACGATCGCCTTATGCAGCACCACACCGTTCTCGTCGACGGCCGTGATGATCGCGCCGGGAGTGCCGATCCCCTCCAGCAGATCCGGGATCAAGGAGTTCTGCGCGATCGGCTGCGTGATGCGAAACTCCGGTGCGTCGACGGGAGGTGATGCCTCCGCGCTGCCCTCGGTCGGCCCCGTCGTCTCGGGCGCGACCGTCGACGGAACCGGAGTGCCATCGCTGCCCGGAACCAGCGGGTGGCCTTCCTCCGTGACTCGTGCCGAGCTCTCACGCGGATCGCTCTCCGTCGAATCCGACATCGACTCCGATGCGGGCGCCGGCTCGTGCTCCGGTGCCGGCTGCGCCTCGGGCGTCGGTTCGGCCGCAGGCGGCAGGACCACAGGGTGGGGCAGCTCTTCGAGAACCGGACCGGCCTCACCCCCGATCGTCACCTCAGACGATGACGAAGGGAGTTCGGTGCGGTCGGAATCCCCGGCGGACAGAGTCAGCACGCTGCCGGTGAAGATGACAGCGCCGACGACGACGACAGCGGTGGCCGCCAGCGCCGCGAGGCCTCCGGCCGGAACCGCCGATGCTGCTCCGTGCGCGGCGGCAGGAGTGCCGGCGCCGAACGATGCCCCACCGTCCGTCCCGAACGCCCCGGCTGACCCGACCGACGAGGCCGCCCCCATGACGTGGGCCTCTGCCGTCCCATCGCCTGTGTAGATCGCCGCCGCCGCGCCGCCGAGCAGTGCCGCGGGCAGGATCGAACGCAGCCGCTGCGACACGGTGTCGATCTCCGCAGCGACGATCCGGCATCCGCCGCACGTGTTCATGTGCTCGCTGAAGCGGTCCGCGTCGCCGGCACCCATCGAGCGCTCTCGCCTGGCCACCACGCGCTCGCAGAACCACCGGCACTCCTCCGACCGGGAGGGGTCGTGGATGTGCGCCTCCAGCCAGGCTCGACGGAAGCTGTCGCGTGCCCGTGCGGCCAGGGCGGAGACCGCGTTCGAGGTCATTCCCATCAGGGGCGCGAGTTCTCTCGGCTTCATCCCCTCGACCTCGAGATACCAGAGCAGGGTCCGGTGCCTCGCCGACAGCGTGCCGAACACCGCGGCGATGCTGGACCGCTCGGCGATGCGCTCGAAGGCGTCGCCGTCCTCCGCTGACAGGTCGCGCTCTGGCACCAGGTCGATCGAGAGCGCGGTCCCGTTCCGAGCCCAGCGGGCGGCGGTGTTGCGCAACGTGGCGAGAAGATAGGGCCGGAAGGCGTCGCTCGGTCCACCGCCCGCCTTCGTCACCCGGAGGATCGACGCGAAGGCCTCGCTCACGAGATCGTCGGGATCCGACGACGGCGAGATCGCCCTGGCCGCACGCCGAGCCGATTCCACGTGCCTGCGCCAGAGAAGCGCGAAGTCACCGATGTCCCCGCCGCGCACGGCCTCGATGATCTGAGCATCGGATGGTTCACCCGGGATGTCATCTTCACCATCGATGTGCGTGCCGAGATTCATGCTGCTCCGGATGCTGTCAGGACCGGCGTCTCACGGGGAGCGCCGGAGACGAATGAGGGACGAGGCAGTGGGGATGCCTCGTCCCTCGGACCCTCGTAGGGGTCGATTCCGCGGGGAGAGGGTTCGGCCGGGGAGCGGTCGATCTCTGCTGTGCGGGCGTCGGCCGGGAACCCGACGCGCGGCCGATGGCCATACCTACAAGACCGATATGACCGGAAAACATGACGGGGGCCACCGGAGTTCTTCGACGAGATGCACATCAGTCGACGCTCCCCGCCGGACCCACGGGTGCGAGCGACAGAAAGCGCATCCTGTTCTCGCCGTAGAAGCAGGTCTGCACCATGAACTCGCCCGTCATGCCGACGAGCGCCTCGACGTTCGACCACTTCGGAGTATGCCTCTCCTCGACGACCTCGTAGACGACGTCAGAGCCCTCGATCATGACGCGCTGACCGAGATCCCACCCGAGAATCACGTCGCCTCCGCAGTTGTTGTGGGCGGCGAAGAGCGGAAGCACGTCGTCGATCCGATAGCTGACCATCTCGGTGAACGTGCCGTCGCAGTGGTCGAGCTCGACCATCCCGCCCTCACCCCCGAGCCGGATCGTCGGCAGCTCGTCGGGGGCGAAGATCTGATGGAACTGCTTCAGCACCGAGACCTTGACGTCACCGGTCACCTTGTCCACGAGATCGGGGGCGAACACGGATGCCGAGAGGAACGACATCCCGAGTCCGACGAGCACGATGCTCGCGAACAACAGACCGAATCGTCGCCGCGGCCGGCGACTCGGAACAGTCCCACCGGAATCTCCTCGGTTCGAGTCGGTGCGGTCCACTGTCGTGTCGACTGTCATGAGTCGGATTCAGCGGCACGATGCGTGGCTCGTCGGCCGCTGCGGTTCTTGCGCCCGCGCCGGGGCATGACGACGATGAAAGTGAGCACCGGGACCCCGACGACGAGCAGTGCCCACCACGGGAATCCCGCCGGGCTGGTCGTGTCCGCGATCGTGGTGACGGAGGATTCCTCGGTCGGAGCGTCGATGCGCTCGGCGCGCACCAGAAGACGGTGGGTGTTGACGCCCGTGGGCGTGCAGGTGACGAGCGTCAGGTAGTCCTTGCCGGCGACCTGGCGCAGATCCTCGGCATCGTTCGGAAGAACGGTCTTCGTCTGGTCGACCTCGTAGTAGAGGTCTCGGCCCAGGGTGCTGACGACGATGATGTCGCCCTCGACGAGTTCGTCGATGTCGTCGAAGAGGGTTGCCTGCACGAAGCCGTTGTGCCCGGTGAGCACCGAGTGGGTGCCCGAGCCGCCCACGGGGAGGGAAGATCCGTAAAGGTGCCCGATCCCGCGCGACAGTGTCTCTTCGTCGGTGCCATGGAAGATCGGCAGGTCGACGTGGATGCTCGGAATGCGGATCCGTGCCATCGTGTCTGTTCCGTCGGCGCTCAGGGTGTCGAAGTATGCCGACGCGCCCTCCCCGATCGCTGTCTGCTGACCGTCAGCGCCGAGTGCATAGGGGTCACGCAGCGGTCCGGTCGGCAGGTTCTCGTTGTACTCGTCGGCCGCGGCGAGCATCTCGTCGACGGCCGCATCGGGAATCTGCTCGACGGACTGCACGTAGCCGTCGACATCGGTGTCATGACTCCACGCGGAGAACCACGAGGCTGCGGTCGGATAGACGAGCACCACGATGCCGATGGTCGCGATGAGCATGACGATCGACTGACTCCATCCCCACCGCGTCCTGTGCGCGGTGGCACGCGTGGAGGGTCGCGCCGGAGAATCCGGTGTGGACGCGTCGATGAGGGTCATGCTGCGCTCTCTGATCGGAGAAGGGGAAGAAGGTGAAGACGAGTGGGCCGTGCGGGGGAAGGAATGTCTTCACCTCCCCCGCACGGCCGGTCTTTCGGGTTACGCCTGTGCTGCGGCCTTGCGGCGGCTGCGGATGGCGAGGAGGACCGCTCCACCGAGCAGCATGACGCCACCGGCGAGGAACAGGGTCGTGCCGGTGCCACCGGTCAGCGGCAGGGTGAAGCCGGCGTTCGAGGGAACGTTGACGACCTCGAGGTCGACGCCCACGGCCGTGGTGGCTGCGGTGACGGTGAACTCGATCGGAGCCGCGAGCAGCTCGAATCCGTCGGGTGCGACGATCTCGGCGAGCCAGTACGACTGGTAGCCGTCTTCGCCCACGGCGACCGTGGCGTTGTCTGCCCAGTCGGAGTAGCGCAGACCCGAGATGGTCACAGTGCCGTCAGCGGCGACCGCGAACTCCGTCGAGCCGGCGAGGGCGATGGCGTTGGTGCCGTCGATCGCGTCCTGCTCGGTCGGGTACACCGAGAACACGGCGCCGGTGAGCGGTGCGCCGGCCTTGTCCGTCTTCTCGACCGTGATGTCGCCCCACTTGGTGATGACCTCAGGGGTGACCGTGGGTCCGCCGGGCTCACCGGGCAGAACCGTGTACGAACCGGCGTTCGGGTAGAGCACTGCCGTGTTGGCGATCTCGCCGACCGTGTTGACCTCGGTCGTGACGACGACCTGCACCTGCGTCGCGGGGTGAGCTGCGAGCACTGCGAGGCCCGACGCGGTGAACTCGACCGTGACCGCGTTGGTCGCGGCGTCGTGCACGATCGTGTAGTCGCCCGCGGCGAGCGGGGTTCCGTCGACGAGCGAGACAGCGGCGCTGACGTAGTCGAGCTTGTCGTCGAGCGTGTCGACGATCTTGTAGCCGTCGATGACGGCGACATTGGGGATGTCACCCGTGATGGTGAAGTCGATCTCGTCGCCGAGCTTGACGTCTTCCGAGTCCTCGACGGTCTTGGTCGCCTCGGTCAGGGCGTTCTTCGGGTAGACGTGCACGTCGTACAGCCAGCTGCTGTCATCGGCCGGATCGGTCAACGGCACGGTCACGAGGAACGGCGCCACACCGGTCGAGCCCGCCAGCGGCGCGGTCTCCACCACGAAGTACAGACCCAGGTCGAGGTTCGCCAGAGCGATCTCGCCGTTCGCGTCGGTCAGCGTCTGACCGCCGACCGCGCTGGCCGTGTAGCCGGCAGCGGTGATGTCGGCGACACTGTCGGGGTCGAGGTCGGCGAGATCGTTCGCGTCGATCCAGCCCTGGTTGCTCGTCAGATCGATCGTGTCGACCTTGTAGACCGTGAAGCCCACGCCGGGCAGCGGTGCCAGTGCGACGTTCTGCTCGGTGCCGTCGTTCGGCAGGCCGGTCGGCGTCTCAGGCGCCTCGAACTTGTGGATCGTCAGCGAACCGACAGCATCCGGGTCGACGAGGTTCGGTGTCGCAGCGCTTGCGGGTGCTGCGAGGGTCAGCGCGGCGACGCCTGCGACGAGCAGACCTGCCGCGACGCGGGATCCGCGTCCGTTGTTGGGAGTGTTCACTGTGTCTCTCTCTCGGTGGCCAGGTCGCCCTGGTGGTGTACAGATGGTGGTCGGTGAGAAGTGCAGATCAGATCTGCGGGTCATCGGCGGCGGCACGTGCACTACGTCTGCGGACCCAGAGGGCCAGCGCGCCCGCGCCGAACACGGTCAGGGAACCGGCGAGGATGTAGGGCAGCGCGCCCGTCCCCCCGGTGGTCGGAAGGCTCATCGCCGGAACATCGCGCACCGTGATGATCTGGCCTGTGGCGGTCACCGCCGCGTCGCCGCCTGCCGTGATGCTCACGGTGCGGTCGGGGTTGATGGTGAACTTCACCGGCGCTGCGAGCAGGCTGAATCCGTCTGGTGCCGTCAGCTCGCTCAGCCAGTAGGTGCCGGCGGGGATGCTGTCGATCTGGAACAGTCCCGTCTCGATGCCGTTGATCGTGAACGGCAGCGCGGTGCCCGGCTCGCCGTTCGCGTCGGCGAGCACGGCGAACGAGGAGCCGTCCATGCGCACCCACGTGTTCGCGGATGCCTCGCCGACCTTCTCGATCTGCAACGGGATGCGGAACGGCTCGATCGGCGTCTCGGTGCTGTCGTTGTTCGAGCGCACCGGGCCGCCCTTGGGGTCGGTTCCCGTGGAGTAGGCCGTGTTGATGACCTTCTTCGCGTCGACATCGGCCTGTCCGATGACATACGGCGCATTCGCGACGCAGTGCGAGACCTGAGTGGGCGCGATGGTCGTGGGCGTGCACGTCACGGTGATGTTGCGCTGCGTCAGCCGGTCGTCGACCACCGTGATGTTCGCGACCGTGACGTTGCCGGTGTTGGTGACGTCGAACGCGTACATGATGTGATCGCCGAGCCCGGTCACGCCGTCCTGGTCGACGTCGACGACCGAGGCCGTCTTGTCGAGCACGATCTCGGGCGTCCATGTGGCCGGGATGATCTCGTCGTCCGTGTCGGTCACGGTGGGGCCGACGGCCGGAGTTCCGGTGGCGCGTGCGACGTTCGTCAGCGGTGCGTTGTCGATGTCCCCCTGCTGCACCACGTAGGTGGCCGTGCAGGTCATCTTGGCGCCGCTGGCGAGCGTGGAGCCCTGCGGCGGAACGCAGGTCAGGGCGCTCATGTCACCGACACCGGAGAACGCGTCCTCGGTGATGCGCACATTCGTCAGGTTGGTGTTGAGCGTCGTGTTGGTCGGTGCCTTGGGAGTCGTGTTGGTCGCCACGAAGGAGTAGGTGATGACGTCGCCGACCTTGGTGTACACCTTGTCGGGGTCGGTGTCGCTGGTCACGGCGACCCCGTTCACGGCGGTGATGCTCTTGACGATGTCGATCGACGGCTGGATGACCTCGAGCGAGGCGTCGGCCGGCGGGTTCAGGTTCGTCGTGATGTTGGCCGGGCCGTTGATGTAGGTGCCGTTGACCGTCGAGGTGACGTCGACCGTGATCGTGCACGAGGCCTGGCCCAAAGCGAGGTCGCCGCCGGTGACCGACACCGAGGTTCCGCCTGCGGGTGCCGTGACCGCATAGGCCGCACCGGCGCGCTGGACGCAGGTTCCGCCGACGTTCGGCGCCGCCGCGATCTTGAGGTTCGCCGGCAGCGCGTCGGTGATGAACCAGTCGTTCTTGGCCATGAGGTCGCTCGTGTTCGTGACCGTGAGCGTCATCTTCGAGGTCGAGCCGTTCGTGATCACCGTCGGGCTGAACGCCTTGTCGAGCTGAGGAGTCACATCGACGATCTGCGGCAGGTCGAAGGCGACGTCGTTGCCCGAACCCGTGGCGGTCGCGTTGAACAGCGTCAGGCCGAGGTTGGCCGTGGTTCCGACGGGCACCTGATAGGCAGCAGACTGCAGCTTCGCGGTCTGCGTGCCCCAGAAGGTGTTGTTCGTGCAGGGGTTCAGACCCGTGCTGAGCACGATCGGGTTGCCGTTGACGATCAGGCTGAACGTCTCCTTGGGCTGGTTCGCACCACCGGCGGCGGGGCAGTTGACCGCGGCGAAGTACGCCGACACGGCGTAGTAGTGTCCGGCGACCGCGGGGATGGTGTTGACCGTGCGGAACTGCGTGCCCGCGGCGATGACGCCGTTCGTCGCGTTGGTGTACGAGGTGAGCACCTGGTTCGTCGCGGCCTGAGCCGCCGTCTGCCCTTGCGCTGTGCCCAGTGCCGCCGCCATCTGCTGAAGCGTGGGCCAGGTCGTGGTCGGGTTGTTGAGGCAGCCGAGATCGGTGACGGGCGCCGTCGGGGTCACGCTGCTCATGACCCATCCGTTGCACTGGTTGCCGGCGGGCGTGTACTGAGTCGAGGCGGTGTACGTCGAGTTGGCCGCGGCCGCGCCACCCGTGTAGTTCAGGATGCTGATCGGCAGGAGCGACGCGTTCTGGTTCGAGAAGTTCTCGGTGTACACGGGCGTGCCCGGCTGCGGGGTGCCGGGAGTGCCAGGCACCGTCGCCGCGGCCGTGATGCCGCTGTTGGGGGCGAGAGTCGCGCCGGCGACGAGCACGCCGGCGATGGCGAGCACGCCGAGCAGCCGCGTCATCGCCCGTCGGCGAGGCGCGACTCCGGAGCGTGATGACCGCTCCGTCGTGCGGTGGTGCGAGCGAATGCTCATGAATGTCCCAATCCCGGCGCGCCGATCCCGTCCGCCACGTACGGCGAGCAGGAGAGGCGCATGCCTTGTCCCCGAAAAGTCGTGTGTGTCCCCAGTGCGAACAGGAAGCAGAAGCTGCCTGTCACATACCCAGACCTGGATGCGGAGTTTTTATGACGGGCGCGAGAAAAAACTTTTCGAGGGTCTCCGCGGGCCTGGCCTAAGCTCGCAGCATGTTCAGCGCCGAGACCCTTGCGACCTTCGTCGTGGCCGCGTTCGTGATGGTCGTGATCCCTGGGCCGACGGTGCTCTTCACGATCGGCAGAGCGATGGCCCTGGGGCGGCTCGGCGGATTTCTCAGCATCCTGGGCACGGCGCTCGGGTCGATCGTGCTGGTCGTCGGCGTCGCGCTGGGGGTGGGCACGGTGGTGGCGCAGTCGATCGTGCTCTTCACGATCGTGAAGGTGCTCGGCGCCGGCTACCTGGTGTTCCTCGGCATCCAGGCGATCAGGCATCGCAAGGACTCCGCGGCCACGATGACCGGGCCGGTGGCGAGGCGATCAGGCGTGCGGCTGCTCGTCGAGGGTTTCGTCGTCGGCGTCACCAACCCCAAGTCGATCGCCTTCTTCCTGGCGATCCTCCCGCAGTTCGTCGACCTGCACGCGGGGTCGGTGCCGATGCAGCTGTTCGTGCTCGGCGCGATCGTCGTCGCGATCGGTGTCGCCTGCGATGCGATCTGGGTGCTGCTCGCCAGCGGCGCCCGTGAGTGGTTCGGTCGATCTCCTCGCCGCATCGAGGCCATGGGCGCCACCGGAGGTGGGCTCATGATCGGCCTCGGCGCGTTCCTGCTGCTGTGGAGCGAGAAGCCCGCTAACGGCTGAGGCGCAGCGTCACATCCGTGCGAAGCGCGCGCGGACCATCGAGAAGATGCCGTAGATCGCGAGTCCGACCCCGACGAGCCAGAGGATCGCGCGGCCCTGGGGCAGGTCGATCAGACTCCGCAGGGCTCCATCCAGGCCCGCAGCCTTCTCGGGGTCCTGCGTCCACGCCGCGACGACGAACAGCAAGCCGGTCACGGTGATCGCGATGCCCTTGGCGATGTAGCCCGCGATGCCGAGGGCGATGATCCCGGGCCGCGAGGGCCCCTCCGGAACATCCATCGTCTTCTCGAAGCCCCGGGTGAAGCCGATGACGATGAACCCGACACCCACACCCGCCACGGTGAGCCCGATGATGATGAGCAGCACGATCCCGCCGGGAGCACCGAGGATCACCGCGCTGAGGGCGCGCAGCGTCGTCTCGGACTCGACATGCCCTCCGAAGGCGAAGATCAGCGCAAGGCCGGCGATCACGAGGTACGCGCCCGCGATGCCGATGAGCTTGATCCTCATCCCCCATTTGCGGGGCTCCTTGCCGCGGGCGAGGAGCCCGCTGGCGATCTGCCACACGGCAAGGGCGACCAGCGCCACCGCGACCAGCCCGAGAACCAGCCCGCCGACGGGGGTCGAGCGGATCTGCTCCATCGCTCCGTCCTGGTCGGCGTCGCCGCCGCCGCCTGTGGCGATGGAGACGGCGATCGCCCCGATGATGATGTGCACGAGACCGACCACGACGAAACCTGCCCGCGCCACCCGTCGGAAGGCATCGGATCGCTGCGCGGTGCGCGCGGCACCCTTCGCTGAGGTCATCCGAGCAGGATATCCCCCGCCACGAAGAACGCCGGAGGGGTTGCGCGGAGCGCGCTCGACACTCGTCAGCCGGTGCGCTCCACGGGCTGGCGCAGGATCGTCCGGAGCTTCGACGGATCGACGCGCCTGACATCGCTGAGGTAGACCTCGTGGTGCAGCCCCGTCATGGCCAGATCGTTCTCGGGGATGAACCGGTGGTGCAGCTCGTCGAGCACCGGGGCCTCATCGTCGTATGAGCCGACGTGAAGGGTCTGCACGCACAGTCCCTCGTCGAGGGTCTCGAGCCGCACGGACCGCAGCGCGGGAGATGCCTGCTTCTTCCTCGCGAGCTTCTCCTCGACCGTGTCGACCGCGCGATCGAACATCTCGCGGGTGACGTGCTCCGGCACCATGATCATGAGCGTCCATTCCCACGCCGACTTGTCGCGGCGCGATGTGAACGACTCCATGTCGGGTGCGTGCCACTGCCCCTCGAGAGGCATCACGACCGTGTCGATCCCGAGCTGGTCCCTGCTCGCGAACTTGAGCGTGTAGGCGACGGGGAAGAGGGCGGACACCGCATCCTGATACGCCTGGGCACTGTTCGGGTCGCCCGCGCCGTCGACCATCAGGTACTGCATCGGGGGCACCTCGAGGATGCGGAACTCACCGCGCTTCGCCCGATAGGCGTCGAGGGTCTTCTTGGGATCGAGCGCCATCGCGGGTCCTCTCACGGCGGCATCGGCATCCGACCGTCGCCACAGTGTCGCACGGGCCGCAGACATCGGGTGGGCGGCGCGACGGTCCGTGCCGCCCACCCGAGTCGCGTCACGTCGGCTCGACCGCCAGCCAGAGCTCGCACGACGCGTGCGAGCCGGTGAACTCGAGGTACCGCACGATCGACGGACCAGGGCGCAGCCGCCAGGGGTTCGACGGGAACCACTCGGTCGCCGTGGCCGCCCAGAGGGTCTGCAGGGTCTCAGGGAACGGACCTGACGCGGAGAAGACCGCCCACGCGCCCGCCTCGACCCGGATGGCGTCGAGGTCGTCGGGAACCACGGTGGATGCAGACACGGAGACGCCATGCAGATAGGTGAGCTCCGTCCCCTCCGGCGCGTCCGGTGCGACATCACCGGTGACGGCGAGGATTCCGCCGGGTTCCGCGTCGCTCATCGCCTTCAGCCTGAGATGCTCTTCGGGTGCGATCGAGGCGATGTGCGCCTGGATGTGCGGATTCGCGCCCTCGTGGATGAGCGGCACTCGCGCGGCGTGGCCGACGAGCACGAGCTCTGGGGTGGTGGTGATGGTGACGTCCATCTGGGTGCTCCCTTCGACGCTCAGGCGGAACCGGAGCGTGGGTTGTGTGCGGAGAGGACCCCCGTCGCGGCGCGCGTCGACCGGACTGATCCCGTGCACGGCGCGGAACGCGCGGCCGAACGCCTCGTTCGAGCCGTAGCCGTGTCTCACCGCGACATCGAGCACGTTGGGGGCGCCGGCGGCGAGTTCTGCTCCGGCGAGCGTCATCCGGCGGCGGCGGACATACTCCGACAGCGGCATCCCGGCCAGAGCCGAGAACATCCGCCGCAGGTGGTACTCCGTCGTCCCGTGGACACGAGCGAACCCGGCGACGTCGATCTCGTCTGCGGCGTCCGCCTCGACGAGATCGACCAGTGCGTTGAGCGTTCCGATCATGAGGTCCTCCTTTCCTCACCATCGTGCGATCCGAGGGTGTGCCGCGACCCGACTTTCCGCGTCGGATCCGATCAGTCGCCTCGCGAGGTCAGCTGCGCTCCCCCGGATCCGCGAGCAGGTCGGCGAGGGCCAGTTCGGCCGCGCCGATCAGCAGCCTGTCGGCGCCGAGAGCGGCAGGACGGATCTCGAGCGTCTCCGCGCTCTCCGGCATCGCCAGCGCACGCACGTCGTCCGCGATCTGCGTCGCCCTCAGATCGGCGATCGTCGCGAGGAACCCTCCGAGCACGACGAGAGCGGGGTTGAGCACGTTGACGGCGTTGGCCAGCGCCCCCGCGAGCACACGCGCCTGACGCGTGATCTCATCAGCCACCACCGCCGATCCGGATTCCGAGAGCTCGGCGTCGAGCGTCTCGTCATCCGCCGTATCGAGGCCCACCGCGTCGAGCAGCAGACGGCGACTCACCTCGGCCTCGAGCACGCCATCGGCGGTGCGGCGATCCGCGTCTGCAGAGATCCGCGGCCTGTTCTGGCCGAACTCCCCCGCGTATCCGCCCGCGCCGGCGACCGGCTTGCCGTTGACGATCAGGCCGCCGCCGATGCCCGACGCACCTCCGTTCAGGTAGACGACGTCGTCGATGCCGCGGCCGGCGCCGTAGCGGTGCTCGGCGATGGCCCCGAGCGTCGCATCATTGTCGACGAAGGCGGCAGACGACGTGGCCGCGGAGACGAGGTCGGCGAGCGGCACGTCGGTCCAGCCCAGATGCGGCGCGTTGCGCACGACCCCGTCGGAGGCGCGCACGAGACCGGGCACGGCGACGCCGATGGCCGCGATCCGCGCATCGGCGAGCGGCCCCTCGCGCCATGCGGCGATGCGCTCGGCGATCGTCGCCGCGACGACTCCGGGTGTCGGCACCGTCTCGTTCGGCAGGCGTTCGCGCACGAGGATGCTGCGGTCGAGGCCGACCGCAGCGATCTCGATCGCATCGACCTCCGGGTTCACAGCGATGGCGACGATGCGAGCCGAGGCCGTCACGACCGGCGACGGTCGACCCACACGACCGGCGACATCCGGGACCCGCTCGTCGACGAGCCCCCGTCTGACGAGCTCTGCGACGAGGTCGGCGATCGTCGAGCGGTTGAGCCCCGTCTGCTCGGTGAGAGCTGCTCTCGACTGGGCGCCGTTCTCGTGCACGAGCCGCAGGATGAGGGAGAGATTGTGGGGGCGGGTGCCCAGCGCGGGGCTCGACTGCGACGGCATCCCTTCACTGTAGGGGGTGGACGCGCCCCCTGTCATGAGATATGTTGTCAAGCACAACTTATTCGATGACCTGCACAGGAGCAGCCATGAGCACCCCTACCCGCGATGACAAGTTCTCCTTCGGCCTGTGGACCGTCGGCTACAACGGCGCAGACCCCTTCGGCGGCCCCACCCGGCCGGCGCTCGACGTGGTGCACGCCGTCGAGAAGCTCGCCGAGCTCGGCGCCTACGGTCTGACCTTCCACGACGACGACCTGTTCGCCTTCGGATCGACCGACGCCGAGCGCCAGACGCAGATCGACCGACTCAAGGGCGCTCTCGACGACACGGGCCTCGTCGTGCCGATGGTCACCACCAACCTGTTCAGCGCACCCATCTTCAAGGACGGCGGCTTCACGTCGAACGACCGCGATGTGCGCCGGTACGCCCTGCGCAAGGTGTTCCGCCAGCTCGACCTCGGCGCGGAGCTCGGCGCCAAGACGTTCGTCATGTGGGGTGGGCGCGAGGGTGCCGAGTACGACTCCGCGAAGGACATCCGCCAGGCACTCGAGCGCTACCGCGAGGCCGTGAACCTGCTCGGCGACTACGTCACCGACAAGGGCTACGACATCCGGTTCGCGATCGAGCCGAAGCCCAACGAGCCGCGCGGCGACATCCTGCTGCCGACCCTCGGACACGCGATCGCCTTCATCGATTCGCTCGAGCGCCCCGAGCTCGTCGGCGTGAACCCCGAGGTGGGTCACGAGCAGATGGCCGGACTCAACTTCACCGCCGGCATCGCGCAGGCGCTCTTCCACGGCAAGCTCTTCCACATCGATCTCAACGGTCAGCGCGGCATCAAGTACGACCAGGACCTCGTCTTCGGTCACGGCGACCTGCACAACGCCTTCTCGCTCGTCGACCTGCTCGAGAACGGCGGCCCCGGCGGAGTGCCCGCCTACGACGGCCCCCGCCACTTCGACTACAAACCGAGCCGCACCGAAGACGAGAAGGGCGTCTGGGACTCGGCGGCCGCGAACATGCGCACCTACCTGCTCCTGAAGGAGCGCGCTGCGGCGTTCCGCGCCGACCCCGAGGTGCAGGAGGCACTCGCAGCGGCTCGCGTCGACGAGCTCTCGACGCCGACCCTCAACCCCGGAGAGAGCTACGACGACTTCCTCGCCGACCGCTCGGCATACGAGGACTTCGACGCGAACTCCTACTTCGGCGGCAAGGGCTTCGGCTTCGTCCGACTGCAGCAGCTCGCGACCGAGCACCTGCTCGGCGCTCGCTGATCGACATGCCGCTGGTTCTCGGGGTCGACTCGTCGACCCAGTCCTGCAAGGCCGTCGTCGTCGACACGGCGACCGGAGCGGTCGTCCGCGCCGGTCGCGCGACGCACCCTGACGGGACGTCGGTCGACCCCGAGGCCTGGTGGCGTGCCCTGAACGCCGCGATCACGGAGGCCGGCTCTCTCGACGAGATCGAGGCCTGGTCGATCGGCGGGCAGCAGCACGGCCTGGTGGCGCTCGACGAATCCGGCCGTGTCATCCGCGATGCACTGCTGTGGAACGACACGCGCTCCGCAGGGGCGGCGGCGGAACTGATCGCCGAGTACGGAGCAACAGAGCTGGCCGCGCGCACCGGGCTCGTTCCTGTGGCCTCGTTCACGATCACGAAGCTGCGCTGGCTGCGCGATCACGAGCCCGAGAACGCGGCACGGGTGGCGGCGGTCGCTCTTCCGCACGACTGGCTGACGTGGCGCCTGCGCGGCTTCGGCCCCGAGAACCCGGTGCTCGACGAGCTCGTGACCGATCGGTCGGATGCGTCGGGCACGGGCTACTGGAATCCGTCGACGGGCGAGTACGACCGTGAGCTGCTGGTCGCCGCTCTGGGGCACGATGCGATCCTGCCCCGGGTGCTCGCACACGACGAGTGGACGACGGATGCCGATGGTCGGCGCGTCGGCGCCGGAGCCGGAGACAACGCCGCTGCCGCACTCGGACTCGGTGCCGTGCCCGGGGATGTGGTCGTGTCGATCGGCACATCCGGCACGGTGTGTGCGATCAGCACCACCCCGCTGAGCGATGCGACCGGAACTGTGGCAGGGTTCGCCGATGCCTCGGGCAACTTCCTCCCTCTCGTCGCCACGCTCAACGCGGCCCGGGTCGTCGACGTGACGGCAGCACTGCTCGGTGTGACGCACGACGAGTTCAGCGATCTCGCTCTGCAGGCCACGCCGGGCGCGGACGGACTCACGCTGCTCCCCTACTTCGAGGGCGAGCGCACACCCAACCTGCCGGATGCCACGGCATCCCTCTCGGGCATGACACTGGCATCCACGACGAGGCAGAACCTGGCACGCGCTGCGGTCGAGGGGATGCTGCGCGGACTGGGCGCGGGCCTCGACGCGCTGCGCGACCTCGGCATCCCTCTCGAGCGCGCCCTGCTGATCGGCGGCGGCGCGCAGTCGGAGGCCGTGCGCCGCGTCGCGCCGGAGATCCTCGGTCTCCCTGTCGAGGTGCCGGAACCCGGTGAGTACGTGGCGATCGGCGCTGCGCGCCAGGCTGCTCTGATCGTCGACTGATCCCGCGCACCTGCCCCTCGGGAGGACGGCCCCTCGGGAGGAGATCTGCGCCTCGGGAGGAGATCTGCGCTTCGGGAGGAGCCGTGAACGGCATCCGTCCTCCCGAGGCGCAGTACTCCTCCCGAACCGGTGGCGACTGCGTCGGACGCGCACTGCGAACCACGTGCGAGGCAGCGGATGCTGAGGCGGATGCCGAAGGCGGCGGATGCCGAAGGCGGATGCGGTCAGCCGGCGAGCACCCGAGCGTCGCGCTGGGCGATGATGCTCAGCTCGGCCGCGGCGAAGGCGTGCTGCTGCGTCATCGCATGCTCGGTGCGGTCGAGGCAGTCGCGGATCAGCCGGCCGAAGAACGGGAACCCCGTCTTGCCCGTCGCATCGAACCGGAACTGCCCGTCCTGATTGACGAGCAGCACCTGACCGCCGCCGTTGTCGGTCGTGATGTCGGTGTACTTGCGCAGCTCGATGTACCCGTCGGTGCCGAGCAGCACGGTGCGCCCGTCGCCGAAGACGTCCAGTCCTGCCGGGGTGAACCAGTCCACGCGCACATAGCCGGTCGTGCCGTTGTCGAGCACCACGTGTGCATCGCCGAAGTCCTGCAGCCCCGGGGTCTCGCGATGCGCGTAGTTGGCGACCGTCGAGCTGACCACCTCTCCGTCCGTCGCACCGGTGTAGTAGAGCATCTGCTCGAAGTTGTGGCTGCCGATGTCGCAGATGATCCCGCCGTACTGCTCGGGGTCGTAGAACCAGTCGGGGCGCCCGGTGCCGATGCGATGAGGGCCGAACGACGCGACCTGGAGCACGGTTCCGATCGCTCCCTGATCGATCAGCTGGCCGGCGAGGATCGCCGCCTCGGAGTGCACCCGCTCGCCGTAGTAGACGGCGAACTTCTGCCCGGTGCGCTCGACGGCCTCGCGGGCCGCGGCGAGGTCGTCCATCGTCGTGATCGCGGGCTTGTCGGCGAAGAAGTCCTTGCCTGCGTCGAGGACGCGGACACCGAGCCGAGCCCGCTGATTGGCGATCGACGCGCTCGCGACGAGTCGCACGTGCGGGTCGTCGAGCACCTCCTGCTCGCTGGCGGCCGCCCGCGCCTGCGGGAACCGCTCGACGAAGTCGGCGAGCTTCGCGGGGTCGGCGTCGTAGACGAGCGACAGCGTGGCGCCAGCCTCGAGAAGCTGCTCGACCATGCCGAAGATGTGGCCGTGGTCGAGCCCCACGGCGGCGAACACGAACTCACCGGGGCCGACGACCGGCTCCGGCAGCGGATCGAAGGTGTAGGTGCGGGTCATCGCAGGGTCTCCTCATCGTTCACGCCACCATCGTTCACGCTATAGGTGCGCAGGCGTCCGCACATGCCGAATGCGCGCTCTCCCACCGAGGGTGCGGCCCGGTGCACGCGAGCGTCGGCCAGATGCGCCACAGAGCCAGATGCCACAGCCTCGGCGAGCGCGAGCGAGTGCTCGGCCTGAGCCAGTGGGCCCTCTCGCACCAGGTCGGGCCATGTCCGGGCACGGTCGAGCACGAGCGCCGCAGCAGCATCGTGGAAGGCGGTGAGAGCGGTGCGGTCGCCGGCGGCGACGGCGTCCCGCAGCGTCTCGAACCCCGTCACCGCGAGGTCGCGTCGTCGTCCGGCTCGTGCCGCGCGTTCGCCGTCGTCGTCCCCGAGCGACACCGCTGCGGCATACGCGTCGGGGTCGCCGACGACGTCGGACGGAAAGGTCAGCACGGCATCGCCTGCCTCGGGCAGCCCGGCATTGCTCATGAGCACGACCACGCGCAGGTCTCCGCGGTTCACGGCGCGGTGGATCGTGCCGGGGGTGAACCACACGACCGACCCGGCAGTCAGGGTCGTCTCACGGACTCCGTCGGCGTCGATCGTCTGCAGCGCGCCCTCACCCGAGATCACGACATAGGCCTCGGTCGAGACGAGGTGCATGTGGGGGCTCCCTCCGCAGATGCCGTCGGGCGCGGCATCGGCATACACGTCGAGATGAGACAGCGAGGTGCCACCCGGGAACGAGGATGCGGTCACGATGCCGCCTCCACCAGCGACGAGGTCTTCTCGAAGAAGTGCGGAGCGTGCGCGACCAGCTGCCCGGCTCGGTAGTAGGGGTCGGACGCGGCGATCGGCAGCGACACGAACTGGCGTTCGAACCCCGCCTTGTAGATGGCGGTGACCACCTCGACCGCATTGCGGCCGTCCTGACCCCCGGCGATCGGCGGCCGGCTGTCGCGGATCGCGGCGATCAGATCGCCGATCTGACCCTCGTGGCCGAGATGCGCGAGCGGTGTGCGGCCGGCGACGAGAGCCTCGATGCGCGCCACGACGTCGGGAGCCCCGCCGTCTTCGGGGAATCCGTCGCGCCGGGACTGCTCTGCGACGACGGAGAACGGCTGCGACACCCGCGCATCCGCACCCTGGATCACGATCGCCTGCTCCTCGCCGTGGTGCACCACCGAGCTGGTCAGCTGGGCGAGGCCGCGGTCGTAGCGGAAGATCGCGACCGAGAGATCCTCGACCTCGGCGTTGTCGTGCTGCGCGTTGGCGAGCATGGCGGTGATCTCGGTCGGAGTCCCCAGCAGCCACAGCAGCAGGTCGATGTGGTGGATGGCATGGTTCAGCGTGCATCCGCCGCCCTCTTTCTCCCACGTACCGCGCCACCAGAGGTCGTAGTAGGGCAGCCCTCGCCACCACGCCGAGTCGACGCGCACGTGCGAGATCGAGCCGAGCAGACCGGAGTCGACGACGTCTTTCAACGCCGCGAGGTCGTCGCGGAATCGGTTCTGCGCGACGACAGACAGCACTCTGCCCGAGCGCTCCTGTGCCGCGAGCATCGCATCGCACTCTTCGAGCGAGGGCGCCATCGGCTTCTCGACGAGCACGTGGATCCCCGCGTCGAGGGCGGCGATCGCCAGCGACGCGTGCGTCGACGGCGGAGTCGCGATGCTCACGATGTCGAGGCCCGCGTGGGCGATCATCTCGAGCGGATCGTCGAACGTCGCCGCATCCGCGAGTCCGAAGGCCCCGGCCTTATGGGCCGCCCTGCCCGGGATCACGTCGGCGAGCGCGACCACCTCGCACTCGTCGCGGAACGCGAGGTATCCGCGGATGTGCGCGTCGGCGATCCCGCCGGTGCCGATGATGCCGATCCGGAGCATTCGCCGCCTCCTCGATGAGGTGTTACTACGTATTACTAAGACGTAGTAGATACTATCGAGAGGCACACCCGTCACGTCAAGCCCGGAAAGGACGGATGCCGTGGACAAGAGGCCGACGAGCCATGACGTCGCACACCTCGCCGGGGTGTCGCAGTCGACCGTGTCCTTCGTCTTCACCGGGCGCGCCGGAATCTCGGAGGCCACCCGAGACCGGGTGCTGCGAGCGGCATCCGAGCTGAACTACCGGCCGAACCTCGCCGCCCGCTCCATGCGCACGCACCGCACCGGGCGACTCGCGGTCGTCGTGCCGATCGCCACCATGAACCCGCTCACCCTGCTGTCGGGTGCGATCTCCGCCGCCCGCGAGGAGGGCTACGTCGTCGAGGTCGTGAGCCTGCCCGAGGACCCGACGGCCCGCGACGAGCGCCTCTCCGAGCTCGTCGACTCCGGTCAGTACGAGGGGGTGCTCGCGTTCACCCCGCTCTCCTTCGCTGACACGAACGGGGACGGCGGGCCCGTCGTGCTGTCGGTGGGCGAGTTCGACGACGCCATGCACATGACCGGCGAGTTCACCGATTCCCGTCCGATCGCCGAGATGATCGAGCGACTCGCCGCGCAGGGCCACAGGAGATTCGTGCACCTGGCCGGCCCCGACGACTTCCCGTCGGCGCGAGCCCGCCGCGCCGCCTATCTCGACACGATCGCCCGACTCGGACTCGAGTCACTGGGGGTGTTCGGCGACGAGTGGAGCGGCAGCGCCGGTGAGGCCGACGTCGACGCGCTGCCGGCGGATGCACCGCCCCTGGCCGTGATCGCGGCGAACGACGTCATCGCGACGGGCGCGATCCGCGCGGCGACCAGGCGCGGATGGACGCTGCCCGACGACGTCGCCGTCACCGGGTGGGACGACCACCCCCAGAGCGCGTTCCTCGTGCCCTCGCTGACGAGCGTCTCGCAGGACCGCGAGAGACTGGGGGCCTACTCGATGCATCGCCTCATCGCCGCCGTGCGCGGTGGAGAGCCGCCGACGAGACCCGACGGTCTGCTCACCGTGATCTGGCGCGAGTCGACCGAATCCCCCCGCTGACCGCCGTGAACTGGAGACGCACATGAAGATCCTGATCCCGAACACCATCGAGCTGCCGCTGACAGCAGACGTCGAGACCGTCGTCTACGACATCGACGCGGACGTCCCCGATGAGCACCGCGACGCCGAGGTGCTGGTGGTCTGGCACAACTCCTCGTCGTGGCTGCAGCACGCAGCTCGCGTGCTCCCTCGGCTGCAGCTCGTGCAGGCTCTGGCCTCGGGAGCCGACGCGGTGCTGAACGCCGGGTTCGCGGCGGACGTGCGCATCTGCTCCGGTCGCTCGCTGCACGACGGTCCGGTCGCCGAGCACGCCCTGGCGCTGATCCTGAGCGCGGTGCGCCGACTCGACCGCCTGCGCGACGCCCAGCGCGAGCACCGCTGGGACGACGAGTTCATCGACGAGCAGAGTGCTGTCGAGACCCGGGCGCTGCACACGCTCTCCGGTGCTCGGGTGACCATCTGGGGCTTCGGATCGATCGCTTCGACGCTCTCTCCGTCGCTCACCGCACTCGGGGCCGAGGTGCAGGGCATCGCCCGCACCGCCGGCGAGCGGTCGGGCTTCGACGTGCTCGCGGATGCCGATGCGACCGATGTGCTGGCAGACACCGACGTGCTGGTGTCGATCCTGCCCGCCACCGACGAGACCGCCGATCTGTTCGACGCCGAGGTGTTCGCCGCGCTCAAGCCCGGTGCCGTGTTCGTGAACGTGGGTCGGGGTGCCACCGTCGACGAGGGCGCCTTGATCGCGGCACTCGAGTCAGGGCAGCTGCGCGCCGCAGCGATCGACGTCGCGAAGTCGGAGCCGCTCCCGGCATCCGATCCGCTCTGGGAGGCGCCGAACCTGCTCATCACCCCGCACATCGCCGGCAACCGGCCGGTGGGTGCCGCCCGGCTCGTCGACGACAACGTCACCCGCCTGCTCGCCGGCGACGGTCTCGTGAACCAGGTGCGGCCATAGGGTCTGGACACCTCGCCGGGAGCGGCGCATGCTGAACCCATGACCGCCTTTCAGACAGCACACGCGTTCAGCGGATTCAGCGTCGACGACATCGATGCCGCCCGCTCCTTCTACGGCGACACCCTCGGCATGGACGTCACCACCAACGCCATGGGGTTCCTCGACATCAGCCTGCCCGAGGGCGGGTCGATCCTCGTCTACGCCAAACCGAACCACGAGCCCGCGAGCTTCACGATCCTCAACTTCCCGGTGGATGACGTCGAGGCCGCCGTGGACGAGCTCAACGGCCGCGGGGTCGTGACGAAGATCTACGACGACTCGGAGTTCGACACCGACGACAAGGGCATCCTTCGGGGCGGCCCGGACCGCGGACCCGACATCGCCTGGTTCAAGGACCCCGCGGGCAACGTGCTCGCCGTGCTCGCCGCCGGCTGATCCTGCGTCAGCCGAGCAGGCCGTCGAACAGGGCGTTCACGGCAGGATCGACCCGCTGCAGGTCGGGGTGCGCGTCGTGCCAGTCGATGATCTCTCGCGCCGCCGTGTGCAGAGGTATGACGGGGGTGAAGTCGGGCACGACCCGGCGGATCTTCGTGTTGTCGAAGACGACCGAGTGCGCCATGTCGCCCGAGAGCTGACCGGCGCGATCCGGTGCGGCATCCTCGATCGCCGCGCTTGTGGCATAGCGGATCTTCGGCTCGGCCCCGGCCGCGCGTCCGAGGATCGAGTAGATCTCGTTCCATGTGTAGACGAAGTCGCTGGTGATCTGGAAAGTGTCGCCGTTGGCGAGCGGGTTGCCGAGCAGCCCGGCGAATCCGACGGCGAAGTCGCTCGAGTGGGTGAGGGTCCACAGCGACGTGCCATCGCCGTGCACGATGATCTCCTCGCCACGGCGGATGCGATCGATCGCCGTCCATCCGCCGAAGGCCGGGATCGTCCACTTGTCGTAGGTGTGCGAGGGGCGCAGCACCGTGACCGGGAAGCCGCGGTCGCGATAGGCGGCGGTGAGCAGGTCTTCACACGCGATCTTGTCTCGCGAGTACTGCCAGTACGGGTTGCGCAGCGGCGTCGACTCGGTGATCGGCAGGCGGGCGACGGGCTTCTGATAGGCGGATGCCGAGCTGATGAAGACGTACTGCCCCGTGCGACCCTCGAAGCGGTCGATGTCACGCTGTACCTGGTCAGGCGTGAACGCGATCATGTCGGCGACGACGTCGAACTCGCGCCCGGCGAGCGCGGCGTCGACCGCGGCGGCATCCGTGATGTCGGCCGTCAGCACCTCGACGCCCTCCGCGGGCTCCCGGCGCGACTGCCCGCGATTCAGCAGCGTCACCTCCATGCCTCGGGATGCGGCGAGCGCACTCGCCGCCGAGGAGATGATTCCGGTTCCACCGATGAACAACACCTTCGTCGCAGTCATGCGTCGACTCTATCGACGGGTCAGGCAGGGGGCTCCGAACCGCTGAGGTCATGCTCCCCTGATCTCCGCAACGAGCCGCGGATCAGACGAGGTGCTCGAAGAGGGCGCGAACGGCTGTCTCGACGGCATCCGGGTCGCCCGCGCGCATCGCGTGCGCGGCGGCTTCGGCCGCGACGGATCGCGCCTGAGCCACACCGTCACCGCGGGTGATCCCGGAGAACTGCAGGGCGCACTGGGCCAGGATCGTTGCCTCGACGAGATGGATCGCCTGGCGAGGATGCTCGATGAGGTCGGTCACGGCAGTGAGGAACCCGATGACTGCCGCGTGGCGGCTGGTGTCCCCGACGGCGCGGCCGATCTCTTCGACGTGGAGCGCGAGTTCTGAGCGCACGCCCTCGGCGGTGGTCGGCAGTGCCTTCTTGAGCGCTGTGCCGGCGAGCACCCCGGCATAGCTGAGGGCGGCGCAGGAATCGGCCGCGGAGAAGTCGGCGACCTTGGTGTAGCGGGCGGGAGTGACCTCGACCAATCCGATGTCGCGGAGCCGGATGATCGCTTCGCGGATCGGGTTCAGCGACATGTGCAGCTCCTGAGCGAAGCGTGCGGTGTCGAGCCGGTCACCGGACACGTACTCGCCCCGGAGAATCGCCGCGAGGATGTGCTGGAAAGCGAGTTCGGGCAGCGGAACGGGGCTGCGATGACTCCACTGGTGCGTCCGTAGCTCGACGTGGGCGATTGTCATCTGAGGCTCCTCGGGATCCGTTGCGGACGCCCCCGTTCGCAGGGGCGTCCACTAACCAGACCCGCTGGCGCACGGAATATTACGCGACGGCGTCAGAAAGGTCCGAGAAGCCCCGCCCGACAGCGCGTGCGGGCAGCACGCCACCACGGAATCCCGATCGCTGCACTGTTCAGACCACGCTGGCGCCAGGTTCCGCGGCGAACTCCTCGAGAGCGGCGATGACGTCATCCGACAGCTCGACCTGGCTCGCAGCCACCGCGTCGTCGATCTGGCCGGTGCGCGAGGCTCCGATGATCGCGGTCGTCACCACGGGGTCGCGCAGCACCCACGCCACGGCGAGCTGCGGGATCGACAGACCCGCCTCCTTCGCGACGCGGTCGATGCCGCGGATGCGCTCGAGGTAGCTGTCGGTGAGGGCCGATCCGTTGAGGAAGTGGCTGTTCGCCGCGCGCGAGTCGGCGGGGACGTCGCCGTCGATGTACTTGCCGGTGAGCAGGCCCTGAGCGAGCGGCGAGAAGACCGCGCTGCCGACCTTCAGCCCACGCAACGCCGGGAACAGCTCGGCCTCGGGAGTGCGGTCGAACAGCGAGTACCGGGGCTGGTGCAGCAGCAGCTTCACTCCCTGGTCCGCCAGCAGCTCATAGGCCTGCCGAGCGAGATCCGCCGGGTAGTTCGAGATGCCTACGTAGAGCGCCTTCCCGCTGCGCACGATGTCGACGAGCGCCGTCACCGTCTCCTCGAGCGGCGTCTCGGAGTCGGGGCGGTGCGAGTAGAACACGTCGACATAGTCGGTGTTCATGCGCCGCAGGCTCTGCTCGAGGGAGCGCGTGAGGTATTTGCGCGAGCCGCCGTCGCCGAACGGGCCCGGCCACATGTCGTACCCCGCCTTGGTCGTGACGAACAGCTCGTCGCGATAGCGGGCCAGGCCGCTGTCGAGCACGGCGCCGAACG
This sequence comes from Microbacterium forte, assembly GCF_031885415.1. Lineage (NCBI taxonomy): Bacteria > Bacillati > Actinomycetota > Actinomycetes > Micrococcales > Microbacteriaceae > Microbacterium > Microbacterium forte. The sequence goes on from NZ_CP116871.1 coordinate 1,777,451, forward strand.
TCGACTCGGCCGATCCGTAGGGCGGACCGTAGTTGTTGGCGAGGTCGATGTGCACGACCCCGCGGTCGAAGGCGTGCAGGACGATCTCGCGCTGGCTGTCGAACGAGCGATCGCGTCCGAAGTTCTGCCAGAGGCCCAGCGACACCTTGGGCAGCTGGATGCCGCTCGCGCCCGCGCGCTGGAACGGCACGTCGGTGTAGCGGGTGGACGCGGCCTCGTAGGCGTGCGTCAGGCGGGGGTCATCAGCGGCGATGGGCATGGACGATGCTCCTCTGCAGGCGGGGGAAGGTCTCCAGGATAGCGTTTTCTGGCGGTCGACCGAGGGCATGGACTGCGGTCACCAGCGCCATCCGGGATGCCTCCGTCGGACTCGGCTGATCGGCCCGCCTTCCCGATCGACCGACCGCTGTCAAGCACCCCCGCGAAGTCGACGGGCGGGGTAGCGTGGCGCAGAGACGGCGATCGCCGCATCCACCCCCGCTCCGCGCGGGAGACGAGAAGAGGTCCATGATGGGCAGGACCCCACCGTCGAAGCGCTCGGGCACGTCGAACTCCATCGTCGTGACCGGCGCACGTGTGCACAACCTTCGCGATGTCGACGTCGCGATCCCTCGTGACGCTCTCGTCGCCTTCACGGGCGTCTCGGGCTCGGGCAAGAGCTCGCTCGCGTTCGGCACGCTGTACGCCGAAGCCCAGCGTCGGTACTTCGAATCGGTGGCGCCCTATGCGCGGCGCCTGATGAGCCAGGTCGACATCCCCGACGTCGATGCCATCGAGGGGCTGCCCCCTGCCGTCGCCCTCCCCCAGCAGCGCACCGCCGGCAGCGCCCGATCGACCGTCGGCAGCGCCACGTCCATCGGCAACGTCGTGCGCATGCTGTACTCGCGCGTCGGGACCTACCCGCCTGGCGCCGACCCGCTGTTCGCCGAGGACTTCTCCGCGAACACCGTGCAGGGCGCCTGCCCGCGGTGCCACGGGATCGGGCAGGTGTATGACGTGCCCCTGCACCTCATGGTGCCCGACGAGTCGCTGACGATCCGCGACCGTGCTCTCGATGCCTGGCCCCGGGCGTGGCACGGCAAGCAGCTCATCGACAGCCTGATCTCCCTCGGCTACGACATCGACATCCCGTGGCGCGATCTGCCGGAGGAGCAGCGTGAGTGGGTGCTGTACACGGAGGAGTCCCCGCAGGTGCCGGTGTTCACCGACCGCGGCCCGGCGCAGGTGCGCAAGGCCGTCGCCGCCGGCATCGAGCCGTCGTACATGAGCACATTCGTCGGGGTGAAGCAGTACGTGCTCAACACGTTCGCCCACTCGAAGAGCGCGAAGATGCGCGAGAAGGCGGCGGGCTTCATGGTCAGCGTCCGCTGTCCGATGTGCGAGGGACGCCGACTGAAGCCCGAGGCGCTCGCCGTGACGTTCGCCGGTCTCGACATCACACAGATGGCCGCGCTGCCGCTGGCCGACCTCTCGGCTCTCCTCGAGACGGCCCTCAACCCGTCCGACGGCGGATCGGGCGCCGGGTCCGACAGCGAAGCGCTCGCGCCCGAGAGGCAGCTCGCCGCGCAGCGTCTGGTCGACGAGCTGCGCGATCGGGTCTCTCCGATCATCGAGCTCGGTCTGGGATACCTCTCGCTGGATCGGTCGACTCCCACCCTCTCCTCCGGGGAGCTGCAGCGCATGCGCCTCGCGACCCAGGTGCTCTCGCAGCTGTTCGGGGTCATGTTCGTGCTCGACGAGCCGTCTGCCGGGCTGCATCCCGCCGACGGCGAAGCGCTCGTGCGCATCCTCCGCTCGCTCAGGGACTCGGGCAACACGGTCTTCTTCGTCGAGCACTCCCTCGACGTGATCCGGCATGCGGACTGGATCGTCGACATCGGCCCCGGCGCGGGAGCCACGGGGGGCGAGATCGTCTACTCGGGTCCGATCGACGGGCTCCGCGAGGCCGAGGACTCCCAGACCCGGCGCTACCTGTTCGCCGATGCCCCGCGCGCCGAACAGCAGACGCCGAAGGCGGGCCCTCGCGAGCCCGACGGCGAACTCGTGCTCACCGACGTCTCACGGAACAACCTCCGCAGCGTCTCGGTGTCGATCCCCCTGGGCTGTCTCACCGCCGTCACCGGCGTCTCCGGATCGGGCAAGACGTCTCTCGTCACCCAGGCCCTGCCCGATCTGCTGCAGAAGAGCCTCTCCAGCGAGGTGGACGGCTCGACGATCGACACGTCGGGAGACGAGCGGAGCGTAGCGACAGCTGATCCGCTGTTCTCCTCGCCGACGGCGGAGACGGCGGGGCGCGCGTCCGGTCCCGCCGGCCGCGTGCGCCGGGTCGTGCAGGTCAGCCAGAAGCCGATCGGCCGCACGTCACGATCGAACGTGGCGACGTACACGGGGCTCTTCGACCGCGTCCGGGCTCTGTTCGCCGCGACTCCGGAAGCACGCCGGCGGCGATACGCCGCGAGCCGGTTCTCGTTCAATCTGCCGAGCGGACGATGCCCCACCTGCAAGGGCGAGGGCACGGTGGAGGTGGAGCTGCTCTTCCTCCCCACCGTCCATGCTCCCTGCAGCACGTGCGGCGGCACCCGCTACAACCCGGACACCCTCGAGATCGAACTCCACGGGCACACCATCGCCGACGTGCTCGCCCTGAGCGTGAACGACGCGCGTGATCTCTTCGCCGACGATGCCGACGTCGCTCGACACCTCGACGCGCTTCTCGACGTGGGACTGGGGTATCTGCCGCTGGGTCAGTCGGCGACCGAACTCTCCGGCGGCGAGGCGCAGCGAGTGAAGCTGGCGTCCGAGCTGCGGCGCGCCCAGCACGGCGACACCCTCTACCTGCTCGACGAGCCCACCTCGGGACTGCATCCGTCGGACACCGATCGGCTGCTCGTGCACCTTCAGCATCTGGTGGACGCCGGCAACACGGTCGTCATGGTCGAGCACGACATGCGCGTGGTGGCGCAGGCCGACTGGGTGATCGACATGGGCCCCGGCGCAGGAGACCTCGGAGGCACGGTCGTGGCGCAGGGGACCCCGGGCTCGATCGCCTCGGCGAGCGGGAGCACGACGGCGTCGTACCTTGCGGCCGCCCTCGCAGCACGGTGATTCCGGACCACGTGCCTGAGACAGAAAATCCCCGCGTGAGCAGGGATTTCTACTGCGGAGACGAGGGGATTTGAACCCCTGGTCCCCGTGAGGGGACTCCACCTTAGCAGGGTGGTGCACTCGGCCGGACTATGCGACGTCTCCAGGCATCCGCTCCGTGAAGATCGGATGCACCTTGCAAGCATAACGGGTTACCGCGGCAGTCACGAATCGCCGTACCGATCGTTGAGCGAGGCCCGCGAAGCGGCCCGAGACGAAACGTGGCAGGTTCCGCAGAACGGGTCGCGACGTTTCGTCTCAGTCGACTGCGTCGTCTTCGCTCAACGACCGGGGTCGCGTCAGGCTGCGCCGGAGCTCGACTCCCGCACCACGAGTTCGGGCTGGAACCGCACGCGGCGGTCGTGCTCGACCCCGTCGAGCTCTTTCAACAGCAGGTCGACCCCGGTCCAGCCGAGCAGCCTGGCCGGCTGGCGCACCGAGCTCAGCGGCACGACGGTGGCGGAGGCGAAGTCGATGTCGTCATATCCGACCATCGCGATGTCGTGGGGCACGCGGATGCCGGAGCCGAAGCTGAAAGCCTGCAGCAGCCCGACGGCGAGCAGGTCGTTCGCGGCGAAGACGGCATCCGGACGCGACTCTGCCGGACGCGCCGCGATCGCTTCGCCCGCCGCCCGCCCCTGGAGAACGGAGAGAGCGGACTGCTCGACGATCTCGAGCGTCACATCGGGGTGGGCCGCGACCGCCGCCTGCACTCCGCGAAGACGATCGGCGACCTGCTGCACCGATTGCGGCCCGCCGACGAAGGCCAGACGACGACGCCCGGATGCGAGCAGGTGCTCGGCCGCGAGACGGCCACCCTCGACGTCGTCGACCGAGACCGACGGCAGAAGCCCCTCCTCGACCTCACGGTCGACGAGGATCACCGGCATCCCCCCGGCGGCGAAACGATGCACGGCCGAGAGATCCTCGGAGGCGGGGGTCAGCAGCACGCCGTTGACCCGCTGTTCCTGGAAGAGCTCGAGATGCGCCAGCTGACGCTCGTCTCGTTCATCGCTGTTGCCGAGCAGCACGGTCATCCCGGCATCCGCTGCTCTGTCTTCCGCTCCCCTGACCACCTCGGCGAAGAACGGGTTGCCGATGTCGGGCACCACGAGGCCGATGCTGCGGCTGCGACCGGCGCGCAACTGCCTGGCAGCGTCGTTGCGCACGAAGCCGAGCTCCTGGATCGCCCGCTGCACGCGTTCGACCGTCTTGGCTGACACGCGCTCCGGCTGATTGAGGACATTCGAGACGGTGCCGACCGAGACGCCGGCCGCAGCCGCGACGTCCTTCACCCCTACCGCCATCGCCTGCCTCCGTCTGTTCGCGCGTGCGCCAACGACTACCTTCTCATTCCGTGCGGTGCACTCCGCGCCTGCGACGCGCGGGCACGGCGACGACGGCGAGCGCCGCACAGCCGATCCCGGCGATGAACAGCGGCGCGAGCGCCCAGGTCACGACGCCGGTGAAGACCGCGGCGGCCGCGATGTAGGCGGCGCCTGCGGCATCCGCTCGGATGGCTGCCGGCACCTCGCGGACTGCTGCGCGCCACCCCTGCTGAGGAGACCAGGCACCCGCGGCCATCAGGATCGCGACGGCGAGAACGAGAAGCCCGGCCCAGCCGACGACCGCGATGACCTCGCCCCCGGGCAAGGCACCAGACCCGGCCAGCACGACGTCGAGCGTGAGCACTCCCGCGATCAGCGCCGCCGCAACACCGACCACGAGCGAGGGCAGGATGCCGGCACGCACGTCATCCCAGAAGAGACCTGCCCTCGAATCCTCCGCGGCGACGAAGCGACGCAGATGACGGATGCCGGCGGCGAGCGCGATCGGCAGGGTGACGACGCCGAGGGCCACGACGGTCATCATCAGACCGATCGTGAGCACCTCGCCGAACAGACCGAACTTGGCGGTCGCCCCGGGGTTGACGCCCGGTTCGATGCCGGAGACCGTCGGGCCGGCGCCCGAGCGCGCCTCGCGCTTCGCCGCACGGTGCTCCCGGCGGTCTCCGCTGATGACCGACATGGCTATCCCTTCAGACCCTGCGTCGCCACACCGTCGACGAGGAAGCGCTGGAACACCACGAAGAAGAGCAGCACCGGCAACAGCGCCACGAACGAGGCCGTGACCGTGGCCCCGTAGTCCGACGTCGACGACTGGTCGTTGTACAGACGCAGCGCGATGGGCAGCGGATAGTTCTCGGGGCTCGTCAGGTAGAGCAGCGGCCCGAGGAAGTCGTTCCACGCCCAGATGAACGAGAAGATCGCGCAGGTGATCAGGGCGGGCTTGATCAGCGGCAGGATGATCGCCCAGAAGATCCGGAAGTGACCGGCGCCGTCGATGCGTGCCGCTTCGTCCATGTCGCGCGGCATCTGGCGGATGAACTGCACGAGCAGGAAGACGAAGAACGCCTCGGTGGCCAGGAACTTCGGCAGGATCAGCGGGATGAAGGTGTCGACCCATCCGAGCTGATTGAAGATGATGTACTGCGGGATGATCACGACGTGGAACGGCAGCAGCAGTGTGCCGATCATCGCGGCGAACAGCACCCCGAGCCCCTTGAACTGCACCCGGGCGAACGCGTAGGCGGCGAGAGCCGACGAGAGCACGGTGCCGACCACGGCGGATGCCGCGAGGATCAGCGAGTTCAGGAAGAAGCGCCACATCGGCACTCCGGCGATGCCCTCCATGACCTTGCCGTAGTTCTCGATCGTCGGCGCCTGCGGGAACAGACCGGGGTTCTGACCGAACTCGGAGTTCGGCTTGAACGTCGACAGGAACAGCCACAGCAGCGGGTAGAGCACGACCGCGGTCAGCACGAGAAGGCCGACGAACCAGATGACGGTCTGCCAGGTCTTGCGCTTCACGCGCCGGCGAGGCGAGGGGGCGGATGCCGTGACGACGGCTTCTGTGATGCTCATTTGTCGTCTCCCGAGTAGTGCACCCACGACCGTTGGGTGCGGAACAGGATGAAGGCGATGATCGCGACGACGATCAGCAGGACCCACGCGATCGCTGCCGCGTAGCCCATCTGTCCGTCGGAGAATCCTCGCTTGTACAGGTACACGGTGATGAAGTTCGTCATGCCGGCGGGTCCGCCGGTGCCGTTGGAGATGATGTACGCCGAGGCGAACACCTGGAAGGCGCCGATCAGACCCAGCAGCAGGTTGAAGAACATCACCGGGGAGAGCATCGGGATGGTGACGGCGCGGAAGCGGCGGTAGGCGTTGGCCCCGTCCATCTCGGCCGCCTCGTACAGCTCCTTCGGAATCTGCTTGAGACCGGCGAGGAAGATCACCATCGTGGCCCCGAACTGCCAGACGGCGAGCAGGATCATCATCGGGAGCACGAGGCTCGGGTTTCCGATCCACCCTCCGAGGTCGACGCCGAAGACCTGCAGACCGCTGTCGACCGGACCGTCGGACGAGAACATCGCGCGCCACACGATCGCGACCGACACGGAGCCGCCGATGAGCGACGGAGCGTAGAAGGCCGAGCGGAAGAAGCCGGCGCCCTTGTCGCGATAGTTCAGGAGCATCGCGACGCCGAGCGCCGCGGCGAGGGTGATCGGGGTGCCGATGAACACGTAGACCAGGGTGATCTGCGCCGACTGGATGAAGTTCGGGTCGCTCGTGAAGAGACGGATGTAGTTGTCCAGCCCGATCCACTTGGGCGGCTGGAAGATGTTGTACTTCGTGAAGGAGAGGTACAGAGAGTAGATCATCGGCACGGCGGTCAGGCCGAAGAAGCCGATGAGCCAGGGGGTGAGGAACGCATACCCCGTCGCGGTCTCGCGGCGCAGACGTGCGCGCTGACCCGGTCGTGCCAGTTCCTTCTCGGGGCGTCGGCCGCTGCGCAGCGTTCGTCCTCGTCCGGACTTCTCGTCCGTGACGATCGTCCTCGTCGCCGTCGTGCTCATGACAGCTCCTTCCGAAGTGTGCGGGGTGCGGTGGGCCGGGTGGAGATCACCCGGCCCACCGACGGAATCACTGGTTGAGGACGACGTCCATCTCGGAGAAGAACTGCGTCACGGCCTCGTCGACCGTCGTCGTGCCGAAGTTGAGCTCGGTGCCCAGCACGCGGAACTTCTCCTCGAGGGTGCCGTAGCCGACGATCGGCACGGGCGGGGCGTCGCCGAGGCGGTCGGCGATCGACTCCTCGTAGTCCTTGACGATCTGGCTCATCGGGTCGAGCTCAGCTGCCTCGAGAGCGGTCTCGGAGGCGGGGAGACCACGGTTGGTTCCGAAGATCTCGCCGGACTCGGGCGAGTTGACCAGGAAGTTGACGAGCGTCGCGGCCGCCTCCGGGTGCTCGGTCTTGGCCGAGATCGTGTGCAGCATCGACGGCTTCAGGTAGAGGTCCTTCTCGCCCTCCTTCGTCACGGGCGGGGCGACGAGGCCCAGCTCGGTGTAGCTCTCGCCGAGGTTGGCGAGGTAGCCCGCACCGAAGTTGTCCCACGTCATCTCGCTGGCGTTCTTCGCCGCGTCGAATGCCGTGAGCGGGTTGAGCTCCTCGACGACCTGCTGCGGCACCACGACGCCGTCGCGGATGTCATCGCCGGACTCCCAGAACTCCTTGAGGCGGTCCTCGTCGAAGCCGGGGGTGCCGTCTTCGTCGAACAGGTTCTTGCCCTCGCTGCGCAGCTGCAGCTCGAAGTTCTGGATGCGGCCGGTCCAGTCGGACCCGCCCCAGAACTCGCCTGCGCCCGCCTCGGTGACCTCATCCATCCAGTCGTCGTAGTCCTCCCAGTCGCCTCCGGCGAACTCCTCGACACCCGCGGTCTCGAGCAGCGTCGGGTTCGTGAAGACACCCCAGGCGTTGGTCGACGTGGCGATGCCGTAGGTCGTGTCGTCGACCACGCCGATGCTGAGGATGTTCTCGGGCAGCGGGTCGGTCTCGATGACGGATCCGAGGTAGGGCTCGAGGTCGAGCAGCAGTCCGTTCTCGGAGTACTGACGAAGGTAGGAGTAGTCGAACTGCATGACGTCGGGGAGACCGCCACCGGCCGCCTCGGTCTGACGCTTCTCCCAGAACTCCGGGAATCCGAGGAAGGTCGCGTTGACCGTGATGTTCGGGTACTCCTCGTTGAACGCCTCGATCGCCTGGTTGTAGAGGTCGGCGCGGACGTCGTTGCCCCAGAAGGCGAGGTCGAGGGTGACCTTCTCGTCGGGGTCGTAGGTGGGCTCGCCCTCAGGGCTGCCGCCGCCGGCGCAGCCGGCGAGTACCAGCGCTGCGCTGGTGGCGACGGCCGCTGCGGCCGCCAGACGCTTCTTGCTGAACATCGTTGTCCTCTCTGGTGAACGTCCTCGTTCGGCAATGCCGCGGAACGCCTGTGTCCATGTGGTGCGGGAGCGATCTCCATAGTGCGGGGAAAACGCTTACCTGCACGCTAATCCAGATTGAAACGTTTCGCAACCGGCAATTCGCGACGACGATTACATCGATTACCGCGGGATCTTCCAGTCTTTCACGACGAGGTTCCCGGCCTCGACCTCGAGACCCAACCGATATACCGCCGCGCGCCTCCGCTCACCCGTCGCGGCGTGCACCGGTGCTGCCTCCGCGGTGGCGAAGAAGTAGAACCAGAGGTCGTCTCCGCGGTGCACCTGAGCGCCGTGATTGCCGTGCCCTCCCCCGGGAGCATGGGCGAGGATGACGGCATCCTCACCACCCTGACGGGCCCACCGGATGCCGTCTTCGGAGCGGTACACGCCCATCCCGCGCCATTCGTCGACGATCATCCACCAGAATCCGCCGAGGTCGAAGACCGTCGGCCCCTCATGGGGACGTCCGCCGATCGCGACGCCGTCGAGACGCCAGTCGTCGAGGTCGACGGATGACGCGACCATCGTGACCGAGTCCGCCGCCTCGTCCTTGTACCAGAGGCGCCACCGTCCGTCGGGGGTGCGCGCGACCGCTGCGTCGATGACCCGATCGCTGCTCAACGCGAGCGGACCGCGTCGTTCCCAACGACGGAGGTCATCTGAGAGGTACTCGACGATCGAGCGCGCGAAACCGGGCCAGCGATCGGGGATGCCGTCGATCTCGGTGAGGTACATGCGCCAGCGCTCACCGTCCCAGACGACCTCGGGCGCCCAGTGGGTGCGGTCGACCTCGCGGGGCGGTGGCCCGGGCACGAGACCGAGGCCGGATGCCGCCGGCTCCAGAGTGCCGTCGTAGCGCCAGTCCACTCCGTCTTCCGAGGTCGCGACGCCGATGCGACTTCCGTGGATCCACGAGACCCCCGGCCCGGCGTCCTCGAGGCTCGCCCGGCGCTGTGTGTAGAACATCCACCACAGTCCGTCCGCGTCGATCACGACTCTCGGGTCGGTGACGCCGTCGTAGACGGGGTCGCGATAGAGCTCTCTCATCGGCGCAGATCGGTGACCGGGCTCGCGAAACCGGCGCGGTGGGTGGGGTGTGCGGCCAGGATCTCGGGAGTGATCACGGCGCCGTCAGCCGCGGCCGAAGCGTAGATCCCCGCCACGATCTCGAGCGAACGAGCAGGCGCGTCCGCGGTCGCCGGCAGCGGCCCGCCGTCGAGCAGAGCGTCGAAGACGTCACGCAGCAGCGGTTCGTGATCGCTGCGCTCCTCGGCATCCGGGAATCCCCACCCCTCGGCCTCGGATTCGAAGCCCGGCGCCGCGGTGATCCGCCAGTTCTCGTGGCCGTGCCCGTAGACATGATCGACCGTGATCGTGGCCTTCTGCGTGTCGATGCGGATCGAGCTCGTCTCTCGGGGCGACACCGCGCTGGTGATCAGCTGAGCGACCACGCCCCGGTCGAACACGATCGTCGCGGTCGAGACGTCCTCGGTTTCGGTCTCGCGGTCGAGGCGCCAGAGCCTGCCCTGCACCGACGACCAGTCGCCCAGCAGGTGCGCGAGCAGGTCGATCTGATGGATGCCGTGACCGAGCGTCGTGCCACCGCCCTCGGTCGCCCATTTGCCGCGCCACGGCACCGCGAAGTAGTCGGCGTCGCGGAACCAGAGCGTCTGACACACGGCGACCAGGGGGCGTCCGAGCGCGCCGCTCTGCAGCAGCGAGCGCACGTGTGCGGCGGCCGTTCCGGTGCGCTGCTGGAAGACGACCGCAAGCTGTCTGCCCGCGGCATCGGCGGCGGCCCGCATGTCGTCGAGCTCATCGAGCGACGGCGCCGGCGGCTTCTCGACGACCACGTGCGCACCCGATGCGAAAGCGGCGAGCGACTGCTCACGGTGTGGAGCCGGCGGCGTGCAGATGAGCACGACGTCGGGCTGCTCGGCGGCGAGCATCTCGTCGAGGTCACCGTAGGCGGCAGCGATGCCGTATCTGCCGGCGAACTCCTGGGCCTTCCCGAGGCTGAGATCGGCGACGGCGACGAGCTCTGCGCGCGGGTACGCGGCGACGGCGCGGGCGTGCGAGTTGGCCACGGCTCCGGTGCCCACCAGGGCAGCGCGAAGTCTCTTGTCTGACGTCATGGGTCCTCCTCAGGACGGAGAGTCGGGGTCATCTCATGCCGTTCTGCACCAGGTGCAACCGAGCGTATCGTCCGTCTGCGGCGAGCAGCTCGTCGTGCGAACCCTGCTCGACGATGCGTCCGCGTTCGAGCACGACGATGCGGTCGGCCTGGCGGATCGTCGACAGGCGGTGCGCGACCACGAGCGTCGTGCGACCGCGCATGAGCCTTTCGAGCGCCTCCTTGACGAGCCCTTCGGACTCGGGGTCGAGGGCGCTCGTCGCCTCATCGAGCAGCAGGATCCGCGGGTCGCGCACGAGGGCGCGGGCGATCGCCAGCCGCTGCCGCTGACCACCCGAGAGGCGCGCGCCTCGCTCGCCGACGACGGTGTGCCACCCCTGCGGCTGCTCGTTCACGAACTCCCACGCGTTGGCATCTCGCAGAGCCCGTTCCACCCGATCCGGCGTGACATCCGGCATGCCGTAGGCGATGTTGTCGAAGACCGAGCCCTCGAACAGCACCGACTCCTGAGGGACGACCGAGATCGATCGGCGCACTGTCCGCAGGTCGAGCTCCTGCATGTCCTGACCGTCGAGCCTGATGCGACCGCTCGTGGGTCGGACGAACCCGAGCACGAGGTTGAGGAGCGTCGACTTCCCAGATCCCGACGACCCGACGAACGCGACCGTCTCGCCGGGAGCGATGCGCAGATCGATCTCGAACAGGGCGTCATCGTCGGCATCCGCATACCGGTGGCTGGCCGCATCCAGCACGATCTCGCCCGCCACCTTCGAGACCATGCGCTTGCCGGAGTTCTGCTCGACGTCGGGCTCCTGCAGCACCTCGGCGATCGAGCGCACCGACTCGAGGCCGCGGGCTCCGACCGGAATGAGCATCAGCAGCTGGGTGAGCCCGCCGGTCAACAGGGTGAAGTAGCTCGAGAGCATCACGACCTCGCCGGGCGTGATCGGCAGGAAGCCGGTGAGCGCGCACACGGCCGCGAGCATGAGGCAGGCGACGCCGAGCAGCTGCATCGCCACCCACGAGATCGACGCCACTCTGCCGTTCAGCAGGTCGAGGTCGAGGCCCGCCTTGCGGACTCCGTCTGCACCGCCCGCGACACGGCTGATCGCCGTCTCCTCGAGTCCGTGAGCGCGGGTCACCGGGATCAGCGACGCCATCTCGCCGACCCGGGCAGACAGCGTCTCGATCTCGCGACGGAAGACCTCGTTGCGACTCTGCGAGCGATTGCGCATGCCATAGCGGATGCCGATGGCGATCGGCACGGCGAGGGCGTAGACGGGAAGGAACTGCGGCACCGTGATCGCCGTCATCCCGAGTGCACCGAGCATCACCATGGTCGATGACAGCAGCGGATGCGTGACCTGCTGCAGCATCAGCTCGACGTTCTCGACGTCGCGCACGACCTTCGTCTGCACGATCGACGAGCTCATCCGCGTGTGATATCCGATCGAGAGACTCTGCAGTCGGGCGGTGAGGGCGTTGCGCAGGTCGGCGCCGAGGTCTCGCACCACGGTCATGAAGTTGCGCGTGTAGATGATGTGGTTGGGGTAGTTCTGCAGCAGGAGCACCGCGGCGAGCGCGAACCACCACAGCACCTCGGTCACCTCGCCGTCGCTCGCCACCACGTCGATGATCGCCGCGGTGATCACCGGCAGGAACCAGAGCGGAATCTCCTTGATCGCGAACGCGGTGATCGCGAAGGTCAGCCGCCAGGGCCGGCGGGCGATGAGGCGCAGCACAGAGCGAGTCGGGTGATTCCCATCGATGAGCGCGGTCGGGTGGGAAAGCGCTTTCTGTGCCATGGTCCTATCGTAGAGTCACCGCACCTCTCACGGAAGCGCGACCCCCGAATCGGCAGGAGCACACATGACCTTCGACGCAGCATTCGATTGGGCGCGCCGTCACGTGCAGGCGGAACACCTGCCGACAGCGGTGCTCGGCATGGCGACCGCCGACGGGATCGTCGACCTCGAGGGATTCGGGGCAGCGACCGATGCCGTGTACCCGCTGTTCTCGATCACCAAGGTGCTCACCGGCATCACCGCGACGAGAGCCATCGAGCGCGGTCTGCTCACACCGGACACTGCCCTCACTGATGCGCTGCCCGATTTCGGATCGTCCCGCGACGACATCGTGCGACTCCGGCACCTCGCATCGCACACCTCCGGGATCTCCGAGCCCGCCCTCGACACGACTCTGCCGCTGCGCCAGGAGCTGCTCACGAGAGGGCGGGACTTCGCTGCGGGAACAGCCTCGCGCTACTCGACGATCGCCTTCGAGGGCATCGCCGCGCTGATCGAACACGCGACCGACACGACGTGGGATGCCGGGACCCTCGAGTGGGCCCACCGCATCGGCGCGATCGGACTGACCCTCGACACCGCGCAGTCGGTCGGCGTCCCTGATGCCGCGGCGGGCGGGCTCGACCTCGATCGGTTCCACGCGACGCGTGCGCCCGGCGCGGGGATGCTGGGTCGCGCAGAGGACCTGCTCCATCTCGGCGCCGAACTGCTGCGCATCGGCCGCGGCGAGCGCGACGGCATCCTGTCTCCCGCCGGCCTGGCGATGATGCTGCGCCCGCTGACCGGCGACATCCCCCGCCTCGACCCTTACCCCGACGGGCGCGGGCAGGACTGGGGGTTCACGTTCAACCTGCGCTCGCGGGCGCCCGGGCTCGTCGACCGCGACGTCTACGGCCACGGGGGCTGGGCCGGCACCGAGTTCTGGGTGCACCCCGGTGCGGGGATCTGCTGGGTGCTGCTCACGAACGCGGCGGTGCGCCCCGGCGTCGACGCCGACGAGCTCGACAACGCGATCGTCGCGGCCCTGTAGCCGCCGACCTTCACTTGACACGGCCATCGGCTCTGTCTAGTGTTGAGACATCGAATGAAACGATTCAAAACCTCGATGAAGAGAGAACACCCATGACCCGCGTCGCGTTCCAGTTGCAGGTGCGTCCTGAACTGCTCGACGAATACCTCGCCCGTCACTCCCCCGTCTGGCCCGAGATGCTGGCCGAGATCGCGGCCGCAGGCCGACGCAACTACTCGCTGTTCCTGGCGGAGGGCGGCACGCTCGTCGGCTACTACGAGACCGACGACGATGCCGCAGCGCAGGCCTACCTCGCCGCATCCCCCGTCGCCGCGCGCTGGGAGGCCGAGATGGGGCGCTTCTTCGTCGATCTCGAGGGCCGCCCCGACCAGGCAGCCACCGCGCTCACCGAGGTGTTCCACCTCGAAGACCAGCTCGCCGACGCCGGCGGCTCCCCCGAACCCGACACCGACAACCGCAACGACACCGAAGGCAGCGCCTCATGAGCATCCTCTCGTCCGACAACCTCGCCGCTCTCGAGCAGCAGGGCATCGAACTCCCCAGCTGGGCGTTCGGCAACTCCGGCACCCGGTTCAAGGTGTTCGGCACGCCCGGCACGCCGCGCGACCCGTGGGAGAAGATCGCGGATGCCGCGCAGGTCAACAAGTACACCGCGCTCGCCCCCTCGGTGGCTCTGCACATCCCGTGGGACCTCGTCGACTCGTTCTCCGACCTCCGCAAGCACGCCGAAGACCTCGGCGTCACCCTCGGCACGGTCAACTCGAACACATTCCAGGACGACGACTACAAGTTCGGAGCCCTGACCCATGAGGACCCCACGATCCGTCAGAAGGCGATCGACCACCACCTCGCCTGCATCGATGTGATGGATGCCACGGGCAGCCGCGACCTGAAGATCTGGCTCGCCGAGGGCTCGAACTACCCGGGCCAGGCAGACCTGCGCGGCCGTCAGGACCGCCTCCAGGAGTCGCTCCAGCAGATCTACGCGCGCCTCGGCGACGACCAGCGCCTCGTGCTCGAGTACAAGTTCTTCGAGCCGGCTTTCTACCACACCGATGTTCCCGACTGGGGCACGTCGTACGCCCAGGTCTCGTCGCTCGGCGACAAGGCCATGGTGTGCCTCGACACCGGCCACCACGCCCCCGGCACGAACATCGAGTTCATCGTCATGCAGTTGCTGCGCCTGGGCAAGCTCGGCTCGTTCGACTTCAACTCGCGCTTCTACGCCGACGACGACCTCATCGTGGGCGCGGCCGACCCGTTCCAGCTGTTCCGCATCCTGTTCGAGGTCGTCCGCGGCGGCGGCCTGAACAACCCCGACGTGGCGTTCATGCTCGACCAGTGCCACAACGTCGAAGACAAGATCCCCGGTCAGATCCGCTCGGTGCTCAACGTGCAGGAGATGACGGCCCGCGCGCTGATCGTCGACCGCGATGCGCTGACCGCCGCGCAGAAGTCGGGCGACGTGCTGGCCGCCAACGCCGTGTTCATGGACGCGTTCTACACCGATGTGCGCCCGGCCCTGGCCGAGTGGCGCGAGTCGCGCGGACTCGCCGCCGACCCGATGAAGGCCTACGCCGAGTCGGGCTACCAGCAGAAGATCGCTGCCGACCGCGTCGGCGGGGTGCAGGCCGGCTGGGGCGCCTGAGCGCGCATCCTGACTCGTCGGGGTGCGGGAGCCGATCCCCGCGCCCCGACGTCCCATCGACAGAACGGATGACGCTGTGAGAGACCAGGTGCTCGACGGTCCGCATGGACCGTTGCGCGTGCGCGTGTACGAGCCGGAGAACCCCGCGGGGCCCGGGCTGGTCTGGGTGCACGGCGGCGGATTCGCCGCGGGCGAGATCGACATGCCCGAAGCCGACTGGGTCGCGCGGAGCTTCGCCGATCGCGGCATCGTCGTGGTCTCGGTGGACTACGCCCTCGCTCCGTTCCCTCGTGTCTGGGCCGCTGCGGCGGACGCACCCGAACGCGAAGGCGTGCACTACCCCGTCGCCTCCGACGAAGTGGAGCACGCGTTCCGATGGGCAGTCGCCTCCGATCTCGCGGAAGGCCCGTGGTCGATCGGCGGTGCGAGTGCCGGCGGCAACCTCGCGACCGGTGCGGCACTCCGTCTCAGCCATGGCGCAGGCCCTTTCGCGGCACTCGCAGTGCTCGCCTACCCGACGCTGCATGCCGTGCAGGGCACACCGGATGCTGCACTTCGCGCCGCACTCGATGCCGACCCCGAGGCCGACACCTTCGGCCCTGAAGCCGTGCGTGGAATGTATGAGAACTATCTCGGAGGCCCGGTCTCGGCTGCCGAGGTCTACGCCGTTCCGGGCACGGCATCCCCCGCTCAGCTCTCGCACTTCCCCGCCACGATCATGATCAACGGCGAGGTCGACGAGCTCCGCGTCTCGGGCGAGGCGTTCGGCGCCTTGCTGCGCGACGCCGGCATCGCCCTCGACATCTCCACCGAGCCGAACACCCGCCACGGCCACCTCAACCAGCCAGAACTCGCGGCGGCGACCGCATCGATCGATCGCTTCGCCGCCCGCATCCTCGCCACGTCCTCCGAGCACAAGGAACAGTCATGACCAACCCCACCGCCGCCGCCCTCATCGAGCGGTCGAACCGCCTGGGCGCCGATCCCAAGAACACCAACTACGCGGGCGGCAACACGTCGGCCAAGGGCACCGAGACCGACCCGGTCACGGGCCAGCCGGTCGAGCTGATGTGGGTCAAGGGATCGGGCGGAGACCTGGGGACCCTCACGGAGCAGGGCCTGGCTGTGCTGCGCCTCGACCGCATGCGCGCGCTCGTCGACGTCTACCCCGGCCTCGACCGAGAAGACGAGATGGTCGCCGCGTTCGACTACTGCCTGCACGGCAAGGGCGGCGCCGCCCCGTCGATCGACACCGCGATGCACGGCCTCGTCGATGCCGCACACGTCGACCACCTGCACCCCGACTCGGGCATCGCGATCGCCACCGCCGCCGACGGCGAAGAGCTGACCGCGAAGATCTTCGGCGACAAGGTCGTGTGGGTGCCGTGGCGTCGCCCGGGCTTCCAGCTCGGACTCGACATCGCCGCGATCAAGGCGAAGAACCCGCAGGCGATCGGCACCATTCTGGGCGGACACGGCATCACGGCCTGGGGTGACACGTCGGAGGAGGCCGAGGCCAACTCGCTGTGGATCATCGACACCGCCGCCGCCTACATCGAGGCCAACGGCAAGGCCGACCCGTTCGGCGGTGTCCGTGCCGGCTTCGAGGCCCTCCCCGAAACCGAGCGCCGTGAGCGCGCCGCCGCCCTCGCCGGCACCATCCGCGGCATCGCGTCGACCGACAAGCCGATGGTCGGCCACTTCGCCGACTCCGACGTCGTGCTCGACTTCCTCGCCTCCGACCGGGCCCCCGAGCTCGCCGCTCTCGGCACCAGCTGCCCCGACCACTTCCTGCGCACCAAGGTCAAGCCGCTGATCCTCGACCTGCCCGTCACGGCATCCCTCGACGAGCAGATCGCCCGCCTGCACGAGCTGCACACCGAGTACCGCGCCGACTACCAGGCCTACTACGACGCGCACGCGACGGCCGAGTCTCCGGCGATCCGCGGCGCCGACCCGCTCATCGTGCTCGTTCCCGGCATCGGCATGTTCTCGTACGGGGCGAACAAGCAGACCGCCCGCGTCGCCGGCGAGTTCTACGTCAACGCGATCAACGTCATGCGCGGGGCCGAGGCGCTGTCGACCTACTCCCCCATCTCCGACGCCGAGAAGTTCGACATCGAGTACTGGGCGCTCGAAGAGGCGAAGCTGCAGCGCATGCCGAAGCCGAAGTCGCACCAGGGCCGCATCGCGTTCGTCACCGGGGCTGCCAGCGGCATCGGCAAGGCCATCGCCACCCGCCTCGCGGCCGAGGGCGCCTGCGTCGTCATCGCCGACCTCGACCTCGAGAAGGCCCAGGCCGCCGCGGCCGAGCTCGGCAACACCGACGTCGCTATCGGCGTCGCGGCGAACGTCGCCGACGCCGATGCGATCCAGGCCGCGCTGAACGACGCCGTGCTCGCGTTCGGCGGCGTCGACCTCGTCGTCAACAACGCCGGACTCTCACTGTCGAAGCCGCTGCTCGAGACCACCGAGAAGGACTGGGACCTGCAGCACGACGTCATGGCCAAGGGCTCGTTCCTCGTGTCGAAGGCGGCAGCCCGCGTGCTGATCGACCAGAAGCTCGGCGGAGACATCATCTACATCTCGTCGAAGAACTCCGTCTTCGCCGGCCCGAACAACATCGCCTACTCGGCGACCAAGGCCGACCAGGCCCACCAGGTGCGACTGCTCGCCGTCGAGCTCGGCGAGTTCGGCATCCGCGTCAACGGCATCAACCCCGACGGCGTCGTGCGCGGCTCTGGCATCTTCGCCTCGGGCTGGGGCGCGAACCGCGCCGCGACCTACGGCGTCGCCGAGGAGGACCTCGGTCAGTTCTACGCCAACCGCACGATCCTCAAGCGCGAGGTCGTTCCCGAGAACGTCGCGGATGCCGTCTATGTGCTGACGGGCCCCGAGCTCAGCCGCACGACCGGTCTGCACATCCCGGTCGACTCCGGCGTCGCCGCGGCGTTCCTGCGATGACTGTCCGCGCCGTCGCCGCCGTCGACCTCGGGGCGACCAGCGGTCGCGTCATGATCGGGCGGATCGGCGACGGCCGGCTCGACCTCGAGCTCGTCTCACGGTTCCCGAACGGGCCCGTCGAGCGCGAAGACGGACTGCACTGGGACTTCGACGCTCTCTACGAGCATGTCGTCGCGGGCCTCGCCGAGGCCGTTCGTCGCGAGCCGGGCATCGAGAGCATCGGCATCGATTCGTGGGCCGTCGACTACGGCCTCGTGAAGGACGGCGAGCTTCTCGCTGAGCCGTTCCACTATCGCGACGACCGCACCGTGCGCGGCGTCGCGGAGGTGCACGCCGAGGCGCCTTTCGCCGAGCTGTATCAGCGCAACGGGCTGCAGTTCCTGCCGTTCAACACGCTCTATCAGTACCGCGTCGAGGCGCGTCTCGCCGACGCCGACACGGCGCTGCTGATCCCCGACCTCATCGCCTTCCTGCTCACCGGAACGTCCGTCGCCGAACGCACGAATGCCTCGACCACCGGGCTGCTCGGCGTCGAATCGGGCGAGTGGGACAGCGAGCTGGCCGAGCGCCTCGGCATCCCGTCGAGCATCCTGCCGACGCTCGTCGATCCGGGCGAGACGATCGGCACCCTGCGACCCGAGCTCGCTGAACGCGTCGGCAAGGAGCTGCCCGTGATCGCGGTCGGCTCGCACGACACGGCATCCGCCGTCGTCGCCGCTCCGCTGTCGACCCCGCACTCCGCGTACATCTCGTGCGGCACCTGGGGCTTGGTCGGCGTCGAGCTGACCGAACCGGTGCTGACGGATGCTGCGCGCGGGGCCAACTTCACGCACGAGCTCGGCGTCGACGGCCGCTACCGGTTCCTGCACAACGTCACCGGGCTCTGGCTGCTCAGCGAGACCGTGCGCGCGTGGGAGACGGAAGACGGAACGTCGATCGACCTGTCCGAGCTGCTGACGGCGGCATCCGCGGTCACGGGCGACGTGCCGATCTTCGACGCCGACGACTCCTCGCTCAGCGCACCGGGAGACATGCCCGCGCGCATCGCGGCGCTGCTCGGGTCAGAAGCGCCGTCATCGAGGCCCGCGTTCGCACGGTCGATCGTCGAGTCGATCGCCACGGCATTCGCGGGTGCCGTGCAGACGGCATCCGATCTGTCACGGCGCGAGCTCGACAGCATCCACCTGGTCGGAGGCGGCTCGCTGAACCGCCTGCTGTGCCAGGCGACGGCCGATCGCACCGGTCTTCCCGTGCTCGCGGGCCCCGTCGAGGCGACCGCTCTCGGCAACGTGCTCGTGCAGGCGCGCGCTCTGGGCGCCGCTCCCGACTCCCTCGAGGAGCTGCGAGCACTCGTCGCCGCGACCCACGAGCCCGAGCGCTTCGACCCGCGCTGACCCGCTCGCACCTCTCGGGCGGCTGACGCCACTGTGCGCAGTCGGCTGCCCGGATCACGGATGGATGCCGAGAACACCCTTTCTCGGCATCCATCCGTGCTTCGGCATGCACGTGTGTCGCGCGGGACACTCGCAGGACGGGCGGAGAGCTGCGCCCTGCCCCCGGACACTCGAAAGGGGCGCCGGGCCGAAGCCCGACGCCCCCGACGAACCCGACTCAGAAGTCGAACTCGCCGATGTTCTCTGCGTTGAACTCGAACGGGTCGCCGAGCAGCACGACGCCGTCGGCGCCGACCGTGTACTCGCCGAGCTCGCCGGCTTCGAAGGTGTCGCCCTCTTCGCCGGTGATCTCGCCCTCGATCAGCGCCTTGGACGCGAAGGCCGCCAGGTAGCCGAGGTCGGCCGGGTTCCACAGCGCGAACGCGGTGACGGTGTTGTCTTCGACGTACTCGCGCATCTGGTTCGGGGTGCCGAGACCGGTGATCGCGACCTTGCCCTTGTAGTCCGAGGTCGAGACGTAGCGCGCGGCAGCCGCGATGCCGACCGTGGTGGGCGAGATGATGCCCTTCAGGTTCGGGTGGCTCTGCAGCAGGGCCGCAGTCTTGTCGAACGACGTCTGGTCGTCGTCGTCGCCGTAGACGGTCTCGACGATGGTGATGTCGGGGTACTCGCTGGCGACGTACTCCTCCATGAGTTCGATCCACGCGTTCTGGTTGGTCGCGTTGGCGGATGCCGACAGGATCGCGACTTCGCCCGCTCCACCGATCTGGTCGGCGATCAGGTCGACCTGCACCTTGGCGATGCCCTCGGAGTCGGCCTGGTTGATGAACAGATCACGGCACTCGGGGTTCGTGTCGGAGTCGAAGGTGACGACCTTGACGCCGGCGTCGCGAGCCTCGTTCAGCGCATCGCAGATCGCCTTGGGGTCGTTGGCCGAGACGACCAGCGCACCGACGGCCTGCTGCGTCGCGGTGTTGATGTAGCTGACCTGCGCGTCGGGCGTGGCCTCGGCCGGGCCGACCTCGGCGAACGTGCCGCCGAACTCGTCGACGGCCGTCTTGCCGCCCTCGCTCGAGGTGTCGAAGTAGGGGTTTCCGAGGTTCTTGGGCAGGAACGTGATCGACAGGTTGTCGGACCCGCCGCCTTCGCCCTCGCCCGAACCCGAGCCGCCGGTGCCGCCGCTGGTGTCGGCGCAGCCGCTCAGCACGAGCGCTGCGGCCACGGCGACCGCCGCGAACCCCGCGATCTTCTTGCGTGCAAACGTCATTGTTCTTCCTTTCGTGATGATCACCGCTGGCGGGTGCCGACGATGAGAGGCTGCCTCATGGTGCGGGAGAGGCCGCTACGCGGAGGGGCGGGCCGGCCTTCGACCTGACGCGCTGCGCCCAGGCGAGGACGCTGGCTGCGACGACCGAGAAGATCAGCAGACCGCCGGTGATGATGTTGATGACGTCGGAGGTGACGCCGGCGAGGCGCAGGCTGCTGCCGAGCACCCCGATCAGGAGCACCGCGGCGACGACGCCGTGCAGGTGACCCCGTCCGCCGAAGACCGAGACTCCGCCGAGCACGACGGCCGCGATCACCTGCAGTTCGAGGCCGGTGGCGTTGTCTCCGCGGGCGCTGCCGAACCGCAGCGTGTAGAAGATGCCGGCGAACGCGGCGACGACACCCGAGAGCACGAACAGGATGAACTTCGTGCGTTCGACATCGACGCCCGAGAAGCGCGCTGCGTCCTTCGAGAGTCCGATCGCGAAGATGCCCCGACCGAAGGGGGTGAAGTGCAGCAGCACCGCGAACAGCACCAGCAGGATCAGGAACGGGATGACGATGTACGGGATCGTCGTGCCGGCGATCTTCGCCTTCGCCAGCGCCGTCCACGTCTCCGGGAAGTCGGTGACCGCGGTGGTGCCGAGCAGGCCGACCGCGAGGCCGCGGAAGAGCGCGAGCGTGCCGATCGTGACGGCGAGCGAGGGCAGGCCGACGACCGTGACGAGGAAGCCGTTGAGGGCCCCTCCCACGACTCCGACCAGCAGCGCCGCCAGGGCTGCGACCTCGAACGGCGCACCCGACTCGGTGAGCACACCGATCACGACGCTGGCGAGTCCGACCATGGAGCCGACCGACAGGTCGATCTCGCCGGTGATCATCACGAGCGTCATCGGCAGCGCGATCAGCAGAATGGGCGCGACATCGAGCAGGAGGTAGTTCGCCGTGATCGGCTGCGCGAAGCCGCGGATCGTGACGGCCGCGACGATCGCCACCAGCACGAGCAGCGCGATGATCGCGAACTCGCGGTTGACGAAGATGCGACGCCACAGGGGCCGGTCGTAGTCGCGGATGACGCGCGTCGACGTGGTCGTCGTTGCCGTGGTCATGATTCGTCCCTCGCTTCGATGAGCTGGCGTCTCTGTCTGACCGCGAGCACCCGGTCGAGCACGATGGCCCCGATGATGAGCACACCGACCACGGCGCGCTGCCAGAAGTCGGGGATGCCGAGAATCGGCAGTGCGCGGTTGATGGTCATCAGGAGCATGGCGCCGATGGCCGCACCCCAGACCGTGCCGACACCGCCGGTGATCGCGATGCCGCCGATCACGGCCGCGCCGACCGCATCCAACTCCCAGCCGCTGCCGGCCTGTGAGCTGATCGATCCGTAGCGCGCGGCGTAGAAGACGCCGGCCAGCCCGGCGAGCGCGCCGGAGAGGACGAACGCGGAGAGCACCCGGCGGGTGACCTTGAGGCCGTAGAGCTCGGCGGCCGAGGGGTCGGATCCGATCGCGTAATACTCGCGGCCGCCCCTGGTGTTGCGCAGATACCAGGCGGCCAGTGCGAGCACGATCACCGCGACGATCGACAGCACCGGGATGAAGAGGATCTGCTGGGTGCCGAGCGCGAGGAAGTCCTTCGGCATGTCGGAGGCGTTGATGCGGTCGCTGCCGGTCCACAGCACGTTGATGCCGCGGTAGGCATAGAGCGTGCCGAGTGTGATCACCATCGCCGGCACCTTGGCGAATGCGACCAAGGCGCCGTTCACGAGACCGAGGAAGGCTCCGAGCAGCACGGCTGCGATCACGACGAGGACGATCGGGATGCCGGGCACGTCGACGAAGAGGCGTCCGGTGAGATATGCCGTCAGGCCCATGACCGAGCCGACCGAGAGGTCGACGTTGCGGGTGATGATCACGATGGCCTGGCCGACCGCGACGAGCATGAGGATCGACGGCGTCAGCAGCAGATCGCGCCAGCCGTCGGCGCTGAACAGGAAGTTGGGGTTCTTCACCGTGGCGGCGATCACGACGAGCACGAGGGCGGCGAGGATGCCGAACTCCCGTGCACGGCCGATGCCGCCCGGCTTCTTGGCGATCGCCGGAGCGGCGGCCGCCGGCGCGGTGGTGAGGCTCATGACTGCAGCTCCGATGAGTGGGTGGCGGCGAACATGACGTTCTCGCTGGTGGCGTCGTCGCGGGAGATCTCGGCGGTGATGCGCCCTTCGCGCATCACGAGCACGCGGTCTGCCATGCCGAGGACTTCGGGGAGCTCCGACGAGATCATCAGGATCCCGAGACCCTCGCCCGCGAGCTGCGAGAGCAGGCGGTGCACCTCGGACTTCGTGCCGACATCGATGCCTCGTGTCGGCTCGTCGATGATCAGCACCCGGGGGTCGGTTGCCAGCCACTTGGCCAGCACGACCTTCTGCTGGTTTCCGCCCGAGAGGGTGGCGGCGACGGTGTCGAGCGCGTGCGTCTTGACCTCGAGGCGCGATGCCCACTCCTTCGCCGCACGGTTCTCGATGCCGCTGGTGATCAGACCCCACTTCGACAGGCGCCGACGGATCGCGAGAGTGATGTTGCCGCCGACACCCGCATCGATGACGAGCCCCTGCTTGCGGCGGTCCTCGGGCACGAGCGCGAGGCCGCTGCGCATCGCCGCGGTGGGGTTGCGGCGTGCGACGCCTGCGCCGAGCATCCGCACCTCTCCGTCGCTGTACGGATCGACGCCGAAGACGGCACGGGCGACTTCGGAGCGCCCTGCCCCGACGAGGCCGGCGAGGGCGACGATCTCGCCCGCGCGAACGGTGAAGGAGATGTCGTGGAAGACACCGGGGCGGGTGAGGCCGGTGACCTCGAGCAGCGGTTCGCCGATCGCGGCCTCCTGCTTGGGGAAGAGCTCGGTGACGTCGCGACCGACCATCTGCCTGACCAGGTCGTCGACCGTGGTCTCGGCGATCGGGGTCGTGTCGATGTAGGCGCCGTCGCGCATCACGGTCACCGTGTCGCACAGGTCGAACACCTCGTCGAAGCGGTGCGAGATGAAGAGGATCGCACGGCCCTCGTCGCGGAGGCTCCGCGCGACGGCGAACAGACGGTCGACCTCGACGCCGCTGAGCGCCGCGGTCGGCTCGTCCATGATCAGCACGCTCGCGTCGAGCGAGATGGCCTTGGCGATCTCGATGATCTGCTGGTCGGCGATCGAGAGACCCTCGGTGATGCGGTCGGGGTCGAGCGTCACTCCCAGGCGACGGAAGATCCGGTCGACCTCGGTGCGCATGGCTTTGCGGTCGATGCGTCCGAGGAGTCCGGTGGGCTGACGCCCCATGAAGATGTTCTCGGTCACCGAGAGATCGGGGAACAGCGTCGGCTCCTGGTAGATGACCGCGATGCCTGCGGCCTTCGACTGGGCCGTGCTGGTGAAGTCGACGTCTTCGCCGTGCAGGCGGAAGTCCCCCGAGTCACGGCGGTAGAGACCGGCCATGATCTTCACGAGCGTGGACTTTCCCGCTCCGTTCTCGCCGATGAGGGCGTGGATGGAACCGGGGCGGAGCGTCAGGCTGCCGGAGCGGAGCGCGACGACGGGGCCGAAGGACTTCACGACCCGATGCAGCTCGAGCGCGGTGGGGGGAGCGCTGCGGGCGGAGGCTGCGTCTACCACTGGCTTTCCTCTCCGTTGAGGGGGATGATGATCGGAATGAACTTTACCTGAATCGATTCAAGCTCGTTTCAGGCTAGTGTATGTGATGCCGGTCTCAGGTCAACCCCCGATGCCGAAGCGTGATCCGCCCGACGACGAGAGGACAGCCGAATGCCGATCAGCATCCGCGATGTCGCCGTCCGTGCGGGCGTCTCCGTCGGCACGGTCTCGAACGTGCTGAATCGGCCGGACGAGGTCTCCAGCGACTCGGTCGAACGCGTCACGCAGGCGATCGAAGAACTCGGCTATGTGCGCAATGACGCGGCTCGCAAGCTGCGAGCCGGTGTCAGCACGACCGTGGGATTCGTGGTGCTCGACGGCCAGAACCCCTTCTACAACGACGTCGTGCGCGGGGCGGAGGACGAGGCATCGAGCCACGGCATCGCGATCCTCTACGGCAACACCGACGACGACCCCTCGCGGGAGAAGGTCTACCTCGATCTGTTCCGCGAGCAGCAGGTGCGCGGTCTGCTCATCGCCCCCTACGGCGACGTCATGACGCAGCTGCGCAGGTTCCGCGCGAGCGGCATCGCGACGGTGCTCGTCGACCGGTTCAGCGCCGACAGCGGGTTCTCGTCGGTCTCGGTCGACAGCGTCGCGGGCGGGCGGCTCGCGGTCGAGCATCTGATCGAGGGAGGTCGGCGGCGCATCGCCTTCGTCGGCGGCCCCTTCGACATGCGCCAGGTCACCGACCGTCTCGCCGGCGCTCGTGCCGCGGCCGAGAACGCGGCCGTGCACGTCGAGCTCGAGGTCGTTCCGACTGCGGCGATGACCGTCGAGGAGGGCGTCGCCGCGGGCGCGCGCCTGCTCACCCGCCCGCGCCGCGAGTGGCCGGATGCTCTCTTCGCCGCGAACGACCTGCTCGCCCTCGGCCTGCTGCAGTCGCTCGTGGCCGGTGGACGCCTGCTCGTGCCGCAGGAGATCGCTCTGATCGGCTTCGACGACAACCCGTTCGCCGCGGCCGCCGCAGTCCCGCTGTCATCGATCCGCCAGCCCAGCCGCATGATCGGGCGCACCGCGCTGCGGATCGTGCTCGAAGAGGCGGCCGACCCTGAGAGCATCCCCCGGCAGACCGTGTTCCCGCCCGAGCTGATCGTGCGCAGCTCGACGAGCGGCTGACCGGTCCGTCCGCGGCGCAGCGTTGCGGGACGGATGGCTGACCGATTCCCGGTTGGCTGCCGCCTGACACGCGGATGACCAGCCGTCCGTGGTCCGAGCAGCCGTCCGTCCCGCAGGAGCCGCCCTCAGCGAGCCCCGTACGCCCTCGCGACCGGACGCCGCAGTCCCTCATATTCGACGGACGGCCAGCGGTCGTCGACCGTCAGCACGTCCCAGCCCTCCGCTGTACGCAGCATGGTGTCCTCGACCTTGAGCCCCGGTGCGGTCGGGTTCCACGCGAACGCCTGATTCTCGACGAGACGATCGACCGTGGACGCCGCAGCGCGCGGGTCGCGTCCGGCATAGCCGCTCGGCCCACCCTGGTGGTGCCGCTGCCACTCGTCGGCGTCGAAGCCGAAGCGGGCGTACGCCGCCGTGCCCGCGGCGAATGCCTCGTCGAGGCGAGCGCCCGGCACCGATGCGTCGAGGAAAGCACGCTCCACGCCGAGCAGCGGTTCCTCGTCGACAGGTGCTCCGATCCAGCGGGTGGCGTTGGCGATCAGCCCGTCACGGCGACCGCACACCACGACCATGGCCCGATCTCCGAGCACGCCCGCGGTCGGAAGCGGATGCCGGAACGCACCGCGATCAGCGCCGGCGACGAGCACGACGAGCGGATCGATCCCCCGGGCGATGAGCTCCGCGGCGACCACCGCCGCGACCGCGCGCTCGGTCTGATCCGACCCGACGCGGCCCAGCACATCGGTCAAGGTCTCGGCCGTCTCGCGCCCGAGGACTCGGTACCTCTCGGTCTCGGCGGGCAGCATCCGCGCACGCGCTGCGCGGAGCTCTGCCGCCACCTGCGACTCCGGAACGCCCGACCGCTCGGCCGCCGCGACCGACGGCGGGATCCACCACGGCACCCGCACCACGCGCTCGGCATCCTCCGGCAGCAGCTCTTCGGCGATCAGTCGATCCGCCTCGTTCGCGGCGACGAACAGCACATCTCCGTGCGTCTCCGCGCGCACCGCGAGCACCGGCGGACCCGCGAGCGACACATGCGTGCGCGCTCCCTCGAGGTACCACGACACCGCCTCGTGCGAGGTGAGCACGAGCGTCGCACCATCGACGTCGCGCCGCACTCGCGCGAGACGATCCTGCTTCTCGATGCGGTCTTCGGATGCTCCGGCCACGCGACCCTCCTCGTAGAACGTTTTCTCGTA
Organism: Microbacterium forte; assembly: GCF_031885415.1. Taxonomy (NCBI): domain Bacteria; kingdom Bacillati; phylum Actinomycetota; class Actinomycetes; order Micrococcales; family Microbacteriaceae; genus Microbacterium; species Microbacterium forte. Next base: position 1,804,186 of record NZ_CP116871.1, read on the forward strand.
GTATGACGACAGCCGTGACCGATCGCGGAATGGAGGGATGCTGATGGCACGCGAATCCTCTCGCCCCGGCATCACCGACGTCGCGAAGCTCGCCGGCGTCTCGCTGTCGACCGTGTCGCGGGCGATGAACGGGAACCCCACGGTCGACCCCGCCCTCGCGGAGCGCGTGCGGGCCGCCGCCGCCGAACTCGGCTACACCGCGAACCCGGTGGCTCGGAGTCTGGTGCTCGGCCGCACCCAGACGGTCGCGGTCGTCATCCCGGATCTCGAGAACCCGACCTTCCAGGCGGTCCTCCGCGGGCTCAGCCGTGCAGCGACTGCCGATGGTTACCACGTGCTCGTCGCCGATTCCCGCGAAGATCTCGACGAGGAGCACGCGCTCGCCAGGGCGACACGACTGCGCACCGACGGCGTGATCCTGTGCGCTCCTCGAATGCCCGAAGAGGAGCTCGCGACGCTGCTGCCCGCGCTCTCCCCCGCCGTCGTGATCAACCGCGGGCCGCAGATCAGCGCTCCCGTCGTCGGCGCCGACTACGGCTTGGGCATGCGCGAGATCGTCGACCATCTGACGTCTCTCGGCCACCGCCGGCTGGTCTATCTCGCCGGAGCGACGCGCAGCGTGACGCACAAGGCGCGACAGGAGGCGATCGCCGCAGCGGTCTCCCGGCTCGACCGGCTCGAGGTCGAGGAGATCACCGCGGGGGTCGACTTCGACAGCGGCACGGCCGTCGCCGATCAGGTGCTCGCGAGCGGTGCGACCGCCGTGATCGCCTACAACGACCTCGTCGCGATGGGCCTCCTCTCGGCGCTGACCGTGCGCCGCGTCGAGGTACCGGGCCAGCTGTCGATCACCGGCTTCGACGACATCCCGTTCGCCGCCTACACGTCGCCGCCGCTCACGACCGCGGCGGTTCCGGCTGTCGATCTCGGCGCAGCAGCCTGGGCCGCCATGCACGCCCAACTCACCGGCGGCGAACCCACCCCGGCGCTCACGCTGACGCCGACCCTGGTCGTGCGCGGAAGCACCTCCGCCCCGCGCGAGGACTGAGCCGCCTCCGCCCGAGTGCTCGGCTTCCGCCCTGTGCTATCGTCGAGAAAACGTTTCCTGAGTTCGAGATCACAGAAGGATCACGATGACGAAGACCCGTTATGCCCTGGCCGGTGCCGGAGTCCGCGCGCAGATGTATGTCGATGCGATCACCGGAGCGCACCGGGACCGCGCCGAACTGGTCGCGATCGTCGAGCCCAACCCCGTGCGCGCCGCCTTCCATTCCGAACGCGCGGTCGACGCAGGCGCCTCCGCTCCCCGCCTCGCGACCCCCGACGAGCTCGAACAGGTGATCCGCGACGAACGCGTCGACCGGGTCATCATCTGCTCGCGCGACGATCTGCACGCCGAGCTGATCGTCCGCTCGCTCGAGGCCGGTGCCGATGTCGTGGTCGAGAAGCCGCTGACGATCGACGCGGCGAGCGCGGCCCGCATCGAAGAGGTCGTCGAACGCACCGGCCGACAGGTGGTGCTGACGTTCAACTACCGGTACTCCCCCCGCAACAGCGCGCTGCGCCGGATCATCCAGGACGGCACGATCGGGCAGGTCACCTCCGTCGACTTCCAGTGGATGCTCGACACCAACCACGGCGCCGACTACTTCCGCCGCTGGCACCGGGACAAGAAGAACTCGGGCGGTCTTCTCGTGCACAAGTCGAGCCATCACTTCGACCTCGTCAACTGGTGGATCCGCTCGCAGCCGACCCGCGTCTACGCGTCGGGCGGTCTGCGCTTCTACGGCGCCGAGAATGCGGCCGGCCGCGGCCTCGGCGAGCGTCCGGCGCGAGGAACCCACGACGGGGGCGACCTCTTCGAACTCGACCTCCGCACCGACGAACGCCTGACCGCGCTCTACCTCGACGCCGAGCAGCACGACGGCTACGTGCGCGACCTCGACGTGTTCAGCGAGGGCATCACGATCGAGGACAACCTCGCGCTCGTCGTCGACTACGTCTCGGGCGCGACCATGTCGTACTCGCTGAACGCGCACTCGCCGTGGGAGGGCTATCGCGTCGCCGTCAACGGCACGCTCGGCCGCGTCGAGCTCGAGGTCGTCGAACGCGGAGCCGTGCTGGCCGGTGAGGGCCTGCATCCCCACATCGACCCGAGCCTCTCGGGCGGCGACGGCACCACCGCACTGCGCCCTGAAGGCGAGCGCATACTCGTGCAGCGGCACTGGGAAGCGGCCTACGAGGTGCCCATCGACGGCGGCGACGGCGGACACGGCGGCGGCGACGCCCTGCTCCTGTCCGACGTCTTCGAAGATCCGGGCGATGACCCGCTCGCGCGGCCGGCGGACTGGACAGACGGCATCCGCTCCATCGCCGTCGGCATCGCGGGCAACCGCTCCCTCGAGACCGGACTCCCCGTGAGGGTCGACGAGCTCGGGATCGCCCTGCTCGCACGCCGATGAGGATCGTCGTCACCGGCGGGTCCGGGCGACTCGGGCGCACGCTCGTGACAGGACTCGCGGATGCCGGACACGAGCTCATCTCCGTCGACAAAGAGCCGATCGCACACCTCGACCGCGCCGGGATCACTCAGTTCTCCCTCGATCTGACCGACGCGGATGCCACGGCGTCGGCACTCGCGGGCACACGAGCTGACGCGGTGATCCACCTCGCGGCGATCGCGGTGCCCTTCAGCGCACCCGAAGACGTGATCCTGCGCACGAACGCCGCCCTCGCGCAGTCGGTGCTCGGCGGAGCCGTGCGTGCAGGCATCCGCCGAGTGGTCGCAGCGTCGAGCCCGACGGTGATCGGCTACGGCGCACCCCGCGGCTGGACTCCCGAGCGCCTCCCCCTCGACGAGACATCGCCCACCGAACCGTGGAACGCCTACGCCCTGTCGAAGCTGCTGATCGAGCAGACGATCGACATGCTGCGGCGCCAGGCGGGCGACGACGTGCGGTTCGCATCCTTCCGCCCCTGCTACGTGATCGCCCCCGAGGAATGGGCCGGCGCTCCGACCCAGCAGGGGCACACCGTGCTCGAACGCCTCGATGACCCCGCACTGTCGGCACCGGCGCTCTTCAACTACATCGATGCCCGCGACGTCGCAGCCTTCGCCGACGCCCTGCTCGACGCCCTCGACGACATCCCGAACGGCGAGCGGTTCTTCGTCGGCGCCGACGACGCGCTCGCCCGCCGCCCGCTGAGCGAGCTGCTGCCGCAGTTCCACCCCGGCACCGCGCGGGCGGCGGCCGAGCTCACCGGCACTGCGCCCGCGTTCTCCTCCGCCAAAGCCGCTCGCCTGCTCGGCTGGCGCGCCGCGCGCACCTGGCGCACGGAGCTCGCGGCAGGACGCGCGCTGCTGTGACCACCATCCGGAGTCTGACGTCGCGTCTCCAGCGGGTGCCGCTGACGCGTCCGTGGGCTGCCGACGTGACGTCGGTCGGTATCATCGCGACCCACGTCGTGCGCTCAGACGGCGGCGAAGGATGGGGTTTCTCGTGGAGCCCGCAGATCGGCGCACCCGCCGTGCAGTCGCTGCTGCAGCAGGACATCGCTCCCGCCTCCGTGGGCCGATCCGCTGTTCCCGGCGAGGCCTGGCAGAGCCTGTGGGAGCACCTGCACGAAGCGGGCGGCGGTGGCATCACGACGATCGCGCTGGCAGGGCTCGACCTCGCGCTGTGGGATGCCGAGGCGCGCGCTGCCGACACCTCGGTGTCGCGCCTGATCGGCTACCGCCGTGAGCGCGTGCGCGCCTACGGATCGGGCGTGAACCTGCACTACCCGCTCGAAGAGCTGCTCGCCCAGGTGCAGCGCTGGATCGATGCGGGGTTCGATGCCGTGAAGATCAAGGTCGGAAAGCCCGATCTCTCGGAGGACATCGAGCGCGTCGCCGCCGTGCGCGCGCTGCTCGGACCCGATCGCGCGCTGATGATCGACGCGAACCAACGCTGGGATCTCGACCGCGCGACGACGTCGATCGACGCACTGTCGCGCTTCGATCTCGCCTGGATCGAGGAGCCGCTGCGGGCCGACGACCTCATCGGCCACACCGAGCTCGCCCGTCGCATCGACGTGCCCATAGCGGTCGGCGAGAACCTGCACACGGTGCACCGCTTCGCAGACTTCCTCCGGGCAGGCGCCGCGCAGATCGTGCAGCCCAACATCGTGCGCGTCGGCGGAATCACCCCGTTGCTCCGCATCGCCGGGCTCGCCGCCTCGCATGGCGTCGCCCTGCATCCTCACCTGCTGCCAGAGCTCTCGGGCCAGCTCGCCCTGACGCTGCCCGACACCGCGTTCGAACCACTGGTCGAGGATGTGGAGGATGCCGGATTCGGGGCGCTCGGCGCTCTGGCCGATCCCTCGCCCGTGACCATCGCCGACGGCTTCCTCACCGAGAACGAGCATCACGGCCTCGGCATCCGCTTCTCCCCCGTTCTCGGAGACGAGGCTGGACGCGACCTGACGATCTGACGCACAGCCCCGCGCACGACAGCGCCCTCCCCGTCGCAGGACGGAGAGGGCGCTTCGTCGTTCGGACGGTCTGAGATCAGGCCGGCGTCAGCACTCCCGCGTTCGCGCCCTCGAGCAGCTGCTCGACCTGCTCGTGCGTGACGTCGACACCGGGGAATCCGATCAGTCGGCCGATCGGGAACGACGCCATCATCTTCTGCATCGCCTCGTCGTTCGGCATCATCGAGGCAGCCGACGAGTCCGCACCGGTCAGCTCTCCCAGGAATCCGCCGAGGGCGCCCATGACGGTCGGGCCAGCTACGGGGTGCGCGAGGACATCGCCGATCGACGAGTTCATCGTGAGGGGAAGCGAGACGGCATCGCCCTCGACCTGCACGGTCGCGGAAGAACGGATGTCGCGGCTCGACGCGGCGACCTCGACCGTGTACTCGCCGCTCTCGACGATCCAGCGGTCGACGCGCACGTCCCAATAGGCGAGGTCCTCTCGGCGCACGACGAGCTCGACGGTACGGGTCTCCCCCGCAGCGAGCGCCACCGATGCGAAGGCCTTGAGCTCGCGCGGCGCGCGCTGCACGACGGAGGCGACCGGGGCCGCATAGACCTGCACGATCTCGCGGCCGTCGCGGTCTCCGGTGTTGGTCACATCGACCCGCACGACGATGTCGCCGCTCTCGCTCGCCGCGACCGACGCCTCGCCATACGAGAACGTCGTGTACGAGAGGCCGTACCCGAAGGGGAAGGTGACGTCGAGGCCCTTCGCGTCGTACCAGCGGTAGCCGACCAGCACGCCCTCGCCGTAGCGGACGTGACCGAACTCACCGGGGAAGCTGCCGAACGAGGGGTTGTCCTCCAGCCGCACCGGAACGGTCTCGGTGAGCTTTCCCGAGGGGTTCACCGCTCCGTAGAGCACGTCGGCGACAGCGCCGCCGCCGGCCTGGCCGAGCAGCCACGTCTCGACGATCGCCGGCACCCGCTCGGCGAAGGGCAGCGCGACGACGCCGCCGTTCGAGAGCACGACCGCCGTGGTGGGGTTCGCCGCGATCACGGCGTCGAGCACCTCCAGCTGCGCAGCGGGCAGATCGATGTGCTCGCGGTCGAAGCCCTCGGATTCCTCGGCAGCGGGAAGGCCGAGGAACACGACGGCGACGTCGGCTGCGGATGCGACGGCGACGGCCTCGGCGCGCAGGTCGTCGGCCGAACGGCCGGATGCCGCGATGTCGCCACCTTCGACAGCGAAGCCGGCGGCGTACGTGACGTTCTCTCCACCCACGGCACGGAGCTCGTCCCACGCGGTGTCGACGCGGGTGGGGTTGATGAGCGAGGATCCGGCTCCCTGGAAGCGCGGCTCGGTCGCGAAGGCTCCGATGACGGCGATCCTCTGCTCCGCGGCGAGCGGCAGCACGTCGCCGTCGTTCTTCAACAGCACGATGGAGCGTCCGGCCGCTTCCCTCGCGAGCGCATGGTGCGCGTCGACGTCGAGAGGACCTGCGACGGCAGGGCGCCGCTGCGCCTTGCGCACGAGATCGATCGCACGGTCGGCTGCGGTGTCGAGCACGCTCTCGTCGAGCTCGCCGGCGCGCACCGCGGCCACGAGCTGAGCATCCGTCCGCCCGCCCGACGACGGCATCTCGAGGTCGAGACCGGCGGCGACGCCAGCCACGCGGTCGTTCACAGCACCCCAGTCCGAGACGACCACGCCGTCGAAGCCCCAGTCATCGCGCAGCACCTGTGTGAGCAGCCACGGGTCCTCCGAGGCGTAGACCCCGTTGATGCGGTTGTACGAGCACATGACGGTCCACGGCTCGGCATCCTTGACCACGCGCTCGAAGCCGCGCAGGTAGATCTCGTGCAACGGACGCGGGTCCACGTCGGAGCTCGCGCGCATGCGATCGAACTCCTGGTTGTTGGCCGCGAAGTGCTTGAGCGAGGTGCCGACGCCCTGCGACTGCACTCCTCGCACCGAGGCCGCACCGAGGATCCCCGAGACGATCGGGTCCTCCGAGAAGTACTCGAAGTTGCGACCGCACAGGGGCGACCGCTTGATGTTGATGCCGGGGCCGAGCACGATGGCGACGTCTTCGATCGCCGCCTCGACGCCGATGGCCGCGCCGACGCGCTCGACGATCTCGGGATCGAACGTCGAGCCGATGCCGACAGCGGGAGGGAAGCAGGTCGCCGGCACACTGCTCGAGAGACCGAGGTGATCGGTGCCGCCTGCTTGCTTGCGCAGGCCGTGCGGGCCGTCGGTCATCATGATCGACGGCAGACCGACGCGCTCGATGGCCTTCGTCGTCCAGAAGTCCGCACCGCTGGTGAGCGATGCCTTCTCCTCGAGGGTGAGATCGGATGCCGATGTATCGGTCATGATGTTCCTTTCGCGGCGACGGCGGTGTCCTGCGAAAACTATATGCCAGTAAGTATTGGATCTCAAACGTTGTTCAGGATTACTCTCGAGGGATGGCACGACGAGGTTCATACGCGAAGGGCGTCGCCAGACGCGAGGAGATCCTCGAGAGCGCTCTCGATGTGATCGGCCGCAAGGGCTACCAGAACGCCTCGCTCAAGCAGATCGCCGAGCTGGTCGGCGTCACCCCCGCCGCGCTCCTGCACTACTTCGGCAGCAAGGAGGAGCTCTTCACCGAGGTGCTGCGCAAGCGCGACGAGCACGACGGCATGATGCCGCAGACGCTGAATCCGGTCGACGGCAAGTCCGCGTTCATCGATGTCATCCGCCACAACACCGAGGTCCCCGGAGTCGTCGAACTGTTCTCACGCCTCTCGGTCGACGCCGTCGACCCCGCGCATCCGGCCCATCAGTACTTCCTCGAGCGCAGCGAGAAGCTCCGCGAGAGCATCACCGACAGCTTCGTCCACGACGCCGCCCACCGGGCGACGCTCGACCCGGACACCATGGCACGGGTGATCCAGGCGGTCGCCGACGGGCTGCAGCTGCAGTGGATGATCGACCGCTCCGTCGACATGCCGGGCATCATCGGAGCCCTCATGGACGTGCTCTACCCGCCGACCGATCAGCCGGAGACGCCTACGCGCTGAACGCGGAGAACCGCCCACACCCTGACAGGCAGGAGGGGCGGTTCTTCGGGATGGTCCGTGCGGTCGGCGTGGACGTCAGCGGACGTTTCCGTTCGAGCAGGTCTGCTGCGCGGCCGAGTTGCCCTTGATCGTGTCAGGCAGCGCCACGACGTTCTCAGGTGTCGCCGCAGGGTCAGGCGTCGCCGCCTCGGCACCCGCGTCGGCGGGCGTCTGCGTGGCCGGATCCGTCACGACGACTCCGTCGTTCTCGGTGTTCTGATGCGTGACCTGCAGCTGGGCGTTCTCGTTGATCGCGTTCCACATGGCCTCGGCGGACTCCTTGTCCGGCACGACGCGGTTGGGGTCGGCCGGGTCCGCGAACGTCGGGTACTGCAGGAAGACGATGTCCTCGAACGGCACGGACTTCACCGCGAGCGCGATCTGCACGATCTTCATCGGGTCGGCGAGCGAGGTGCTCGCCTCGACGTTGTCGAGACCGGTGGTCGCGAGCTTCAACATCATGGGGACGTTGCCGAGCGTCTCGCCGCTGATCAGCGTGCGCGCCAGGCTCGACATGTACTGCTGCTGGTTGCCGATGCGTCCGAGGTCGCTGCCGTCTCCGACGCCGTGGCGGGTGCGGAGGAACTGCAGAGCGGTGATGCCCTCGATCACGTGGTTTCCGGCTGCCAGATCGAGGCCCGTGTAGCGGTCCTTGATCGGAGAGGCGAGGCACACCTCGACGCCGCCGATCGCATTCGTGATCTCGATCACACCGCCGAACGTGACCGATGCCGCGAACTGGATCTCCTGACCGGTGAGGTCGGAGACGGTCTTCGCGACGCAGTTGAGTCCGCCGTCGGTGTAGGCGGTGTTGATCTGCTGCTTGCTCATCGCGGAGTGCACGTCGCCCTCGGCGTCTTCGCACTCGGGGATCGGCACCATCATGTCTCGGGGCAGGCTGACGACGGTGATGCGGCGGGGCTCCTCCGACACGTGCAGGAGGAGATTCACGTCATTGAGCGTGCCTTCGGAGTCGGCGCCGGTGCAGCGTTCGCCGAAGTACTGCGCATAGGCCTCTTCGCACGTGTCGACACCGGTGAGGAGCATGTTGAATCCGCCCTCGTACTCGCTGATGTCCGGCGGCAGCTCCTCGGTGCTGTCCAGCTCGACCGCGTTGGCCGAGACCGTGCTCGAGAGGTCGTAGACGATGTACGAGACGACGCCGAAGCCGCTCACCAGGACGACGGCGAGACCGATCGCGATGAACGTCAGAAGCTGGCTGACGGGGCCCGGCGAGTGGAGCTGTCCGTGTCGCGCGATGGTACGACGGCGTCGGGTGTGAGGACTCACTCGGTGCCTTTCGGTTTCAGCGTGCGGTGCGGGGGGACACCGTTCCCTGGAATGCGGAGGGTGTGGGATTCGAACCCACGAGACATCTCTGCCCACTGGTTTTCAAGACCAGCTCCATCGGCCACTCGGACAACCCTCCCGACAGACGAATCTGCCGACAAGCCGTGAGTCTAGCCGAGTTCTATTCTCTCGCGCTGACCTGGGCGGCCGCTGGAAGCGTGTTCAGTGCCATTGCGAGCCCGCCGTCCTCGACGTCGCCGGTCACCTCGCCCGCGGCATCCTTGACCTCTGCGGGCGCCTGCCCCATGGCGACGGCACGGCCGTCGAGCCCCAGCGCCCACTCGAACATGCCGATGTCGTTGCGTCCGTCGCCGGCCACGAAGACCTGCCCGCGCTCGAAGCCGAGCTCGGTGCGCACGCGCTCGAGCGCCGTGCCCTTGTCGACGCCCTGCGGCGCGATGTCGAGCCACGCCGTCCAGCCGATCGCGTACGAGACCTCGTTGAGTCCTGCCTCCGCGACGAGGCGGTGGAAGTCCTCCTCGTCGTGACCCGGCGACACGACGACGACACGGGAGACCGGCTCGGCGACCAGCTCTTCGAAGCCGACCTGTCGTCCGCCGTCGAGCGTCCAGTCGTCCAGGTGCTCGGTGTACAGCCTGAGCCCCGAGCCGAGCTCGACCATGTACCGGGCCTCCGGCAGGCGGTCGCGCAGGAGAGCGAGCACGGGAGACGGATCGAACGTCTCGATGTGCCACCGCTCCCACTCGTCGCCCACCCGACGCATGGTCACCGCTCCGTTCGAGCACACCACGAACTGCGGGGTCAGCTCGAGCTGCTCGACCCAGCGACGCGTGGCCATCCAGCTGCGTCCGGTGGCGATCGTCACCTCGTGACCGGCATCCCGCAGCCGCGCGACGGCCTCGGGCACGCCGGGGCTCATCGTCTCGTCCTGCAGGATGATCGTTCCGTCGACGTCGAGCCCGACGAGCCAGGGGGCCGTCACGCGGTCGGCTCCAGAACCTCGAGCCCGCCGAGGTACGGCCGAAGCACCTCCGGCACGCGCACAGAACCGTCGGCCTGCTGATGCGTCTCGAGCAGCGCGACGATCCAGCGGGTCGTCGCGAGCGTGCCGTTGAGGGTCGCCACCGGCTGCGTCTTCGCGGTCTGGCCCTCGTGAGCCTCGGGCCGGTGTCGGATGTCGAGGCGGCGCGCCTGATACGTCGTGCAGTTCGAGGTGGAGGTGAGCTCGCGGAAAGCACCCTGCGTCGGCACCCACGCCTCGATGTCGTACTTGCGCGCTGCGCTGGAGCCGAGGTCGCCTGCTGCGACGTCGATCACGCGATAGGCGAGGCCGAGCGAGGTCAGCATCTCCTCCTGCAGAGCGACGAGACGCAGGTGCTCAGCTTCCGCATCCTCCGGGTTCGTGTAGACGAACATCTCGAGCTTGTTGAACTGGTGCACCCGGATGATGCCGCGGGTGTCCTTGCCGTGCGAGCCCGCCTCGCGGCGATAGCAGGTCGACCAGCCGGCGTACCGCAGCGCGCCCTTGCCCAGATCGAGGATCTCGTCCTTGTGGTATCCGGCGAGCGCGACCTCGCTGGTGCCCACGAGGTACAGGTCGTCGTCCTTGTCGAGGTGGTAGACCTCGTCTGCGTGCTCGCCGAGGAATCCGGTGCCCTGCATGATCTCCGGCCGCACCAGGGTGGGTGTGATCAGCGGCACGAAGTCGTTCTGCAGCGCCTTGTCGAGCGCGAGGTTCATGAGCGCGATCTCGAGACGAGCCCCGATGCCGCGCAGGAAGTAGAACCGAGCGCCAGACACCTTCGCGCCGCGCTCCATGTCGATCGCGCCGAGGATCTCACCGAGCTCGAGGTGATCACGGGGTTCGAAGTCGAATGCGGGCACCTCACCGACTCGGCGCAGCTCGACGAAATCGGCCTCGCCCCCGGCCGGGACGCCGTCGATGACCACGTTCTCGATGCGTGCGAGAGCAGCGGCCAGGGCCTCGGCGGCCTCGTTCGCCGCCTGCTGCGCCTGCTTGACGCGCTCGGCGAGATCCTTGGCCTGCGCCACGAGCGCCGCCTTCTCGTCTTTCGGCGCCTTCGCGACCTGCTTGCCGAACGCGTTCTGCTCGGCCCTCAGCTCCTCGAACGCGGCGAGCGCCGCGCGGCGCGATCGGTCGGCCTCGAGCGCGATGTCGACGGTGCCCTGGTCGTTGCCACGGGCGGCCTGAGAACGGCGGACGATCTCCGGATTTTCGCGGAGGAGTGCGAGGTCGATCATCCACCAAGTCTATGGTGCGGCCCGGGCGCGTCCGCCGCGACCGGGTGGGTCGACGCCCGGGTTAGAGTAGCGCCATGACCACGAGCGCCACCGGCCGACGCCAGGCGGCGCTCATCTACAACCCGATCAAAGTCGACGAGAAGCATCTGCGGGCCAGAGTCCGCGCGCTCTCGAGCGAGGCAGGGTGGGAGCACCCGGCCTTCTATCCGACAACGATCGAAGACCCCGGCCAGGCTGCGACGGCCCAAGCCCTCGCCCGCGCCGTGGATGTCGTGCTCGTGGCCGGCGGAGACGGCACGGTGCGCGCGGTCTCCGAAGCCATCGCGAACACCGGGGTGCCACTCGCGATCCTGCCGAGCGGCACCGGAAATCTGCTGGCGCGCAACCTGGGGCTCCCGCTGGCCGACCCGGACGAGATGATCCGCGCGGCGCTGGGCGAGTTCCGCCACGCGATCGACATCGGCTGGGCGCGCCTGACGCGGGAGAACGGCGAGCACGAGGAGCACGCCTACGTCGTTCTCGCGGGCGTCGGGCTGGATGCCGACATGATCGCCAACACCCGCCCAGACCTGAAGAAGTCGGTGGGATGGATCGCCTACGTCGACGGAGCCGCGAGGTCGCTCGTGACCGCCGAGCCGTTCCGCTCCGTGTTCCAGATCGACGACGGCCGCCTGCACTCGACCAAGGTGCACAGCATCCTGTTCGCCAACTGCGGCACTCTGCCGGCGGGCATCTCTCTGATCCCCGACGCGTCGATCACCGACGGCGTGCTCGACGTCGCCGTGATCCAGCCCACCGGCATGTGGGGCTGGCTCGGGGTCTGGCGCAAGATCTGGTGGGACAACTCGGTGCTGCGGCGCTCACGCGCCGGTCGCCGGGTGCTCGAACGTCGGGGCCGGGATGCCTCGGTGCACTACTTCCGCGGAGCCGCCGCCGAAGCGGCCGTGACCTCCCCCACCCCGATCGAACTCGACGGCGATGAGTTCGGGACCGCGGTGCGCATCACCTGCCGCGTCGACCCCGGGGCGCTCCTGCTGGCCCTTCCCGCCGACCATCCGGTCGCGTCGTTCTGATCGCTGCGGCTCGGGCGTCCGACTGCTGCGTCAGCCCCGTACCTCGACCGTGCCGTCGAGGCCGCCGCCGACGAGCGTGAGAGTGAAGGCGTCGTCATCGACGGCATCTTCGCCGAACTCCAGGATCGTCGCACGCGGCGCCATGTCCATGGTGCACACCTGGTCGTCGTCGGTCGCGAAAGTCGCCGTGCCCGAGGCGCCAGAGCCCTCGAGATCCTCGACCACGGGGGCGCAGCTCGACGAGCCCCAGGTGAGCAGGACCAGCGAGCCGTCGTCGAACCAGCCGGCGGTGGGCGCGTACTCGGTCGACGAGCCGGGAGTGCCGGTGAACGAGGGGTCGCCGTCGAGATCGACGTCGTCGACGACGTCGCCGTAGGTCACCTGCAGGGTGATCTCCTTCGTCGGGTCGACACCTTCCGGCAGCGCACCGACGCTCGCACGCGACGCCAGGTCGGCCGTGCATGCCTTCTCGCCGTCTCCCTCGGACTCCGGCTCGACGAGTGTCACCGAGACGGTCTGCCCTTCGGTCGTCACCGTGTCGACCTGCGGAACGCAGGTGGAGGATCCCCAGGTGACGACGGCGAACATCCGGCCGTCGTCGAGCAGCGTGCCTTCGACGTCATCCGAGTCGTCCGTGCTCTGGCCGGGCCCGCTCGAGGGGTTCGAGGTCGCCTGCGACCCGGTAGCCCCAGGGCCGATCGTGCACCCTGCGACGAGCAGCACGGCGGCCAAGGACGAGAGTGCGGCGATGACACGCGATGGGGATTCCATGCACACAGGGTACCGGCCGCGGTCTGCGGAGGGCACCCCCGCCTTGCCGCCCTACTGCAGCGCCGAGGTGAGGCGCGCGAGGTTGTCGAGGACGGTCGAGCGCAGAGGCTGCTGCATCCACTCCTCGAGAGTCAGCTCCCTGCTGAGGGAGCGGTAGACGTCTTCGACGGCGCGCATCTCGGAGACGAACTCCTCGCCCCGCACCAGCATCGACACCTCGAGGTTCAGACCGAACGAACGCATGTCCATGTTGCTCGAGCCGATCACGGCGACCTGGTCGTCGATGGTGAGGCTCTTCGTGTGCAGGATGTAGGGCTTGCGGTACATCCAGATCCGCACCCCGGCCTTGAGCAGCGCCTCGTAGTAGCTGCGCTGCGCGTGATAGACCATCGCCTGGTCTCCCTCTTCGGAGACGAACAGCTCGACCGCGACTCCACGGTCGACCGCGGCGGTGACGGCGAGCAGCAGCGCTTCATCCGGCACGAAGTACGGGCTGACGATCATGATCTTCTCTTTGGCCGCGTAGAGCAGCCCGAGGAAGAGACGCAGGTTGTTCTCGACCTCGAACCCGGGCCCCGACGGCACGACCTGGCAGTCGAGATCTCCCGACCCGGTCTCGGCGTGCGAGATGTCGATCTCCTGCAGGACCTCGTCGGTCTCGCTGTACCAGTCGCTGAGGAAGATGGCGTTCACACTCAGCACGACGGGGCCGTCGATGCGGACCATGAGGTCGACCCAGTGCAGACCGCGCTTGATGTTCTTGGGCAGGTTGTAGGTCGAGTCCGTGACGTTCTGCGAGCCGAGGAAGGCTACTTTGCCGTCGACGACGAGGAGCTTGCGGTGGTTGCGCAGGTCGGGCCGCTGCATGCGCCCCTTCAGCGGCTGCACCGGAAGCATCAGATGCCAGTTCGCGCCCATGCGATCGAGCCGCCTGACGGTCTGCCGATACTTCGGCTTCCATCTGTTCGCCCAGTGGTCGAGGAGCACGCGGACGTGCACGCCGCGCTCTGCGACCTCTTCCATCGCGCGGAAGAAGTTGTCTGTCGAGGCGTCGGCCTGGAGGATGTAGAACTCGATGTGGACGTAGTCCTCGGCCTTGCGGATCTCGTCGGCCATCGCGTCCAGCGACTCCTGATAGTCCGCGATCAGATGCGCGCCGTTGTCCCCCGAGATCGGCAGCGCTCCGAGCCTGTGGTTCATCTCGACGAGCGGGGGGAACCAGCTCGGCGCATCCGGTCGCAGGGTGCCGAAGTGCAGGTGCTCGCTCGTCTCGGCGATGTACTCGTTGATCTGATCCTGCTTGCGGCGGCGGGCGCGCGGCAGGCGCGGGTTCCCGATGAGCAGGAAGAGGAAGACGCCGATGAACGGGATGAAGAAGACCGCGAGCAGCCACGCCATCGCCGCAGTGGGTCGCCGGTTGCGCGGGATCACGATGATCGCCGTGATGCGGATCGTCAGGTCGAGGGCGATCAGGAACGCCGCGGTCCACCAAGCCCAGATCTCGGGCGTCATCCCTCGTCCTCTCGGCCGGTCGGCACTGCGACGCCGGGCGCGTCAGTGGGCACCGCGGACGGTGCGCTGGCTACACAGTAGCCGATGGTGCCGACGCCGCTCAGGAGCGCGGCGGCAGACCGCGCGCGGCCCGCTCCTCGGCCTCGATCCGTGCGTGCACCTTGCGTTCGGTGCGATCGAACCGCAGGATTCCGCGGAGCACGAAGAAGAACACGACGCTCACCCCGATGGTCGGGATGATCGACCATGCGGCTGCGAGCCAGAAGTTCTCCATGGCTCCATGGTACGCGACCCACTGCTCCTCCACACTCGGGGGCCTGCAGCTGATCGACGATCGGCGCTGTGGAATCGGACCGTCACGACAGCGGTGCGATGAGACTCGCCGGATGACAACACTGCTCCGTGCTTCCGGCTCCGCTGAGTTCCTCAGCATCGTCCCCTCCCTCGCAGGCTTCACCCCGACCGAGAGCCTCGTCCTGCTGCCGTTCCGAGGCACACGCACCTACGGTGCGATGAGACTCGACCTCCCCCGCGACGACGTCGAGCTCGAGGACTACGCGGATGCCGCGGTCGGTCTGGTCTCACGAGTCGAGCGAACGGATGCGGTCGCCCTCGTCGTCTACACGGACGAGGCTGCGCAGAAGACGCGCGATGGGCTCGTCCTTCCTTTCGCCGTGGAGGTCGACGAACTCCTCGGGCGCGCGGAGGACGCGGGACTGCGAATCGTGGACGCGCTCTGCGTGACCCCCGGCGGCTGGTCGAGCTATCTCGTCGACGACCCGCAGCTCCGCGCTCTCGATCGCACGGCCCCCGAGGTGCCCGGCGTCGGCGACGTTTCAGGCGACCAGCGTGCCGGCGCTGTTCTGCCGACGGCAGGCTTCGCCGACAGAGAGAGGGTGGGGCGAGCGCTGCGTGACGTCACCGACCTCCTCGCGCGGGGCGGAGAGGCCGGGCCGACGGGCGCCGAGAACCCTCAGGCGATCGCTGCGCTCGTGCTCCTCGAAGACATCCCGGCATTCTTCGAAGCCGTGCTCGCGTCACCCGATGATCTGCCGCCGTTCGCCACCGCCGCACTCCTCTGGTGCCTCGAACGCCCGCTGTTCCGAGATGTGGCACTGACGCAGTGGGCGACCGATGTCCACGGCGGCGAACGCACACTCGAGGCGCAGCTCACCTTCGCCGACTCCGGTTCCACGGTGCCGGACGACCTCGGCGAGGTCTTCCTCGGTCGAGGGCCCACTCCCGATCCGGAGCGGCTCGGGGTCGCCCTCTCACTCGTCCGGACCGCCGCAGCGCTCGCGCCGCGAGACACCAGGCCCGCACCGCTCACCGCTGCGGCATGGCTCTCGTGGGCGCTCGGCCGATCGAGTCACGCCGGGCAGTACCTCGATCTCGTGCGGGCGATCGACCCCGAATACGGCCTCGCCGCCCTGCTCGAGACGATGATCAACGCGGCGATGCTTCCGGAGTGGGCGTTCAGACGCGGCGCGACGCCCGCTACTTGACCAGCGGGAACAGGATGGTCTCGCGAATGCCGAGCCCCGTGATCGCCATCAGCAGGCGATCGATCCCCATGCCCATTCCCCCGGACGGCGGCATGCCGTGCTCGAGTGCCCGCAGGAACTCCTCGTCGACGGGCATCGCCTCGACATCTCCCCGAGCGGCGAGCTTCGCCTGTTCGACGAAGCGCTCGCGCTGGATGACGGGGTCGACGAGCTCGGAGTACCCGGTCGCCAGCTCGAAGCCGCGGATGTACAGGTCCCACTTCTCCACCACGCCCTCGATCGAGCGGTGCTCGCGCACGAGCGGCGAGGTGTCGACGGGGAAGTCCATCACGAAGGTGGGCCGCACGAGGTCGCCCTTCACGAAGTGCTCCCACAGTTCTTCGACCAGCTTGCCGTGCGTCGCCTGAGCGGGCAGGTCCACACCGTTCGTCTCGGCGAACGCGATCAGGTCCTCGACCGAGTCGCTCGGCGTGATCGTGCGACCGGAGGCCGCCGACAGCGACTCGTACATCGAGATGCGATCCCATTCGCCGCCGAGGTCGTACTCGGTGCCGTCGGCCCAGGTCACCGTGGTCGAACCGGCCACCGCGATCGCCGCCTGCTGCACGAGCTCCTGCGTCAGGGCGGCCATCTGGTTGTAGTCGCCGTAGGCCTGGTAGGCCTCGAGCATCGCGAACTCCGGGCTGTGCGTCGAGTCGGCGCCCTCGTTGCGGAAGTTGCGGTTGATCTCGTACACCCGCTCGATGCCCCCGACGACGGCGCGCTTCAGGTAGAGCTCGGGCGCGATGCGCAGATAGAGCTCGGTGTCGAAGGCGTTCGAGTGCGTGACGAACGGACGAGCGGATGCTCCACCGTGCTGCACCTGCAGCATGGGCGTCTCGACCTCGAGATAGTCGTGGCTGCCGAACGTCGCCCGGAGGCTCGCGTTGACCGCGGCGCGGGCGCGCACGGTCGTACGCGCCTGCTCGCGGACGATCAGATCGAGGTAGCGGCTGCGCACACGCCCTTCCTCGCTGAGCTCGGAGTAGGCATTGGGCAGCGGCAGGATCGCCTTCGAGGCGATCGCCCACGCATCGGCCATGATCGACAACTCGCCTCGGCGGCTGGAGATCACCTCGCCGTGCACGAACACGTGATCACCGAGGTCGACGTACTCCTTCCAGTCGGCGAGCGACTCCTCCCCGACGTTCGCGAGCGAGATCATCGCCTGGATCCGCGAGCCGTCGCCGGCCTGCAACGTCGCGAAGCACAGCTTGCCGGTGTTGCGGCTGAAGACCACGCGACCGGCGACGCCGACGACGACACCCGTCTCGGCACCGGCTTCGAGCTCGTCGTACTCGGCGCGCAGCGCGGGGATCTGGTGGGTCACGGGCACGCTGACCGGGAAGGCTCCCCCGCCGGCGTCCGCTCGGTTCGCGACCAGACGCTCGCGCTTGGCCAGGCGCACGGCCTTCTGCTCGTGCACGTCTTCTTCGGTGGCGGCGGTGGTCGTGTCGGGCGCGGCAGACGCGTCAGTCATTCGGGGCTCCTTGAAAGTCGTGTCCAGTTTACCGAGGTCGCGTCCCTCACCCCGCGGTCGAGTCTGGGTAGCCTCGAAGCATGGCAGCCACCAGACTCGCCCACGTTCTCGTCACGACCGGTCTCACCGCCGCTGCGCTGCTCATGTCAGCGGCTCCCGCTGCCGCAGCAGCGCCGCCCGCGGCCCCCGCGTCCGGTGCGACGGCGGTCCGCGCCGATGTCGACGACTTCGCGTACGCGTCGTGGGACGCGCGCTACGAGGTGGGGCTCGACGACGACGGGCGCGCCCGCATGCACGTCACCGAGACCCTCACGGCGCGCTTCCCCGACATCGACCAGAACAAGGGGATCGTCCGCGGACTGCCTACCAGCTACGAGAATGCGTGGCTCGATCCGCGTGTGCTGTCCGTGACCGACGAGACCGGGGCCGACGTGCCGTACGAGACCGAGAACGAGGACGGACTGCTGCTGGTCCTCACCGGCGACGACGACTACGTGCGCGGACTCACGACCTACGTCATCGAATACGAGATGCGCGACGTGATCCTCGCCGCCGACTCCGGCGTCGACGAGTTCTACTGGGACCTGCTGCCGCTCGACAGCACTCAGCGCATCGAGGCCTTCCATGCTGAGGTCGCGTTCGACGAGGCGATGACGGATCGGATGACCGGCGACGCGCGCTGCTACGCCGGCTACCAGGGCTCGACAGACGAGTGCGATCTGATCGCATCCTCGGACGGCTCGCAGCTCAGTGTCGAGGCGAAGGAGCTCTCCCCCGGCGAGGGCATCACGATCGCCGTCGGATTCGAGTCGAACACCGCCGCGCAGCCCTCGGCTCGGCAGCCCAACCCCGTGACCGACACAGTGCCCGCTGTCGCCGCGCTCGGTGGACTCGCGCTCTCGGTCGCCAGCTGGTTCACCGTCTCTGCCTTCAAGAGGAACCGGCGCAAGGCCAGCGGCATCATCGTGGCCCAGTACGACGTGCCGGACTCCCTGCCGCCGCTGCTCGCCGCCGCGATCGTGCCCGGAGCCAAGGATCCGATCCCGGCCGAGATCATCCACCTCGCTGTGCGCGGCACGCTCCGCATCGAAGAGGGGACGGACGCCGAACAGCCGCGGCTGCGGCGCCTTCCGGGTGGCCGGATCCCCGACCAGCTCGATGTCGAGGCGCTGGACGCGCTGTTCGCCGGCGCGGACTCCGCGGGGGTCGCCGAACTCCCCCACGCGAGCGAGGAGTTCGCCGCTCGCATGAAGACCCTGTCGCAGCACGGCATCGAGGCGGCTGTCTCACGCGGGCTCACCACGAAGGCCCGCAGCAGGGGCGCGATGATCGTGCAGTGGTGCGCGATCGGCATCGTGCTGGTCGGCTTCGCCCTGGGCATGTCGGGGATCATCGCGGGGAGGGTCTCGGCGATTCCCGCGTTCGTGGCGATCGCCTTCGGAGCGTTCCTCGTCTTCCTGTCATCCTTCTACAGCTTCTCGAGGCACACGGTGCTCTCTGCCGAAGGGGCTCGGCAGTACGAGTACCTCATGGGCGTGCGGGAGTTCATCCGCGTCGCTGAAGCCGATCGGCTGCAGATGCTCCAGTCGTACTCCGGCGCCGAGCGGCGACAGGACGGCAGCGCGAACGTGATCGTCGTCTACGAGCGCCTGCTCCCCTACGCGATGCTGTTCGGCATGGAGAACGAATGGGGAGCCCTGCTCGAGCAGGTGTACGCCTTCGAGCAGCGCGGGGCGACGTGGATCGGCGACCCCAGCACGCCGTTCGTCCACGGCCAGCTCATCGCATTCGCCGCCTCTTCGCAGGCTTCCGCGACGTACTCGGCGCCGAGCGCCAGCAGCTCGTCGAGCGCAGGCGGATCGTTCGGCGGCGGCTTCTCGGGCGGCGGCGGGGGCGGCGGCTTCTCGGGCGGTCGCTGACCTCAGAGGAGCGGCTGCGGGCCGGACGCGTCTCGGAGCGCCCGCTCGACGGTCGACTGCACGAGTGCAGAGAGATAGCCGCCCGGGTTCTCGATGCCGAGTTCGCCGAGGCGCGAGGTGGACTGCGCGATGATCGAGCGCGAGAACTCGGTGACGGTCTGGATCGCGTCGGCATAGGCCTCACGATCCGCCTCCGATATCACCACCGGCTCGCACCCCATCTCGACGGCCAGGGCCTGCGCGATGGGCAGCACTGCGGCGGGAGCGGTGACCGCCGCATAGCTCGCCTGCAGCTGCCGCAGATCGACCGAGGTGCCCGTGAAGGCGATCGCCGGATGCACAGCGAGCGGGATGGCTCCGCTCGCGGCAGCAGGCCGCAGCACCTCGATGCCGTGACCGGGGTCGGTGTGCAGCACGAGCTGGCCGAGCTGCCATCCTCCGACCTCGGCGATGCCGGTGATCAGAGCGGGCAGCTGGTCATGCGGCACGGCCACCACGACGAGCTCGCTGCGACGCACGACCTCGAGAGCATCGAGGATCGGCACGTCCGGCAGCACTGCTGATGCCCGGTCATCGTCCGAGCCGCTGGTGATTCCCGTGATCGCGTGTCCCGCTCCGGCGAGAGCCGCACCGATGACGGGCCCCACGCGCCCGGCCCCGATGATGCCGACCCCGAGGCGCCCGTCACGGCGCAGCGGATCACTCACCGTTCGGAGCCGGCGGCGCCGGAGGTGCCGGAGAGACGGGCGGCGCAGGAGGCGGCGAGACCGGTGACGCAGGAGGCGGCGAGACCGGCGGCGCGGGCGGTGCCGGAGCCACGGCCGGCCGAGCAAGAGGCGCCTGCGGAGCCGCAGGAGGTGCCGGAGGCGCCGGAGCCGCAGGAGGTGCCGGAGGCCCAGTCGGAGAACCGACCGGAGCAGCAGGCGGCGCGGGAGGCGGAGGAACGGGAGCCGCGAGATCGGGAGCCGCGGTGTCCGCCCCGGCGCCCGGGTACCCGGGAACCTGCGCCCCCTCGGCATCCGTCACGTACTCACCCCATCGATGGGTATGATCGCGCGCTGCGGCGGCGACCGCTGCCGAGCTCACGCCATCGAGGAGATACAGAGCGTCGTCGCGCTCGAGACCCGACAGATACCCCGTGATGAGGCCCTGCACGGAGTGCACCTGCGCACCTGAGACACGCTGCGCGCGATCGATCGGTCCCTGAGAGAGCGACACGCCCTGCAGTCGTGCCAGCGGGAAGATGGCCAGCTTGCGCCAGACGACTCCGCGCCTGAGCAGCAGTCCGAACTCGGTCAGCGCGAAGCCGTGCCGCTTCCACGACACCGGTCGGCGCCACCATGCGCGCCGCGGCATCGTCCGATAGGGATCGCCCTCGACCGGACCGAGGATGCCGTGCTCCCAGACGAGCGGGATGTCGGCGACCGGAGCATCCGGGAGGATCAGGGCGAGCACCCGTTCGACATCGGCGCGCTTGCCGACAGGAAGCACGACGTTGAACTGCTGTGCGGAGCCCGACGACTGCTGCGCGGCGCTCTTGCCGCTCATGCGGTTGATCCTGATGGTCCACCAGCCGAACGGACGCCACAGCAGCGACTGCGTGACCTCCACGGCGAAGATGCGCCCCGGCGGCAGCGTCTCGGTCACGGTCGTCAGCAGACCGTAGGTGATCCGCACGCCATCGGGCGTCGGAGCGATCGAATAGCGCAGCGACTTCGAGATCTGCGCCCAGGTGATTCCGACGATCGCGATGATCATGGGGATCCCGATGCCCAGCGTGATGCCGAGGCCGAGGAACCCGCCGATCGGATCGCCGTCGATCAGGGAGCCGATCGCGACGCCGCCGACCGCCACGCCGAAGATGATCCCGAAGAAGACGAACCAGATCACGCTCGAGATCAGCTGCGACCCGACCAGGCGACCGGTCGGGATCTTGACCACGCTCTCGGGCTCGACATCGGCGAGGTCGACGCCGCTGATCAGATCGTTGACCCCGGCGTTCACCGACCCGACGAGCTGCGCTCGCGCCGAACCAGGCGCACCGCCGGCGGCACCCGCGGCATCCGAGGGCCGCACTCCGGCTGCGGCATCCGCGGCTGTCAGTCTCGCCGCGCGCGCACCCGAGGCGAGACGCAGGATGTCGGTCCGCACCGCCTCTGCGCGCGGCGTCGCGAGGTACTCGAGCTCGACGTTGGAGTCTGTGCCCGCCCCGACGACCTCGAGCTTCGCGAGTCCGATGATGCGCGCGGGGAACGGGCGGGTGAGGTTGACGCCCTGAACCCGATCGAGCGGTGCGCGCCGGTGCGAGCGGAAGACGATGCCCTTGCGCACCTCGACATGATCGCCGGTGATCCGGAACTGCTGGAACCGCCACACGAACCAGAAGACGAGCACGAGCACGGCGACGAGCGCCAGCACGCTGAGCAGCACCACGATGAGCAGGTTGTTCTCGAAGACCCAGTCGACGGGATCCCCGCCCGAGTAGTCGTCGTAATGCACCTCATCGGGAGTGAAGAACTCGACGAACCAGGCGATGAGCCGATCACGCAGGTTGGCGATCGCGATACCCGCGATGATGATGAGCGCCAGCCCGCCCTTGAAGAGCGGGGTGAGCGGGTGCATCCGGTGCCACTCGCCGTCGGCGAGGGTCGCGTCCCGCTCCGGGGATTCGGCCGGTGCCGGGGGCGATGGGAAGGACTGATCGCTCACAGGCCCGTCCGGCGGGTCTCGGCGACGGCGATCAGGGTGTCGCGCAGCGCCTCGGCGGCAGCCTGGGCGAGTCCGGGGATCTGCACGCCTGTCGTCGCGGCGGCGGTGACCATCTTGAGCTGCGAGACGCCGAAGGCCCGGTCGAGGGGCCCCTGCGTGATGTCGACGAGCTGCATGCGGCCGTACGGCACCGCGATCATGCGCTGCCAGAGGATGCCCTTGCGGAAGACGATGTCGTCGTCGCGGAGCATGTACCCGATCGCCTTGGCCTGCCGGGGGAGGATCACCAGCGTGATCAGGGTGATGAGCACGATGACGCCTGCCGGGATCCACACCCAGGTCTGGTCGAGCACCAGCGCCAGCACGAGGGCGGCCGCCAGCACGAACGCGACGAAGATCAGATTCTGAAGGACCTGCGAGACCACGTAGCGCGGCGAGATCTGATGCCAGGTGCCGTCGAGCTCCAGCCTCGCCTCGTTGCGCACGGTGCGCAGCTGCGAGTAGGTGCCCTGGTCGAGGGCAGCGAGATCGGTGACCTCCGTCGAACTAAGCGGTGCCGGGGTCCCCGGCTCGATCTCTGGGTTCTGAGTCATCAGGATCCTTCGGCAGGGTGCAGAACTGTTCGGCGATGAGCGCGACGACCGCGAGCACGATCGCGCTTCCGATCAGTGCCACCATCGCCACAGTCGACCCTACCGGGGGATCGATCGGCCTGGAGAAAAGGAACGCCAGCAGCCCCGCACCGAACCCGGCCATGATCGCCCCGACCAGGCTCGATGCGCGGGCGAGCGTCACCGCACGGGTCGCGCGGAACGGATCGATGCGGATGCCGTTGCGAACGCTCGCACGCACCGGCCAGGCGACCCCCAGCGAGGCCCCGGCGATGAGCAGCAGCAAGACGGGCAGGAGCAGCGACGGTGTGAAGGTCGTGCGGCCCATCGCCGTCAGCATGTGGTCGAGGACGAAGCCCCCGGCCGCGGCGAGCACGGCGAGGACCGCGAGGAGTCCGAGGGAGGTGCGCTTCATGAGTGCTCCCGGCGACGCAGCCCGGCGACGAGCTCGGCCACGCGACCTCTGCCTGGCAGCACGGCGTCACTGTCGAGCTCGAGCCACGGTTCGAGCACGAACAGCCGCTCGAAGGCACGAGGGTGCGGCAGCTGCAGACCATCGCCGTCGGCCGACTCGTCGCCGTATGCGATCAGGTCGAGGTCGAGGGTTCGATCGCCCCAGCGCTCATGGCGCTCACGTCCGTGCTCGTCCTCGATCGCGTGCAGCATGCCGAGCAGGATCGACGGGGCGAGGCGCGTGGTCACCAGCGCGACCGCGTTCACGTATCCGGGGGCCTCCGGATCAGGCCCATCGAGCCGCAGCGCCACCGTCTCGAACAGCGACGACAGGCGCACGTCTCTGACCAGCGGCAGCCGCGCGATGCGCTCGGCTGCGGCGCGGATCGTGTCCTCGCGATCGCCGAGGTTCGCGCCGAAGGCGACGACGGCCACGGCCTCCTCCCGCCCGGGTCGGGGGCCGGGCAGGCTCGGCGGGTTGGCCAGGTTGCGACTCATCGCGATGCCTCCTCGGCGGATCGCTGCCGCGCCCGGCGCACCGTGACGGCGACATCGGAGAACGTGAGCGGGATCGGGGCGTGCGGCTTGTGCACGGTGACGGTGACCGAGTGCACCCGGGGGTCGGTGAGCGCGACTGCGGCGATGCGCTCCGCGAGCGTCTCGATGAGGTTCACCGGCTCGCCCGCGACGACCTCGGCGACCTTCTCTGCGAGCTCTCCGTAGTGCACGGTGTCGGCCACATCGTCCGATGCCGCGGCGTCGTTCAGCGGCATCCTGAGGCGAAGGTCGATCGTGAACTCCTGGCCGTTCTCACGCTCGTGGTCGTAGACGCCGTGCCGACCGAACACGGTGAGTCCTGTCAGGGCGATCTCGTCGAGGACATCCATGGTCCTACTTCCCCTCCCAGGCGTGCACGATGGCGAGAGCATCACGGGTGGCACCGACATCGTGCACCCGCACGGCCCACACCCCCGCCCGCGCGGCCAACGCGCTGGTGACGGCGGTCGCGAGATCGCGCCGCGCTTCCGAGACCTCCTCGGGGTTCACTCCGATGGTCTCCGCGAGGAATCGCTTGCGTGACGTGCCGATGAGCACGCGCGGGCCGAGCGCGACGATCTCGTCGAGTCCGCGCAGGACGCCCCAGTTCTGTCCGCCTCGCTTCGAGAACCCGATGCCCGGATCGAGGATCAGCCGCGACGGCGCGATCCCCGATGCCGCGGCCTCGCCCATCCGCTCCTGGAGCTCCCCCGCCACCTCGCGAGCAGTCCGACGGTAGATGGCGTTCGCATACATGTCTTCAGGGCTGTCGCGCCAGTGACCGATCGCGTAGTCGGCGCCGGATTCTGCGACCGCCGCGAGCATCTCGGGGTCGGCCAGTCCACCGGAGACATCGTTGACGATCCGTGCCCCCGCACGCACGGCTGCCGCGGCGGTGGAGGCGTTGATGGTGTCGATGCTCACGGGCGCTCCGGCAGCGACGAGGCGCTCGATGACCGGGAGCACGCGCTCCTGCTCGACCTCGACTCCCACCCGCTCGGCGCCGGGCCTGGTCGACTCGCCGCCGACGTCGAGCACGCTGGCTCCGTCGGCCCGCAGCCGCAGGCCGTGCTCGACTGCCCGATCGACGTCGAGATAGCGGCCGCCGTCGCTGAACGAGTCGGGCGTGACGTTGACGATGCCCCAGATGCCTGTCATCCGTGCGCCATCCCCGAGCCCGACGCCCCGATCAGCGCGATGAGCTCGGCCCGTGCGATCGGTTCGGTGTACTCGCCCCGGGCGGCGATCGTGAGCGTCGAGGCCTCCGGCTGTCGTCCGCCGCGCATGGTCACGCAGCCGTGGCTCGCGTCGAGCACCACGAGCACGCCACGGGTGTCGAGATGCTCGGCGATCGTGTCGGCGATCTGCTCGCCCAGGCGCTCCTGCACCTGAGGGCGACCGGCGAGGATCTCGACCACGCGCACGAGCGCCCCGAGTCCGACGACCTGCTCCCCCGGCAGATAGGCGATGTGCGCACGCCCGACGAACGGCAGCAGGTGGTGCTCGCACACCGACCGGAAGCGGATGTCCCTCAGCAGCACGGCACCCGACGGGAGGGTGTCGGGAGCAGGACCTCGAGCGACGCTGATCGTGTGCGCGAGAGGAGCCGCCGGGTCCTC
This sequence comes from Microbacterium forte, assembly GCF_031885415.1. NCBI lineage: Bacteria > Bacillati > Actinomycetota > Actinomycetes > Micrococcales > Microbacteriaceae > Microbacterium > Microbacterium forte. The sequence continues at coordinate 1,829,553 of NZ_CP116871.1, forward strand.
TCCCACGCCCGAGAAGAACTCCGCATAGAGATCGCCCAAGCGGGTCGGTGTCTGCTTCAGTCCCGGACGATCAGGGTCTTCGCCGATCGCCTCGAGCAGTTCCCTGGTGAGCCGTTCGACACGCGCGCGGTCGACAGACACGGGTCAGGCCGTCGCGGGTCGAGCCTGGCCGGCTCCCGCCGATCCGGGCTGCGTGCGGGGAGCCGAAGTGGGCGCTTCGACCGAAGCCACCAGCGAGACGTCCTTCTTCGGGACCTCGATCGGAGGCCGCTCCGAGACGGGGCGGTCCTCGCTCGAGAGCCACAGCGGACGCTCGGGGAGCTTCTTCACCTCGGTGAAGATCTCCGCGATCTGGTTGTGATCGAGGGTCTCCTCCTCGAGCAGCGACAGGGCGAGGCGATCGAGGATGTCACGGTTGGCGCTGATGACCTCGTAGGCCTCGTTGTGAGCCTGCTCGATGAGCGCGCGCACCTCTGCGTCCACCCGCTCGGCAACCCTCTCCGAGTACTCGCGTCCCCTGCCCATGTCGCGACCGGCGAAGGGCTCGCCGCCCTCGCTGCCGAGCTTGACCGGTCCGACCTGGGTGGTCATGCCGTACTCGAGCACCATCTTGCGAGCGATCGACGTCGCCTTCTCGATGTCGTTCGAGGCGCCGGTGGTCGGGTCGTGGAACACGATCTCCTCAGCGACGCGACCGCCCATGGCGTAGGTCAACTGGTCCTGCAGCTCGTTGCGGGTGATGGAGTACTTGTCGTCGAGCGGCAGCACCATCGTGTAGCCGAGAGCCTTGCCTCGGGGCAGGATCGTGATCTTCGTGACGGGGTCGGTGTAGTTCATCGCCGCGGCAGCGAGAGCGTGACCGCCCTCGTGGTACGCGGTGATGAGCTTCTCCTTGTCCTTCATCACGCGGGTGCGACGCTGGGGGCCCGCGATCACGCGGTCGATGGCCTCGTCGAGCGCACGGTTGTCGACCAGCTGCGCGTTCGAGCGAGCGGTCAGCAGTGCGGCCTCGTTGAGGACGTTCGCGAGATCCGCTCCGGTGAAGCCGGGGGTCTTGCGGGCGACGACCTCGAGGTCGACGCTCTTCGACAGCGGCTTGCCCTTGCTGTGCACCTCGAGGATCTTCTGGCGCCCGCGCAGGTCGGGGGCGTCGACGCCGATCTGGCGGTCGAAGCGGCCGGGGCGCAGGAGAGCCGGGTCGAGGATGTCGGGGCGGTTGGTCGCCGCGATCACGATGACGTTCGCGTTCGGGTCGAAGCCGTCCATCTCGACGAGCATCTGGTTGAGCGTCTGCTCGCGCTCGTCGTTCCCGCCGCCCATGCCGGCGCCGCGGTGGCGACCGACGGCGTCGATCTCATCGATGAAGATGATCGCCGGCGCGTTCTCCTTGGCCTGGTTGAACAGGTCACGGACGCGGGAGGCGCCGACACCGACGAACATCTCGACGAAGTCAGAACCCGAGATCGAGTAGAACGGGGCACCGGCCTCTCCGGCGACGGCGCGGGCGAGCAGCGTCTTTCCGGTTCCTGGAGGGCCGTACAGCAGCACGCCCTTCGGGATGCGGGCGCCGATGGCCTGGAACTTGGCCGGGTCCTGCAGGAACTCCTTGATCTCGTGGAGCTCCTCGATCGCCTCGTCTGCACCCGCGACGTCGGCGAAGGTGACCGTCGGCGTCTCCTTGTTGACGAGCTTCGCCTTGGACTTGCCGAACTGCATGACCTTGCTGCCGCCGCCCTGCATCGACGAGAGCAGCCACCAGAACAGCAGGCCGAGCAGCACGAGGGGAAGAAGAAGGGAGAGGATGCCGTCGAACCACGTCGCGCGCGGCACGGCGTCGTTGAAGCCGTCCTTCGGTTCGGCGGCGTTGATCGCCGAGACGACCTCTTCGGCGCGCGCCTCGACGTAGTAGAACTGGACGTTCTCCGAGCCCTCGAACGCCTTCGACAGGGTCATGTCGACGCGCTGGTCTCCGTCGGTGTTCACGACCTCGGTGACCGTCTTGCCGGAGAGCAGCTCCAGACCCTCCTGGGTCGTGATCTGCTTCGGCGCGCCGAGGTTCGAGATCAGCAGGAAGCCGCCGAACAGCAGCAGACCGATCAGAGCGACGTAGATCAGCGGATTCCGAGTGAGCTTCTTGACATCCATGGTCGGATCAGCGTATCGCGCGGGCCCTAGGTGGCCGCTGTGCGTTCACCCACGGCGTAGCGGTGCGCCCCGAGCAGCCGATCAGCTGTAGACGTGGGGAGCGAGCACCGCGACATCGCGCAGGTTGCGGTAACGCTCGTCGTAGTCGAGGCCGTAGCCGACGACGAAGTCGGTGGGGATGTCGAAGCCGACGTACTTGCAGTCGATGACGACCTTCGCGGCCTCCGGCTTGCGCAGCAGTGCGAGCACCTCGATCGACTCCGCACCGCGCGACTCGAAGTTCTCGAGCAGCCAGCTGAGGGTGAGGCCCGAGTCGATGATGTCCTCGACGATCAGCACATGCTTGCCGTTCAGGTCGGTGTCGAGGTCCTTGCGGATCTGCACCACGCCGCTCGACTTGGTGCTCGCGCCGTAGCTCGAGACCGCCATCCAGTCCATCGGGGCGTGGAAGGGGAGAGCACGTGCGAAGTCGGCCATGACCATGACCGCGCCCTTGAGCACGCCGACGAGGATGATCTCCTTGCCCTCGTAGTCGGCCGCGACCCGAGTTGCGAGCTCATCGAGCTTGGCGATGATCTCCTCCTCTGTGACGAGGATCTGAGCAAGGTCGTCCTGGATCTCCGCGGCGCGCATGGATTGATTTTAGGTGACGCACCGGCATGGTCCCGCACAGGATCCGCAGATCGTCCACCAGAATTCCGGGTACAGGTCCGGCATCCGCACTACTGTGGCGCTTGAACGGGCGTGGGCCCGCAGACGGAAGGATTCACCCATGGCACTCGACGACATCCTCACGCAGGTCCCGATCGACGACATCGCCGCGAAGCTCGGAGTCCCCCCCCGACGTCGCCAAAGAGGCAGTCGAACAGGGCGGCGCCGTGCTGCTCGGCGGCCTCGCCAAGAACGCGTCCACCGCGGAGGGCTCTGCGGCGATCGAGAACGCTCTGAAGCGCCACCAGGGCAAGGCCGGGGCGGCGAAGGTAGACGACATCGATCAGGCCGATGGCGGCAAGATCGTCGCGCACATCCTCGGCGACGACGAGAAGCAGGTCACCGAGAAGCTGACGGAGTCGAAGGAGACCGCCGGCATCGACTTCGGCAAGCTCCTCCCGATCCTCGCCCCGATCGTGATGGGCCTGATCGCCAACGCCACGAAGGACAAGTCCGCGAAGCCCGACGCTGCAGAGACGCAGTCGGGTGGCGGCGGCATCGGCGATGTGATCGGCGGGATCCTCGGCGGCGGCAGCTCGTCGGGCGGCGGCGGCATCGGCGACCTGCTCGGCGGCATCCTCGGCGGCGGAAAGTCCTCGGGTGGCGGCGGCATCGGAGACCTGCTCGGCGGCCTGCTCGGCGGCAAGAAGTAGCAGCGGCCCCCGCCTGACCAGAACCCCTGCGGCCCCCGAGGACGGGACCGCAGGGGTTCTCTCGTCGCTGCGGGTCGCGGGATGCTGCGACTCAGCGCGCGGTGAAGACGATGCGTCCGCCCACCCGGGCCGCCGAGCACGACGGCAGGTCGATGGGTCCCTGACCCGCCCAGTCCGTGGCGAGCCGCGCGACCTCGAGAGTCTGCAGGCGCGTCAGGCTCACCCCGAACTCGCTGTCGACCACCAGTCGGATGATCCGATTGCGCAGAGCCGCCGGATTGGCGGCGAGAGCGGCGACGCTGACCGAGATCCCTGCCTCGGCATGCTCGACGATGTCCTCGATCGTCTCGTGGATCATCTCGTCGAACGCCTCGGCGTCTTCCCGCAGCTGTTCGGCCGTGCGCGCCAGAGCCTCGGCGATGCCGGGGCCGAGTTCCGCTTCGAGCACCGGCAGCACGCGGTCGCGCACACGCACCCGCGCGAATCGCTGGTCTGCGTTGTGCGGGTCGTCCCAGACCTCGAGGTCGGATGCCGTGCAGCACGCTCGTGTGGTCTCGCGCCGCACCGCGAGCAACGGCCGCACCCAGCGCAGCCCGTCGTCGTCTTCGCGCACCGGCGCCATCCCCTGCAGGCTCGCCGCCCCGGATCCGCGGGCGAGACCGAGCAGCACCGTCTCGGCCTGGTCGTCGAGCGTGTGTCCGAGCAGCACGGCTGAAGCGCCGGCATCCGCGGCAGCGTCCTTCAGCACCCGATACCGCGCGTCGCGGGCCGCGGCCTCCGGACCGCCGTCCTCGCCCACCTCGACCCGGACGATGAGAGCGTCGAGCCCCAGCGCCGCCGCCGTTCGCGCGGCGCGTGCGGCGACAGCATCCGATCCGTCCTGAAGACCGTGGTCGACCGTGAGACTCCCCGCTCGGAGTCCGAGCTTGGGGGCTTCGAACGCGGTCGCCGCGGCGAGCGCGAGCGAGTCCGCTCCCCCGGAGAGAGCGACGACGACGGTCGATCCCGCGGGCAGATCGGCGAGCGCGGTGCGCACGGCGAGGCGGATCTCGGCGATGGCGGGTGATAGCGACGGCACAGACCAACGGTAGATCACGAGGATGGATCGCCGCGCAGGTCTCGCGCTCTGCGGGCTCTGCGTCCTAACCTGGCGCCGTGACGGATCACCCAGTGCGTTTCAGGGCAGTGCGGTTCAGGACAGAGCGGTTCAAGGCGTTCGTCGATGCCGTCGTCGCGATCGCGATGACTCTGCTGATCCTTCCGCTCATGGAATCCGTGTCCGAGGCCGCCTCCGGCACGCTCAGCACGGCCGAGTTCTTCGTCGAGCATTCGGGTCAGCTGCTGAGCTTCGGGCTGAGCTTCGTCCTCATCGCGACGTTCTGGATGGGCCACCATCGGCAGTACCGCGACGTCGAGTGGGTCACGGGCCCGCTGCTCTGGATCAACATCGCCTGGATGGCGACGATCGTCTGGCTGCCCGTGCCGACCGCGATGATCGGACAGATGGAGACCGACTCTCTGCAGCCGGTTGTCTACATCGGCACGCTGATCCTCACGCAGATCACGACCCTGGCTGGGTGGCTCTATCTGCTGCGTCATCCCGACTTCACGACGACGCCGGTCGACGTTCTGCGAGCTGGCGTGATCGGCGACCTCGCCGCGATCATCCTGTTCCTGATCGCCCTCGCGATCGCGGTGTTCGTGCCGTCGCTCGGCTACGCCGGGCTCCTCGTGCTGCTGCTGACAGGGGTCGTGACGACGCTGCTGAGCCGGGCGTCGCGGCAGGCGCCCAGGCCATCCACCGGCCGCGGGTAGGCTAGTGCGCGGCATCCAACCGTCATTTCTGAGGAGCACACGCATGGGCGCACACGACGCCGTCATCGAGATCCCGCGCGGCAGCCGCGTGAAGTACGAGGTCGACCACGAGACCGGACGAGTGCACCTCGACCGCGTGCTCTACACGACCTTCGGGTACCCCGCCGACTACGGCTACTTCGACAACACCCTCGGAGAGGACGGCGACCCACTCGACGTGCTCGTGCTTCTCGACCACGCGATCTACCCCGGCGTCGTCGTCGAGGTGCGACCCGTCGCCGTGCTCAAGATGAGCGACGAGGCCGGCGGAGACGACAAGCTCGTCGCCGTGCTGTCGAAGGACCCCCGTTGGGCACACATCCAGGACATCGGCGACGTCGCCGAGTTCACCAAGAAGGAGATCGAGCACTTCTTCGAGCACTACAAGGACCTCGAGCCCAACAAGTGGGTCAAGGTCGACGCGTGGGGCGACGCCGCAGAGGCGCAGCGCATCCTCGACGAGGCGATCGTCCGCTTCGGCGAGCAGGGTCACTGACCCCTCGCTGCAACGAGGAAGACCCCCGGATCCGCACAGCGGTCGGGGGTCTTCCTCGTCGTGGACGCGGAACTCAGACCGAGACGCCGCGATCCGCGAGGAAGGTGATGGGGTTGGTGTACGCGCCGTTGATGTAGACCTCGAAGTGCAGGTGGCAGCCGACGGATGCTCCGGTGTTGCCGGCGTAGGCGATGACCTGACCGGAGTTCACCCAGGTGCCGCTGCGGACCGCGAATCCACCGTCCCTGATGTGCGCATAGCCGGAGGAGACTCCGCCGCCGTGCTGGATGCGGATGTAGTTGCCGTAGTTGCCCCGGGGGCCGGCGTAGTCGACGGTGCCGGACTGCGCCGCGTAGATCGCCGCTCCGCAGCCGTTCGCGAGGTCGACGCCGTAGTGGTAGCCGGAGCATGCCGCGCAGGGCTTGGGACGAGGGCCGAACCCCGCGCTGCGGTGGCCGCCGTGCGGTCGGACCCAGCCTCCCGATCCGGGTGACCCGCCGACTCCTCCGCCGCCACCGCCACCGCCGCCATTGCCTGCGGCGGCAGCAGCGGCCTCGGCCGCTTCGCGACGCTTGCGTTCTTCCTCCGCGACGCGCACGCCCTCCTGGTAGCCGGCCACGGTCGTCGCCGTGGCGTCCTTCAGGGCGGCGAGCTGCGCCTGCATCGTCGCGAGGTTGGCCGACTGCTCGTCGAGCGCCGCCTGGGCGGCGTCGGCTGCCGCCTGGGCCTCGATCATCTTCTGCTCGGCGATCTGCTGCAGACGGTCGCGCTCGGTGCGGGCGACGACGGCCTGATCGGTGAGCGCCTGGGCCGAGTTGCGTGCGGCGACCGCGTTGTCGTGCACCGTCTGGTTGTACTGGTAGACCTTGTCCATCGTCCCGAGACGAGAGAGCAGCTGGTCGGCGTTGTCGGCCGAGCCGGCGAAGAAGAGTTCGAGGGCGGTGTCATCGCCCCCGTTGCGATAGAGCTGAGCGGCGAGCTGGGCGGCCTTCTTGGTCGCGTCGTCGGCGACGAGCGCCTGCTCGTCGGCCTTTGACTGGAGCTCATCTGCGACGGCGATGGCGTCGAAGTACGCCAGCTGTGCGGCGTTGTACTCCTCGCCGGCGAGGACGGCCTTCGCCTGCGCGTCTGCCACCCGCTGCTTGAGCGACTGGATGAGCCCCTCGATGCGCGTGACCTCGCCTGCCTTCGCGGCCTCGTTGTTCATCGCGTTCTGGACGTCGTCCCAGCTGGGATACGTCGCCGCGTACGCGGCGGTCACGCCGTTGGAGACGCCGAAGGCGCTGAGGGCGACGACGCTGAGCGCGCCGAGAGTGAGGGCGCCGCGACGGGTGACCGAGCGGTCCTTCCAGAACGCACGGCTCTCCGCGGGCGTCGGCGCGCAGCCGCAGTCGTCGGATGCCGCCGCAGCAGCATTCGTCGTCGAGTCCTTGTCGTTCACTCGGCCCCTTCCGCCGGTTTCACAAATGCCACACTAACAACTTCTTTCACATCCGCACCAGGAGGCGGACAGCGCGAGAGGACACAGCGATACGGGTCCATCGTCCTCCCGAACACGCCCGGGGTACATCAGGCTCGCCCTCGATTCGCGTTTTGCTCAGATCTTCCCTTATGCTTGAGCGTCGGCAAGGAAGTCCTCCGGGACAGACTTCGGCCCCATCGTTTAGCGGCCTAGGACGCCGCCCTTTCACGGCGGTAGCACGGGTTCGAATCCCGTTGGGGTCACTCCTTCCGGTATAATTGAAAACAAGTATGGCCCTGTAGCGCAGTTGGTTAGCGTGCCGCCCTGTCACGGCGGAGGTCGCGGGTTCAAGTCCCGTCAGGGTCGCTCTAAGCGACGGGCCTTTCTCTTCGAGAAGGGCCCTTTCGTCTAGATGCGACAGGTCTAGCCCGTCGCACGGCTCTGTAGCTCAGTTGGTAGAGCGCACGACTGAAAATCGTGAGGTCACGGGATCGACGCCCGTCGGAGCCACAGGGTGATCATTACAGTCACCTTAGGAACCCTCGCCTAGCTTCTACATGGCGGGGGTTTCCGCTTTTCCCGGGCGGAGGCGATCTGAACGCCGGACAGCGCACTTGATACCGTCGATGACATGTTCGTCTTCGGAATCGCTGCCGCTGTCGTCGGGATCGCGATCTTCCACACCGCTCTCGGGATGACTCTTCGAGCCAACGCGACCACGCGAGTTCCGTTCGGCGGCAAGCCTCGGACGACGCCTGAGCGCTCGATCGCACTGCGGGCCGTGGGCGCCGGACTCATCGTGCTCGGCGCCGCGCTCGTGAGCACCGCGGGATGGCACTGGACGATCATGGTGGTTCTGGCCGGTCCCGTCGCAGCGCTCGTCGTGCTGACCCTCCACAACCGGCGCGTCAGCCGCGAGGCCTCGTTCACACGAGAGTGACGACCGCATGGATGCAGTCCATGAGTGCGGCTGCAGCACAGTAGACACGCAGGTCGTCTCTCGCGGTCGATATCCCACCCGACGTATGCGAAGTAATATATCGATATGGGACCTGACCTGCCGGTTGTGCCTGGGGCGCAGCGGAACCTCGGAGCTGAGGAGCTCTTCCGTCGACTGGCGACGTCGATCGCCGACGGCACTTATGCTCCGGGCGCGAAACTGAGCGACAAGGCGATCGCCGACGACCTCGGCGTCACCCGCACCCCGGTGCGAGAGGCAGTGCAGCGACTCGCGCGAGCCGGGCTGATGGAAGTCCACGCGAATCGCTATTCGATGGTCACCGACATCACCGACGAACGCTCACGCATCACCCGCGAGTTCGCCGCGTCTCAGGGCGGCGAGATCATCCGCGAGGCTGCACTCGCGCTGTCCGAGGCGGACCTCGCCATCGCGTGCGAGCTGATCGGCGCGGCGATCGAGTCGGTCGAGTCCGGCAAGGGCTGGATCGAGGCCCATGTCGAGCTCTTCGAATTCCTGACCGACCGTGCGCTGAACGATCTCTATCGACTGATGCTGAGCGACTTCTGGTATCTCGTGTTCCGCGATCTCTACCTCGGAGAGCCGCGAGTGAACACGCGGGAGTCTCTCGAGGAGCTCGAGTCCGCGATGCGCGCTCGCAGCGCGACCGCCGGCGTCAAGGCCGTGCAGAGGATGCTCCGCCTGAAGTAGCGGATCCACTCCGAGGAGTTGGTTCCGGTCCCCCGCGCCCGAACGGGGGGACCGGATCAGTCGATGAGAAGGTCCGCAAGCGCACCCACCCCCCAGTGGGCGCTCAAGACCGAGAGACTCGAGGGCACGTCTGGTTCGACCGACGGAGAGCAGCAGACTGCGGCTCGTCGTATTGCCAGCGTATTGGCGAGACGGGCACTGACGCTGATCGGGGCTCAACCATTGACGCCGAGACGCTCGAACTGCTATGCCGAGACACCCTGCCCGAGCCGCCGGTGACAATGGGGTGGGTCCGGGCTGGATACGCTCGAACCATGCTCGAGACGTTCACCGGATTCGCGGTCGTGGGGGTGGCGATCGCCCTCGGGTACCTGCTCGGGCGGATCGATCTGCTCGGCCCGCACGCCCGGCATGTGCTCGGCCGCCTGATCTTCTTCGTGCTGTCGCCGTTCCTGCTCTTCACCGTGCTCGCCCATGCCGATGCGAAGATGCTCTTCTCCTCGCTGCTCCCCGTCTCGGCGATAGCGGCCGTCGCGATCATCGCGATCTACACGCTGGTGGCGCGACTCTGGTGGAAGCGCCCCGTCGGAGAGACGCTGATCGGCGCCCTGTCGGCCGGGCAGGTCAACTCGAACAACATCGGCATCCCACTGTCTCTGTACCTGCTCGGCAGCGCCGCCTACCCCGCGCCGGTCGTGCTCATGCAGCTGCTGGTCTTCACGCCGGTCTCGCTGACGATCCTCGATGCCGTCACGAGCGACCGGGTCTCGCTGCGCAAGACCCTCGTGCGCACGGCGACCAACCCGATCATCATCGCCTCGCTCCTCGGAACCCTCGTCTCGGTGCTGGGCATCACTGTTCCGCCCATCGTCATGGAGCCCGCGCAGCTGATCGCCGATGCTGCCGTGCCGGTGCTGCTGATCAGCTACGGCATCTCGCTGCACGGCCAGCGCGTCCTCGGAGCCCCCGGACACCGCCGAGACATCATCGTCGCCACATCGCTCAAGCTCATCGCGATGCCTCTGATCGCCTGGGTCGTGGCGGAGTTCGTCTTCGGACTCTCTTCGGCCGAAGTGCTGATCGTCGTCATCCTCGCGGCGCTTCCGACCGCCCAGAACGTCTTCAACTACTCGCAGCGATACGACATCGGCGAGACCATCTCGCGTGACACCGTGTTCCTCACCACGCTCGGCTGCCTGCCCGTGCTGATCCTCATCATGTTCCTGCTGGGGTGAGCACCGCAGCATCCCGCCGGCCGCCGACGCCGGAGAGGGTCAGCGGGAGATCGCGCATCACGACGACGCTGTCGAAGACCGCAGCCCCGGCGGGAAGCGCCTCGAAGAACGACGACCGAAGGTGGTGCAGACGGGCACCTTCGACCTTCCACGAGTCGGACGCGAGCGCGACCGGTTCGACGGTGCGTCGGTCGCGCGCCAGTGACCACCCGATGCGACCGGAGCGGTAGAAGTCGGAGGCCTCGTCGACAGACGCGAACAGCGCACTCGACCATTCGCCGCCCACTTCGACATCGGCGTCGAGGCTGTGCCCGGCCGCCTCCATCGCGAGTGCGTAACGATCGCCGGATTCCTCGATCCGGAATCGCGCCCTCCGATGCACCCCGGGGAACAGTCGCCCACCGAACAGCACCGGATGCCATGCCGAACTGTGGCGTTCGAAGATGAAGACCCCCTGCTCGACGCCGTCGGGGCCGTCCCACTCGACGGCGATCCGATGAGCGGCGTTCTCGGAGCGGAGACCCCATCGACCGCTCGACCAGCCCGGGCGAATCGATTCCAGACCCAGCACGCACACGCCGGCGACCGCAGAGCCGTCGACGATTCGAGGGCGGAACCCCGCAGGCAGCAGCGAGACGGCGACGTCAGGGTCCACCCGGTAGCTGATCAGAAGTCGCCGGCGCAGCTGCGCCCGTACGTCGCGAATGATCCTCATGTTGTGAATCTAGCACTGTAGCTAAATTACTCCAAGGGTGTCGGCGTATCCGCCTCCCGTAGGTTGTATGCGTGGACAACGCGCTCATCTACGTCGCGGTGATCGCCGCGATCCTCGTGCTGGCGATCTTCCTCCCCCGCTGGGTGCGCCGCTCGACCGACGCGGCTGGAGGAAGAGAAGGGCGGCGCTACGCGACGACCCGCCTCACCGGGATCCTCGACGAACTGGACACGACTCTGGTGCTGCATGCGCCGGAAGCCACAGCACGCGAGGTCGTCGACGGTGTCGTGCTGCAGCAGCCGCGCAAGTTCACCCGGCTCGGGGGCGGGGGCTACGGCATCCGATTCATCGAGCCCGACGACGCGATCGTGCGGCTCGTCGACGATGAGCGCGGAACCCGGCTGGAGGTCGAGAGGGTCCGCGAGCACCTGGGCGTGCCGAACACCTCGGAGTTCTGGGCAGACCTGCGCTCCGGCGTCTCCGCGGCCGCGCACGTGAGGGGCATCGATGTCTCCCCGGGACGGCCGACCCACCACCGGCGCGACGAGGCGACGGGAACATGGATGCCGGTCTAGACCGACCGCACGTCGCGTACCGGAACACCGGGTGCATCTCACAGCCGCCGCAACTAGGCTGTGGTATTGCTGATGACGCACCGGCCCCACCACAGCCGGCCTCGCGACGGCACCATTTCTCATCACAGCCCTCAGTCCCTCTGTGACCTGCGCCGGAAAGGCCGACCAATGAGTGAATCCCCCAATAACGACCGGACTCCCGACTTCTTCGACAAGCTGATTGAAGAGACGCCCCGTGAGCAGTCCGGCTTCACAGCGTCGTTCCGCGGCTACGACAAGGCCGAGGTCGACTCGGCTCTGAGCGCGCTGCGCAATCAGCTGCAGCAGGCGAAGGCAGACCTCGCCGCCACCGAGGCGCGCCACGAAGACGCCGTCGAGGCGCTCCGCGAAGAAGAGCGCATCGCCCGCGAAGAACTCGAGGCCGAGCTTCTCGCCACCAAGGCGAAGGCCGCGGAGACCGAGCAGCAGGTCGCCACCCTGACCAACGAGCTCGTCGACACTCCGCGGGCGGACGGCCAGGAGGCGCCGTCGCGCGAGCAGTTCGAGGCCATCCTCCGTGTCGCCGAAGAGCAGGCGAACGTGCTCATCCAGAACGCCGCGGTGCAGGCGGACCGCCTGATGGCCGCAGCTCGCGAAGAGGTCACCACGCAGCGTGCCGAGGCCGATGCCGATGTCACCCGCATCATCGCCCACGCTCAGCACGATGCCGACCAGGTGCGCCTGAAGATCGACACCGAGTACACCGCGCACCAGGCGACTCTCGAGCGCGAGGCCGCGCACGCCGCCGAGCGGGTGCACCAGGCGACGCAGGAAGCCACGGCGATCCGCACCGAGGCCGAGAAGGGCGCTGCGGCGCTTCGCTCGCTCGTCACTCGCGAGACGACCCAGCTGCGTGCCGAGGCGGAGCGCGAGGTGCGCGAGATGAACGCGCGCGTGCTCGAGTTCGAGGAGACGCTCACCCGACGCCAGGACGACGCCCAGCAGGAGTTCCTCGTGCTGCACAACCAGGCCGTCGCCCACGCCGAGCGCATCACGAACGATGCCAACGAGCAGGTCGCCGCGTCGCTCGATCATGCACAGCGCATCTCCGCGAAGGCCGACGACTACGAGCGGCTGATGCGCTCGCAGGCGCAGACCATCGAAGCGGATGCCCAGGTGCGCGCCCGCGACACGCTCGACCGTGCGCGCGTGAAGTCGCAGAAGATCGTCGACTCTGTGACGAGTCACACCTCCGCAGTACTGCGGGATGCCGAAGACCAGGCGCGCCAGCTGCGCTGGCAGCAGCAGCAGCTCGCCAGCTTCATGGCCGAGGTGCGCGAGCTGATCCGCCCGGAGGGGATCTTCAGCGACCAGCAGAAGGAGGACGCCGTCGCGCCGGCGGCCGACGCTGACGACGACGTGCTCGACGTCGACACCCTCGATGCCGAGATCCTCGAAGACGACCAGGACGACACCGTAGAGCCCGTCGAGGAGTTCCGCGGGGACGAGGCCCTCGACGATGAGCTCCTCGATGACGACGCCGAGACCATCGACGGAAAGATCACCATCGAGGTCGTCGAGACCGATGAGAAGGCCTCACGCTGACCTCGATCTCCTGACGAACAGGGGCGTGGGCGGACATTCCGCTCACGCCCCTGTTCCGTCCTCAGCGGGCATCCACCGATCGGTGGATGCCCGAGTCCGTCGCTTGACGGCTACCGCGCGCGCTCTTCCGCGGGCACGCTGGGAACATGACAGACAGCGTGATCGAGGTGCGGGATCTCCGCAAGGACTACGGCGGGTTCGCCGCCGTCGACGGCATCAGCTTCGACATCGGCCGGGGCGAGACGTTCGCGCTGCTCGGCCCGAACGGTGCAGGAAAGTCGACGACCATCGAGATCCTCGAGGGATATCGACACCGCACGTCCGGCGAGGTGCGTGTGCTGGGCGTCGACCCGCAGCGCGGCGGGCTGGACTGGAAGGCACGCCTGGGGATCGTGCTGCAATCCACCGGCGAAGCGGGCAACTTCACCGTCCGTGAGCTGCTCACCGAGTTCGCCGGGTACTACCCCCGCCCTCGCGACATCGACGAGGTGATCGCCGCGGTGGGCCTCGAGCAGAAGCAGCGCTCCCGCGCAGGGAAGCTCTCCGGCGGACAGCAGCGCCGCCTCGACGTCGCACTGGGGATCATCGGTCGACCCGAGATGCTATTCCTCGACGAACCGACCACGGGTTTCGATCCAGAGGCGCGCCGCCAGTTCTGGGATCTCATCCGCTCGCTCAAGGCGGAGGGAACCACCATCCTGCTGACCACCCATTACCTCGACGAAGCGGCTCAGCTCGGCGACCGCGCCGCGGTCATCACAGGGGGGCGGATCGCCGCGATCGGGCCGATCGACGAGATCGGCGGCCCGGACGCACGCACACCGCTGGTGCGCTGGCGGGATGCGACGGGCACGCGTCATGAGCAGCGCACCCCGACTCCTGGAGCGTTCGTCTCGGGGCTGCAGACGACGATCGGCGAACCCGACGCCCTGGAGGTCGTCCGCCCGACCCTCGAGGACATCTACCTCGGCCTGATCCGAGAGCACGATGCCGCATCCGCCGCGGACCCCACGGCAGACGACAGCCTCACCGACCTGAAGGAGCCGGCATGAGCACCATGACCGCACCGACGCGCTTCGGCCTCCCCCGCACGATCCGACTCGGCGTGCGTCGCATCGGCTTCGAGCTGCGACAGTACTTCCGCGCGGGAGATCAGGTCTTCTTCACGTTCCTGTTCCCCACCGTGATGTATCTGATCTTCGCGACCATCTTCACCGGCGACGTCGGCGAGGGCGCTGACAAGGTGAGCATGGCGACGTACTACCTCCCCGGACTCATCGCGGGCGGCATCTTCCTCTCGGGAGTGCAGGGCCTGTCGATCGAGATCGCAGTCGAGAAGAGCGACGGCACGCTGAAGCGCCTCGGAAGCACCCCGATCTCGCCCGCGACGTATTTCATAGGCAAGATCGGCGAGGTGTTCGTGACCGCGATCCTGCAGATGGCGCTGCTCCTCACCGTCGCGGTCGTGCTCTACAAGGTGCAGCTGCCCGTGGATGCAGAGTCGTGGGGCCTGTTCGCCTGGGTGTTCGTGCTCGGTCTGCTCTCGTGCACGCTGCTCGGCATCGCCCTGTCGGCGCTCCCCCGTTCGGGCAAGACCGCGTCGGCCGTGGTGATCCCGGTCGTGCTGCTGCTGCAGTTCATCTCGGGCGTCTACATCGCCTTCTCAGCCCTGCCCGAGTGGCTGCAGAACGTCGCCGCCGTGTTCCCGCTCAAGTGGATCGCTCAGGGGATGCGCGCGGCGATCCTGCCCGACTCGTTCAGAGTCGCAGAACCGGGAGGCGAATGGAACCTCGGTCTCGTCGCGATCATGCTGGCGATCTGGCTCATCGCAGGCTTCATCCTCAGCCGCGCGACCTTCCGCTGGATCCGTCAGAGCGGATGACATCGGCATCGCGGTCGCCCCGGCGCACGGTTCGACGTCATCGCGGCGTCGGGCTGTGCGTCGGGCTGTGCCGAACAGTGGAAGAGTGGTGCGCATGAGCCGCGTGATCCGCCGAGAGCGCCTGGGGTGGGACATCGCCGCGACCGCGCTGCTGCTCGCGGTGGCCGGCCTCTCCCTCACCCTCCCGCAGAACTTCCCCGGGTCACGCTGGGTGCTCGTCGCCATCACCGTCGGGGTCTTCCTCGTCTACGCGTTCGGCGCCCGCTCCTATGTCGGGATTCATGAGGGCGTCGAGGATCCTGCGCCCGCTGTCTCGGCGCTGCTGCAGGTCGCGATGATCTCGCTTCTCGCGGTGGGCGTGGCGATCGAGCCGAACATGCTGCTGCTGCAGACCCTGGTGCTGCCGCTCATCTGGATGACGTCACGATCGACCCTGCAGGCCGTGCTGGTCACGGTGGGCAACGGCGTCGTGCTCGGTCTCGCCTACGGCTACTGGGGCGACTTCACCGCCGATGCGCTCAGCACCGGTTTCCTCTCGTCCGGTCTGTCGACCGCGTTCAGCCTCGCTCTCGGCCTCTGGATCACGCGCATCGCCGAGTGGGGCGTCGAGCGCCAGAATCTCCTGGCGGATCTGACCGACGCACAGGCGGGCCTCGAGACGGCGAGCCGCGAAGCCGGTGCGATCGAGGAGCGCGCTCGTCTCGCTCGCGACGTGCACGACACGATCGCCCAGAGCCTCGCGAGCATCGTCATGCTCGCTGAGCGCGCGCGTATCGACGGCTCGCCCGCCGCGATCGAGCTGATCGAGAGCGCGGCACGAGAGGCGCTCGTCGAAGCCAGGGCTCTCGTGGCCGTGACCTCGCCCGCGCCGTCCGCCGGCTCGCTCGGAGACGCGCTCCGCCGCCTCGGCGCCCGCTTCGCGAGGGAGACCGGCATGCGCGTCGACGTGTCGGCATCGGATGCTGTGCTGGCGCGAGACGTGCAGGTCGTCCTGCTGCGTTGCGCGCAAGAGGGCCTCGCGAACGTGCGCAAGCACTCCGGCGCCGCATCCACTCGGGTCACCCTCGCGATCGCCGATTCCGCGGAGCTCCGCATCCGCGATGACGGCCGCGGACTCGGAGGAGTCTCGATCGACGATGACCGCGGATTCGGTCTTGCGGGGATGCGGGAGCGGGTCTCCCTCGTCGGCGGCACCCTGACCGTCGCAGACGGAACGCAGACCGGCACAGACCTGACCGTGCGCATCCCGCTGCACGCCGAGGCCACGACCGAGGCCGAGTCCACGGCCGAGGCCGAGAAGGAGACGACGCCATGATCCGCGTCATCGTCGCCGACGACCATCCGATCGTGCGGTCCGGCATCGTGGGACTCATCGCCCTCGATCCGGGTCTCGAAGTCGTCGGGCAGGCGGCGAACGGCGCGGAGGCGGTCGACCTGGCCGCTCGTCTGCGCCCGGAAGTCGTGCTGATGGATCTCCGGATGCCCGGCACCTCCGGCATCGAGGCGACGTCGCGCATCGCTGCAGAGCTGCCCGAGGTGCGCGTTCTCGTGCTGACGACGTACGAGACCGACGACGACATCCTCGGTGCGATCGAGGCGGGGGCGAGCGGTTACCTCCTCAAGGCCGCCCCGCAGGAGGAGATCGTCGCGGGGATCCGGGCCGTCGCTGACGGCCATACGGTCCTCGCCCCGACGATCGCCGCCACGCTCGTCACGCGGATGCGCGGCGACCGACCGGGCAGACCTCAGCTGAGCCCGCGGGAACGCGAAGTGCTCCGCCTCGTCGCGGCGGGTCGCAGCAATCCGGAGATCGCCCGCGAGCTGTTCATCGGCGAGGCCACGGTGAAGACTCACCTGATCCACGTCTTCGAGAAGCTCGAGGTCTCCGACCGCACGCGTGCCGTGACGCGGGCGCTCGAACTCGGCCTGATCTAGACGACGACGGAGAACGCGAACGGCCCCCATCCCGAGGGATGAGGGCCGTTCGAATCAGCGATGCGGACTGTCTACGCGCGGACGAACTGCGTGGCTGCGGGGCAGTCGAAGGGATCAGCACCGGCGGCGAGGCCGACCCGGTTGAGGTACTCGATGACGATCGCGTACGAGCGCAGAAGGCTCGTCTCGGTGTAGGGCACGTCGTTCGAGACGCAGTAGTCGCGGACGATCTCGCGGGCCTTCGAGAGGTGCGGACGCGGCATGTTCGGGAACAGGTGGTGCTCCACCTGATAGTTGAGACCGCCCATGAGCCAGGTGGCCCACCATCCGCCGCGGATGTTGCGCGAGGTACGCACCTGCTTCGAGAAGAAGTCGAGGCGGGCGTTCGGGTCGATGATCGGCATGCCCTTGTGGTTCGGGGCGAACGACGCCCCCATGTAGACGCCGAAGACGGCGAGCTGCACGCCCATGAAGGCGAATGCCATGCCGAGCGGGAGCATCAGGAAGACCGGGATCAGAACGATCGCGAACCGGAGGGCGATCAGCCCCAGCTCGATCCAACGGCCCTTGGCCTTCTTGCTGGTCACCAGGTGCTTGACGCCGAGATAGTGGAGGTTGAGCCCCTCGAGCGTCAGCAGCGGGAAGAACAGCCATCCCTGCTTGCGCGTGATCAGGCGGACGATGCCGCGCGACTGCGCCGCATCCGTCTCGAGGAACGAGATCGTGTCGACCTCGATGTCGGGGTCCTTTCCGACCTGGTTCGGGTTTCCGTGGTGCTTGGTGTGCTTGGAGTCCCACCACGAGTAGCTGATGCCGACGACGCCGGCGGCCAGGATGCGAGCGAGGCGGAAGTTCGCCGGGCCCGAGGTGAGGATCTGGCGGTGCGCCGCCTCATGGGCGAGGAACGCCACCTGCGTGAGGACGAGGCCGAGGCCAGCGGCGATCAGCAGCTGGAACCAGCTGTCGCCGAGCAGGATGAAGCCGGTGATGAGTCCTCCGAGGGCGACGGCGAGGCCGGCGGCGACGAAGATGTAGAACCATCCGGCGCGCCGGAGAAGGCCCGTCTCCCGGACGACCTGCGACACCTGCTTGTAAGCGTGCGTCATCGGGGGGATGTCTGCGTTTCCGGAATACGTCTGGCGTACCGGTCCGAGCGTGGCCGCGGTCTTTTCGACCTGTGAAATGGAGATGTTGCTCTCCCGTCGATTGGAGCC
The DNA here is from genome assembly GCF_031885415.1 of Microbacterium forte. Taxonomy (NCBI): domain Bacteria; kingdom Bacillati; phylum Actinomycetota; class Actinomycetes; order Micrococcales; family Microbacteriaceae; genus Microbacterium; species Microbacterium forte. The sequence continues at coordinate 1,847,683 of NZ_CP116871.1, forward strand.
CTTGAGCTGTGATAAGCCCAAGGCAGATCGCCCAACGCTTAACTCAACCTAACCCCCCGCACATGCGCCGTGGGGAATACATCGGCACCCCTTGACGATTCACAGGTCCTGTGAATGAAACGGTCAGGCGCGGGCTCGCCGAGGGCGTCTTCTCAGCGCCCGCGGGAGCGCGAACGAGAAGGTGCGTGCGCGGCGTTTCGGGGCGCACGCGCCCTCGAGTGCCTCGCGCGCGTCGTCGAGAGAATCGAAGGCGCCGAGCTCGGTCCCGCGCTGATCACGGGCGAGGTGGGTGGTGCCGTCGAACTCGATGAAACCGGCGAATTCGCCTGATCGGGTCGCGACGTGCACGTCTGCGTCGGCCTGTTTCCAGGTCAACGGGTCAGAAGGAGGAAAAGTGGTCATGCTCATGGTCATACTCATTGCTGTGTGACGGGCACGCGATATCGCGACCCGCAAGATGTGAGATCAAGGGCGGATGCCGCGCGCATCGATGCACGTGGTCCGTAATGGCCCTGATCAGTGGCTCCGTGGACGGCCTAGATAGGGCCAGAACACACGGTGCTCCATCAGTCTAGCAGGTCGGCTTGGCCGGTGCTCGTTTCAGCTTTCGGCCGGGACCCACACACGCCGCGGGTGGCCCGACGACCCCGCCATGATCCAGGCCCCCTCGGGCTCGGGCCGTGCGTCATCGGCCGCATCCGCCGTCGCCGAGTCCTCCGTCACAGCGTTCTCCGTGACAGTGTTCTCCGTGACGATCGGCACCTGCTCCCTCGGCTCCGCGCTCTCCCCCGCCGCCCACGCGTCGCGGATGATCCGCCGAGGGTCGTACTGCCGAGGATCCAACGCCGTCCAGTCCTGGCGGATGCTCGCCACACCGGTCTCCTGCTCGGCTCGCCGCGCCGCGTCGCCTGAGAGCAGGGTGACACGGCGGACGAGCGCCCCGAGACGGCGCGCGTACTCGGGCAGCCGTCGAGGACCGATGATCACCGTCGCGATCAGCGCGACGAGGAACAGCTTCTCGATCGTGAGTCCGAACATCGTCATCCCTCCGTCGCGCGGGCGGTCATCGCAGCAGCGCTGCGGCGCGCTCTGCGGTCATGGAGCCAGGCGATGAGCAACGCCACCAGGAACAGCACGGTCATGGGAACGGCGATCAGGAACATCGACAGCACGTCGGCCGCCGGGGTCACGACCGCGCTGAACAGGACGATGGCGACGATGACGATGCGCCAGCTCCTCGCGATCGCCCCGGACGACACGACGCCCAGCAGATTGAGCATCACGAGGAACACCGGAAGCACGAAGGCGATGCCCGTGGCGAGCACGATCTTGAGGATGAAGTCGACGTAGTACGACGCCTGCAGCAGGGTGCTGTCTTCGGCCGAGGCGAAGCTCGCCAGCAGTTCGACCATGTGAGGGAACAGGAGGAGACCCGTCAGGCACCCGCCGGCGAACAGGGGGACGGATGCTCCGAGGAACCCGAACGTGTACCTCTTCTCCTTCGTGGTGAGGCCCGGGGCGAGGAACGCGAAGAGCTCGTACATCCACACGGGACTCGACAGAGCCACACCCGCGAAGAGTGCGATCTTGAGCTTGAGGTCGAACGCCCCGGTGATGCTGTCGTAGTTCAGGCTCGCATCGCGCGACTCGGCGAGCGCAGTGATGGGTGCCCGCACCACCTCGAGGATCTGGTCCGACAGGACATATCCGGCGGCCACCCCGACCAGGAGCGCTGCCGCCGCGCGGTACGAGCGCGTGCGCGCCTCCCGCAGGTGCGACGACAGCGGCATCCCGGTCGGAGCGGACGACGTGCTCGCCTCGACGGCGTCAGCGACGAGCGCGGACACGTTCTACTCCGCGGCCCGCAGGGCAGGCCTGACGATGTCGGCGGAATCGCGAGCATCCGCAGGACTGCCGACACTCGGTGTCGGCGCGATCCGCGCCTCGCTCGGGGTCTCTGCGACCTCCGACTTGAGGATGCGCATGGACTGGCCGACGCTCTTGGCGAGGGCGGGGAGCTTCGCGGCGCCGAAGATGAGGACGACGATCGCGAGGATGATCAGGGCGTGCCACCCTGTGAGGTTCTGAAGCATGTCTTCCTTCTTTCTCGTATGAGGTGCGTGGTTCGTGATCAGTCGGACGGCGGCTCACCACCGCCGCCTGGGCCGCCCTCGCCGCCCGACGGGGCGGAGCCCGCGCTCGGCGTCGTGGTCGTGTCGACGCCCACCACGAGCGACGCGGAGTACCCGCTGCCGGCGTCACCGGTGACCGTGGCCAGTTGAAGGGCCCCGGAGTCGTCGCCGAAGACGTTGTCGGAGGAGAGGCTCGTCTGCGCGAAGTTCTGCGAGGACCCCGGGTACCGCGAGTCGGCGTAGACGGTGGCGCAGACGTCTTCCGGCAGCGCCAGCTGGGAGGTGGCGATGGCGTTGGCCGAGTCCGTGATCGAGTCGACGTCCGGATAGACCTCGAAGTGGATGTGCGGCCAGCGGCCCGAGTAGCATCCGGGGAAGATCGACGTGAACGAGACCTTACCGTCGGCATCCGCGACCTGCACTCCGCGGAGGTAGGTGACGTCCTCGAGGCCCGAGGAGTACATCGAGTACTCGCCCTCGGCCGTGCAGTGCCACGCGTAGACCGCGACTCCCTCGAACGGGACGCTGCCGTTCGCGAGATCCACGACCTGCAGCTCGAAGGTCAGGGGGATGCCGTCTGCGGTCGCCGACCCGTCGATCGAGGTCGTGATGTCCTGACGCACGATGCCGGACTCCTCGAGGACATCCGGCCCGTTCGAGCCGTCGCCGGGGTACGGCCCTGCGGTCTCATCCGGGATCTCGCCCGTCGCTGTCGTGGCTGTCGATCCGGACGAGCCACCCGTGTCGGTCGTCGCCGTCGAGTCGCTCGTGCTCGACGTGCTGCTCTGCGACGGAGCGCATGCGGCGAGGACCAGCGCACCCACCCCGAGCCCGGCGAGTCCGAGCACGCCGCGGCGGGTCACCAGCGTGCGGATGTCGAAGGCGGCGCCCTGATCGACGACCTCCTCGTCGGCGCGGTCGAGCAGTCGCCCCTCGTAGGTCGGGCCCTCAGGGGTCTGGACGGGTTCGGGGATGCGGCTCATGATCGTGCTCCTCTCGGCGTGGATGGGTGTCGATGTACCCATGGTCACGGAGGGCCCGATCAGCGAGCTATGTCTCGTCTATGCGAAGACTATGACTCCCGGCGGACGGGCGGGTGCAGGACGAGCACGACGACGATCACGACGAGGACGGCCGCCGTGATCGCCACCGGGATCGGCAGGATCGGGTCGAGCAGCACCACCGCCGCACCGAGCGGGATGACCGTGTTCACGACGCTGTCGGCGTGCTCGCGGATCGCGATCCACCAGATGCCGAGCAGGAACAGCGCGATGGGGATGGCCACCGTGAGAGAACCGACGGCGTGCGGGAGATGACTCTCGCCGGTCAGGACGTCGAGCTCGACCTCGATTCCGGCCGAGAAGGCGGCGGCCGCGGCGAAGACGAAATAGTGCGAGTACCCGTAACGGAGCGACCGCCCGAACGTCGTGATCGCCTTGTGGTGCGGCGGCCAGAAGTAGATCCACCACAGCGAGGCGGTCACCACCAGGGTCAGCACGGAGATCGAGATGAGCGGCACGAAGGAGTCGAGCTCGTTCCTCGCATCGATGATCGCGTTGGCGGAGGCGAGGAGGCTCTCACCGAGCACGATGAGCGTGAAGAGGCCGTAGCGCTCCGTGATGTGATGCGGATGCCAGGGCGTCTGCCTGCGGTGCTCGGCGAACACCGGCACGCTGATCTCGACGAGCGCGAAGACGACGAAGGCCACGATCTGGAAAGGCCCCGACGGGATGAACAGGAACAGCACCCACAGCGCCTGCACGCCGGCGATGCCGAACGCGTACCGACGGGTCGCGGCCTTCAGCTCTCCCGCACCACGAGACGCGCGCAGCCATTGCCCGATCATCGCGAGACGCATCACGATGTAGCCGATCACCGGCAGCGTGAAGTCACCGCGCTCGAACGCCGCAGGGATCCCGGCCGCCAGCACGAGGACTCCGCCCATCTGCACGATCGTCGTGACGCGGTAGAGCCAGTCGTCGGTGTCGAATGATGTGGCGAACCACGTGAAGTTCATCCACGCCCACCACACCGCGAAGAACACCAGCGCATAGGAGGTGATGCCGTGGACGAAGTCGCCGTGGCTCAGCGCATGGTGCAGTTGGGCCGAGGCGATGCTCACCGCGACGACGAAGACGAGATCGAAGAACAGCTCGAGCGTGCTTGCGGTGCGATGGGGTTGCGCCGGATCCCTGGGCAGCATGCGGCTGAGATGGAATCGGGTCGCTGAGGTGGTCGTCACGCGGTCAGAATATCGGCGCCGCTGGCCCCGGAGCGCATGTACTGAAATAAAGGTTGATCCACTCGCGTGAATTACCTTCCGCTGAACGTCCGGTTCCGCTAGAGTGAACGAAGTCTGCAGTGCCTGCTGCCAGCACCACCGTGTGGGACGGTGACCGCAACTCGTGATTTGGGATCACGGATGCAGCAGGACCCGAGGGGTCGGGACGCAGACGATGCCATGGACGTGGGGTCCGTGGTCTGGGGAATATCTGGGGAAAACTATGGCGCACTGGGGAATTTTGCGTACATTCACGGCTCAAGGGGCCTCGGCATGACTTCCGTCGAGGATGCTCTGAGCATCACCCGCACGGGTACGGTCTTCACGCCGGTCGCTGCTCCTCGAGCCGCCAAGTCGGTCACGCGCACGGTGGTCACACCTCGCGTGTCCGCAACGCTGGAGCGACGCCGTCAGTGGGAGCGGCGTTATCGGATGCGACTGCGGATCACGGATGCCGGGGTCATCCTGTTCGCAGTCGGAATCACAGCAGCGGTCCAGGTGATGACCGGTGTCGCAGGGGAAGAGGCCCTGCGAACCGGCACTCTGCTGGGCACGCTCTGGTATCTGATGCTCGGCGCGCTGCACACCCGTGACGCAGCGCTGTTCCGCGCCAGCGCCACCGAGTACCGCGGTGTGGCACACGCCAGCGGGCTGGCGTTCGGGATCATCGCCATGCTCAGCGTCGTGCTCGGTTGGCAGACGACGCAGCTCGTGCTGCTCGTCGGCCTGCCGCTCGGTGTTCTCACGCTGCTCGTCACCCGCTGGGCGTGGCGGCACTGGCTGACGGCGCAGCGTGCGCGAGGGCGTTTCGCCTCGCGCACGCTCGTCGTCGGCAACCGCGACGACGTCGAGTACGTCATCCGCACCCTGCACCCGATCGGCGCCTCCGGGTATCAGGTCGTCGGCGCGACGCTGCTCGACGGCAACGCACGCGACGTCGAAGCCCGCGGCGCACAGTTCCCGGTGCTCGGCAACGTCAACTCGGTCTCGACCGTGGCCGCCGAGCTGGGCGCTGACACGATCATCGTCGCGAGCCGTCCCGACGGCGAGCCCGATTTCGTGAAGCACCTCAGCTGGCAGCTCGAGGGCACCGCAGCAGAACTCGTGCTCTCCAGCCGCCTCACCGACGTCGCCGGTCCGCGCATCTCCTTCGCACCGGTCGAGGGGCTTCCGCTCATCCAGGTGCAGATCCCCTCGTACGAGGGCGGTCAGCACGTGCTCAAGCGTGCACTCGACATCGCCGTCGCATCCGTCGCGCTCATCCCGATCGCACTGATCACGCCGATCCTCGCCCTGCTCGTGAAGCTCGACTCGCCGGGGCCCCTGTTCTTCTCTCAGGAGCGCGTCGGCCGAGATGGCCGCACCTTCCAGATCATGAAGTTCCGCTCGATGAAGACCGATGCCGAGCAGCAGCTCGCGACGCTCAAAGAGCAGAACGAGGGCGCCGGCCTGCTGTTCAAGATGAAGGACGACCCGCGTGTCACCCGAGTCGGCCGGATCCTGCGCAAGCTGTCGCTCGACGAGCTGCCGCAGTTCTGGAACGTCCTCATCGGAGACATGAGCGTCGTGGGTCCGCGCCCGCCGCTTCCTTCCGAGGTCACCGCCTACGACGGCACCGTGTTCCGTCGTCTCTACATCAAGCCGGGCATCACGGGTCTGTGGCAGGTCTCCGGCCGCAGCGACCTCTCGTGGGACGAGAGCGTTCGTCTCGACCTGCGCTACGTCGAGAACTGGTCGGTCATGAACGACCTGCAGATCATGTGGCGCACTGCCAAGGTCATGGTGCGGCCCAGCGGGGCATACTAGTCACAGAACACTGTGGTTCGGTCCGCCGGGGAGGCGGATGCAGAACCGTGACGCAGTGAAGTGGGTGCGGAAGCACCCGACATGAGGGGAAAATCACCGTGCCATCAACCGTCCGGATACTTGGCACCCATGGCGTTCCCGCCGCCTACGGCGGCTTCGAGACGGCCGCCGAGAACGTCGGCCTGTACCTGCGCGAGCAGGGGTGGAACGTCATCGTCTACTGTCAGATCCCCGGGGAGGGGCCGACGACGGTGGATGAATGGAACGGCCTGCAGCGCGTTCTGATCCACGAGCCCCGCGAGGGCTGGAAGGGGACCTCGGCGTTCGACCTGACCTCCACCCGTCACGCGATGCGCGCGCACTCGGATGGCGATGTCTGGCTCACCTTCGGCTACAACACCGGCGTGTTCGACGTGATCCCCCGGCTTCGCCGGATCCCCAATGTCATCAACATGGACGGCATGGAGTGGACCCGCAAGCGGTGGGGGGTCGTGAAACAGGGGATCCTGCTCGCCAACGAACGCCTGGCCGGCCTCGTGGGAGACGTGCTGATCGCAGACCACCCGGTGATCGCGACGTACCTGCGTCGGCACTTCGGGAAGAAGCGGGTGCAGACGATCACCTACGGCGCGCACGAGGTCACCGAGGCGCCGACGGGCCCCGTCGAGGCGCTTGGCCTCGTCCCCGATCAGTACGCGACGATCGTCTGCCGCCCGATCCCCGAGAACTCGGTGCTCGAGATCGTGAAGGCGTGGTCGTCCGAGAAACGCGGCATGCCGCTCGTGGTCGTGGGTCCCTACGGAGATGATGATCCATACCATCTCGCCGTGCGCGCCGCAGCCTCCGATGAGGTCCTGTTCCCGGGGGCGATCTTCGAACCCGAGCGTCTGCAGTCGCTCCGCTTCCACTCCGCTCTCTACCTGCACGGGCACACGGTGGGCGGCACCAACCCGTCACTGGTCGAGGCGATGGCCGCGGGCAACGCCGTGATCGCCCATGACAATCCCTACAACACCTGGGTCGCCGGACCCGACAACGCCTACTTCACCGGAACCGACGATCTCGCCGGCCTGCTCGACGATGTGCTCTCCGATGACAGCAGAAGGCGGCGCATGGGTGCCGCCAGCCGTGACCGTTTCCACGCTGAGTTCACGTGGACCAAGATCGGCTCCGAGTATGAACACGCTCTTCGCACCGCGCTCGCGCGTCGCGGGCACGTACAGCAGCAGACAGGGGTAAACGCATGATCGATGTCGCAGTGGTCGGACTCGGGAAGATGGGGCTGTCTCATCTTTCGATGATCAAGGCCCACCCCGACGTGAATCTGGTGGGGGTGTGCGACGCCACCGGGTATCTGCTCGACATCCTGGCCAAGTACACCGGGGTCAAGCCCTACAAGGACCTCGACAAGATGCTCGACGAGGCCCGCCCGCAGGCCATCATCATCGCGACGCCGACGCATCTGCACGCCGGGATGATCCGGAACGCACTCGAGCGCGGCATCCACGTCTTCTGCGAGAAGCCGCTCGTGATCGATCCGGCCGACAGCATCGAGCTCACCGCGCTCGCCGAGCAGAAGGGACTCGTCACGCAGGTCGGTTATCACAACCGCTTCGTCGGTGCTTTCAGCGAGGTCAAGCGCCTGCTCGACCTCGACGCCATCGGCACCGTCAACACGGCCCTCGCCGAGGCGTACGGCCCCGTCGTGCTGAAGCCCGCCGGGCGCACCTGGCGCAGCGAGCGCGCGACCGGGGGCGGCTGCCTCTACGATTACGCGGCCCATCCGCTGAACCTCCTCACCTGGTATCTCGGCACGCCGGACTCGGTGAGCGGAAGCCAGTTGACGAGCATCTTCTCGGCGCAGATCGACGATGCGGTCGCGAGCACGCTGCACTACCCGAACGGCACGGCGCAGATCATCTCGAACTGGTCCGACGAGTCGCAGCGCAAGATGACGACCAAGATCACCCTCTGGGGAACGAACGGGCGGATCTACGCCGACCGGCAGGAGATTCACGTCTACCTGCGCGACACCGCGACCATCCCCGACGGATATCGCGTCGGCTGGAACGTGCGGTACACGACCGACCTGACGGAAGCGCCCTGGTTCTATCTTCGGGGCGAGGAGTACAGCGCTCAGCTCGACTCGTTCGTGCAGCGCGCTCAGGCGGGCGCGTCCGCCGGGCTCAACGACTTCGCCTCAGCGGCGGTCACCGACAGGGTGATCTCGATGATCAGCGAAGATGCTCTGCGCGACGGTTCACGGCTCACCGCCGACGCCGCGTCCGATCTTGCAGTGAACACGGCACCGAAGGGGCGCATCGCGGCAGCACTGACCGCACTGCGCGGAGGGAAATGACCATGACGACACCCACGCGAACCATGGACCGGCTTCTGTTCGGTGACAACCAGTTCTTCGGCGTCAATCACATGTCCGAAGAGAAGGCCCGCGCTCAGCAGATGCGGTTCCAGGACACCGGTGCGATCATGGGGGTGCTCGATGCCGCGTACGACGAGGGCGTTCACACGTTCATGTGCACCACGCATGATCGCATCTCGGAGGTGACCGACCACGTCCGCGCACATCCGGACCGTTATGCGGACATGACGTTCTTCCCGTGCATGCCGTATGCGCACAAGTACGCGAACGCTGTGACGGAAGACGGGTTCCTCGGCGCGATCCGCAAGTTCCTCCCCGAGGAAGGGCTGCTCGACAGCATCGCGCGCGGCACGTCGTCGCTCGCTCGCAAGGACATCGAAGGCGTGACGACCCTGCTCATCGACGCCGAGATGAAGATGTTCGAGGGGCTCGACACCCCCGTCATCTGGCTGCAGAACGTGGTCGTCGATCTGCTGTCGGGTCTGGGCTTCACCGACGCCTTCCGGATCTTCGCCGACCACGTGCGCAAGCGCTACAACGCGGAGCCCGGTTTCATCACCATGAACCTCCCTCGATTGCTCGATGACCTCGACAAGGCCGGCGTCGAGAACCCGATCGTGTGCTCCAACATCAACAAGCTGGGGTTCCGCATGTCCGGCGGAGTCGAGGCGTACCGTGACGCCATGGAGAAGCGCCAGTTCCGTGCCGTCGCGATGTCGGTGTATGCGAGTGGCGCGATCCCGCCTCGCGAAGCCATCGAATGGGTGACCTCGCTGCCGAACCTCGAGTCGATCGTCTTCGGCGCATCCAGCCGTGCGAACATCGCATCGACGGTGAGCCTGGTCGACGAGTACTGGCCTCAGCGCTGACATGCCGAAGGGTGACCCGAACGTCGTCCTGATCGCCAACCCCGGCTCCGACCTCTACGGCTCGGATCGGATGGTTCTCGAGACCGTCCGCGCGCTCGTCGGCGCGGGGCGGAGGGTCGTGGTGACCGTGCCCATGGCAGGGCCCCTCGTGCCGCTGCTCGAGGAAGCCGGAGCCGAGGTCGTCGAGTGCGCGACGCCGATCGTCCGCAAGGGCCTGCTGAACGCACGGGGACTCGTGGAGCTGGTCGTGACGACGATCAAGGCCGTCGGCCCCGGGCTCAGACTCATCCGACGCGTCGACCCCGGCGCGGTGATCGTGAACACCATCACTCCCCCGCTGTGGATCCTCCTCGGCCGCATCAGCCGACGCCGCACGGTCTGTCACGTGCACGAGGGTGAGGGCTCCGTCGCCGGCATCGTGCGCCGCGCCCTGTACCTGCCGCTCGTGTTCAGCGATCGCGTCATCGCGAACAGCGACTTCACGCGTCGCGTCCTGGCGTCCTCCGCTCCTCGGGTCCGCGACAGGACGATCGTGGTGCACAACGCGGTCCCCGGTCCAGGTGAGGTCGTTCCACCGCGAATCGCGCTCACCGCCCCGACGCGCCTCCTCTACGTCGGTCGACTGTCACATCGCAAGGGCGTGCATGTGGCGGTCGATGCGCTCGACGCGCTCGTCCGCGAGGATCGCGACGTTCGTCTCGACGTGGTCGGCGCTGTCTTCCCCGGCAACGAGGCATACCTCGATGAGCTTCGCGCCCAGGTCGCCCGCTGCGGACTCGAGGATCGGGTGTCCTTCCTGGGATTCAAGTCGTCGGTGTGGGACGACCTCGCGCGCAGCGACATCGCCGTGATCACCTCCCTGGTCGACGAGACGTTCGGCAACACCGCCGTCGAGGCCGCTCTCGCCGCGCGTCCTGCGGTGGTGAGTAAGGTCGGTGGTCTGCCGGAAGCAGTGAGTTCGTCGCAGAGCGCGACGCTCGTGGCCCCCGGCGACGCTGCTGCGCTCGCGGCGGCGATCGCTGCCAAGATCGACGATTGGCCCTCGCAGGCAACGCTCGCCGTATCGGATTCCTCGGCAGTCGCGGACGCGTTCTCGGTCGATCGGTACACCGACGGGATCCTCGCCGCACTTCCTCGCTGAAGGTCTAGCGAGATCTATCCACAGGACTCTTGTCCCCCATCCAGTGGACATGATACGATCGCGCTCACTGGGGATAGCGTCATTTGGGGATGACGCAAGCCGATCGACTCGTTCTGAACGGGCCGACATCGGCAACCCTGATTGGGGAATCTGGGGAATCGACAATCATGGTGATTGCGCGTACAAGCATGTCCATCGCGGCCCTCGCGCTCTGCGTGAGCCTGGTCGCCTGCAGCGGCACTGGGGAGCCGTCGAGCGGAGCGGATCCGACGGTCACATCGTCGGCGACTCCCGCTCCTGAACCGTCCGCGAGCTCCGCGCCGTCGGCGAACTCGGGAGCGACCACCCCCGACGAGCCTGTCGCGAAGATCGAGCGTGCGGGGCACTCGGATGCACCGACCGTGAAGGCGGATCCGGCGGACACCTCGGATGCCGTGTCCTACGACGACGGCGTCAGCGTCCGCATCGACGACGTGTCGTTCGGCAAGGAGACGTCGCAGGGACCAGGGAGCTTTCCGGGCCGCGAATACGCCCGACTGACGATCACGATCGACAACGGCTCCTCCGACTCGATCGACCTCGGCACGTCGGTGCTCACGGTGCTCGATGCGAGCGGCGCGACCGCGGTGCGCGTCTACGCCGCCGAAGCGGAGGTCACCGACTTCGCCGGCACGGTGGCCGCAGGCAAGAGCGCCACCGCGACCTACGCCTTCGCGCTCCCCGTGGATGCGCGCGACGAGGTCACCGTGGTCGTCGACTTCGACGGCGACCATACATCCGCCGTCTTCCGCGGAGGGCTCGGCTGACATGTCCACGCTGAGCCCGTCCGCGACCACCGATTCCGACCGCTTCTCGACACGAGGAACCTCCATGACACGCACCGCTCGCGGAGCAGACCGTCTCCGTCGCGTGATCGCCACGATCGCCACCGCCGCGACAGCCCTCGCCGCGATCGCATTCATCGCTCTGCCCACCGAGTCAGCGTCCGCCGACACACCAGGACAGCCCAACACCGTCACCGCTGACGTCCTGCCCACCTGGCAGATCAACGGTGTCGTGTGGAGTCAGGTCGTGGCCGGGAACACGGTGTACGTCACGGGCAGCTTCACGAAGGCACGCCCGCCGGGGGTCGCCGTCGGCGGGCCAGGCGAGATCGACGCGAACAACGTGTTCGCGTTCGACATCACCACGGGAAACCCCGTTCCGAACTTCAGCCACTCGTTCGACGCTCAGGGACTCGTCGTACGAGTCACCCCCGACGGCAAGACCGTCTACTTCGGCGGCGACTTCACGGCCGTCGACGGGCAGGCCCGCGCGCACGTCGCGGCCTTCGACGTCGCCACCGGCGCGATGCTCGACTGGGCGCCCCGCACGGACGGACAGGTGAGAGGTTTCGCCTTCGCGGGCGACACCGTCTACGTGGGCGGCAACTTCCGCTCCAGCGGCGGTCAGCCGCGCAGCGAGCTGGCGGCCTGGAACACCACCTCCAAGACGATCACGTCGTGGGCTCCGTCTGCGGCCGGCGACGGATTCGTGTGGGACATGCTGATGTCGCCCGACTCCTCCCGCGTCATCATCGGCGGCTCGTTCACCACTCTCAACGGGGCACCCGCATACGGCATGGCCTCTGTCGACACCGCGACCGGGGCCGCACTCCCCTGGGCCGCCACCGACAAGATCAAGACCGCCGGGCTCAACGGTGCGATCTCGAGCCTCAGCACCGACGGCACGCAGGTCTACGGCACCGGGTACGCGTTCGGTGCAGGAGCATCTTTCGAGGGGACCTTCGCGGCTGACCCCTACACCGGCCAGATCAACTGGCTCAACGACTGCCTCGGTGACACGTATGCGAGCTTCCCGCAGGGCGGTGTGCTCTACTCCGTCTCGCACAAGCACGACTGCAGCGTTGTCGGCGCCTTCGGCGACACCAACCCGCGCTCGCGCTGGGTGAAGGCGATCGCCGAGAGCACCACGCCCACGGGTGGCGTGATCACCAAGAAGGACGCCTACGGGTGGGACTTCACCGGTCTTCCCTACACGGAGCAGCTCAACTGGTACCCCGATCTCGAGTTCGGCACCTACACGAGCGCGCGTCAAGCCGCATGGTCGGTCACCGGAAACGCGAACTACGTCGTTCTCGGCGGCGAGTTCCCGAAGGTGAACAACGTGGCGCAGCAGGGCCTCGTCCGATTCGGCAAGACGAACGTCTCGCCGCACGCCGTCGCCCCGGTCTACAACGCCGGCCTCACCCCCGCGCCGTACTCGAACGAGTCCGGAGTGGTGAGGGTCCCGTTCACCAGCGTCTGGGATCGCGACAACGCCACGATCACGTACGACGTGTTCCGCAGTCCCTCCGTCAAGATCGCGACCTTCACCCGCACCGACGGCCGGTTCTGGAACCTGCCGAGCCTGAGCATCACCGACAGCGGCCAGACGCCGGGAGCGCAGGTGCGCTACCAGGTCAGGGCCAAGGATGCCGACGGCAACGTGCAGTGGAGCGCCTGGTCGCCCTATGTGACCGTGTCGAGCACGCCGACCGCCACGTACCGCGCAGCGGTGAGGGCAAGCGGTGCCAGCCACCTCTGGCGCCTCGACGAGACGACCGGAACGCGACTGTACGACGACGTGGGGAACGCACCCGGTACGGCCACGAGCCTCACGCTCGGCTCGTCGGGCGCACTGCTCAACGATTCCAACGCGGCGATCACCTCTGCCGGGGGAAGCACGCCCAAGATGACGACGCAGGATGTCAGCACCGCGACGCCGGCCGCGACGGTCGAGGCGTGGGTGAAGACCACCAACACGAGGGGCGGGCGGATCGTCGGCTTCGGCGACTCCGCCACGGGCACGTCGACGTCGGGGATCACCGACCGAGTGCTCTACCTCGACAACTCGGGACGCGCGAACTTCGCGATCAACGACGGCTCCTACCGCACGATCTTCAGTCGCACCGCGGTGAACGACGGCAACTGGCACCACATCGTGGGCACCGTGGGCGCCGAGGGCATGCAGCTCTTCGTCGACGGCAAGCGCGTGGATCGCGATCAGGCACGCACCTCGCCGAGGATCTACGACGGCTACTGGCGCATCGGCGCAGACCAGACGAACGGCTTCACCAACAAGCCGACCAACGCCGGTCTCGCGGGCACGATCGACGATGTGGCGGTGTACCCGTCCGCCCTGACTCCGGCCGACATCCAGTCGCACTACCTCGCGAGCGGGCGTTCGGCCGCGTGGACCGCAGCTCCGACCGATGTCTACGGCGCCGCGGTGTCGACGGACAAGCCGGATCTCTACTGGCGTCTCAACGAGACGGCGGCAGGCACCATCGTCGACTCCGCCTCCGGCGGGACGACGGGCAACCTCGCCGGAACCGTGACCCGCGGGCAGACGTCCGCGATCGGGACCGGAACCGCGACCACCTTCAACGGCACGACCGCGCTCGTGGTCGCGCAGGAGCCCTGGACGGCGCCGACCACCTACAGCGCAGAGCTGTGGTTCAAGACGACGAGCAACAAGGGCGGCACGCTGATCGGATTCGGCAACGCCACCAGCGGGCTCAGCACCCAGTACGACAGACACGTCATCATGCAGAGCGACGGAAAGGTGCAGTTCGGAAGCGGTCAGCCGCAGACGACCCTGGTCACCCCCACCGCCTACAACGACGGCCAATGGCACCACGTGGTCGCCACTCAGGGCGCCGACGGGATGAGGCTGTGGCTCGATACGCAGCTCGTCGGCAGCAACTCGATGGCGGGTTCGGAGAACTACCGCGGATACTGGCGCATCGGCGCGGACAGGACGTGGGGCAGCACGTCCAGCAACTACATCGCCGGAACACTCGACGAGGTCGCCGTGTACCCCTCGGTGCTCTCGGAGCAGCGGGTTCGCGATCACTTCGCAGCGAGCGGCCGCACCGTTCCCGGGCGTGCACCGGTGGCGGCATTCACCTCGGTGGCCGACAAACTGAAGATCGACGTCGACGCGAGCACGTCGACCGATGCCGACGGAGGGCCGCTCGCCTACGCGTGGGACTTCGGTGACGGCACGGTCGCGACGGGGGCGACGGCGTCGCACGTCTACACCGCCGGGGGCACCTACACGATCACGCTGAAGGTGACGGACAGCACCTCGCTCGTCAACACCCTCACCCGGTCGGTCACGGTCGCCCCTAACCAGGCTCCCACCGCGGCGATCAGCGCCACCACGGATCACCTCGACGTCGCGCTCGACGGATCGGCATCGTCCGACCCCGACGGCACGATCGCGTCGTACGAGTGGGACTTCGGTGACGGCACGACCGGCACCGGCGCCACCACGACCCACACCTACGCGACGGCGGGCGACTTCACCGTGACTCTCACGGTGAAGGACGACAACGGCGCCACTGCCACCAAGACGCGGGCCGTCACGACGACGCTGGCGCCGAACCAGGATCCGACGGCGGCGTTCACGACCGCGGCGAACCTGCTCGCAGTGACCGTGGATGCCACGACATCGACGGACCCTGACGGGACCATCGACGTCTACGCCTGGGACTTCGGTGACGGCGGCACCGGATCCGGAGCGACGGCGTCCCACACCTATGCGAGCGCCGGCACCTACACCGTGAAGCTCACGGTGTCGGACAACCGAGGTGGCACGGCGACCGTGACGCATGACGTCACCGTGGCGCCGAACCAGGCACCCTCTGCGGCCTTCACCACCTCGGTGGCGAACCTCGCTGTGGCTGTCGACGGCTCGGGCTCAGCGGATGCGGACGGAACCGTCGAGTCCTACGCCTGGGACTTCGGCGACGGCGGCACCGCTTCGGGAGCGACGTCGTCCCACACCTACGCAGCCGGGGGCACCTACACCGTGACCCTGACGGTGACGGACGATCGGGGGGCGACAGCCACCACGACGAAGTCGGTCACCGTCGCGGCACCGCAGGTGTGGGCGCAGGATGCCTTCACCCGGACGGGCACCAACGGATGGGGCACCGCGACCACCACCGGCGGCGCGTGGACCATGTTCCCGACCAGCGCGACGGCACTGAGCAAGTTCGCCGTCAACGGCACCGGCGGAACCGTCACCCTGTCGGCGGGGAACAACTACTCGGCCTCGCTCGCCGGCTCGACGCCGTCGACGAACACCGAGGAACGGTTCACGGTGGCCTTCAACCAGCCGTCCACTGGTGGCGGGTTCTACTTCTCCGCTCTCGGACGACAGATCGACACTGCCAACGACTACCGGGCGAAGTTCCGCGTGGCGTCGAACGGCGTCGTGTCCCTCTGGCTGACGAAGACGATCGCCGGGGTCGAGACGGTCCTCTCGTCGACGACCGTCCCCGGTCTGACGATCACGAGCGCCGACCAGCTGAGCGTCAAGTTCCAGGTGACGGGCACCAACCCGACGACCCTTAAGGCGAAGGTCTGGCGCACCGCCACCACAGAACCGACAGCGTGGACCCTTTCGACGACCGATGCCACGGCCTCGCTGCAGGCCCCCGGCTACGTGGGCGTGAACAGCTACCTGTCGTCCAGCGCGACGGCCGTGCCTGTCGTCTACACGTACGACGACTTCTGGGCAGGACCCGCACAGTAGTCAGTCATCCGTGACACGAAGGGCCGAGGCGATCACCGCCTCGGCCCTTCTGGGTTGATGACACGCCCTCACCGAAGGTCGGGAGTCGCGATGAGGGGGCACCGGGCCCCGATCAGGGGAACCGGATCGCGATCAGGGGAACCGGGCCCCGATCGTGGGTGTCGTCGATCCGAGGATCGTCGCCACGATCGCCGGAAGACCTCTGGCGGGGGCCGTCACACCCGCGAGCAGCCTTCCAGAGGCATCCGTCGCCTTCCTGCCCTCGACCGCGGTGGAGTTCGCGTCCTGCCCTGTCGTCGTCCGGTAATCCGCCCACGTCGTGAACACATACGGGTTCACATTGGCCGTGCCACGCGACCAGATGACGAACCAAGTGGGCGCCGCAGCGCTGTTCCGCTGCACCACATTTCCGTCCGAGCGGATGTTGAGGTCGGCCGGGGTGTACCGGTGCGTGTAGTCCTCGACGCACACCGTGCAGTTTCCGGCGCTCTCACCGATGACGTTGTTCCCCATCGAGATGTCGCGGATCAGCCACGGCATCGTCGAATCCGGGAACGGGCGCCGAGCGTTGTGTCCCGGGACGGACGAATCCGTGGAGCTGCGGCTGTCCTGCACGATGTTCACAGCCCGGTCACCGCCGATGATCGTGTTGTTCCACAGGTTCACGCCGCCGGTGTTGTTGATCTTGACGCCGTTGCCCGCGTTCCGAAGGACGAGGTTGTTGACGAAATCGATCTTCTGGGACAACTCGAGGAAAGCGCCGGCACCCCTGTTCTCGACGAGGTCGGATCCTGTGATGCGAACGTCGTAGACCGATTGATCGAGCCACACCCCTGGGCCGTCGTTGCGCAGCAGGGCGGAATCGCTCACGGTGACTCCCCGCGACTTCGCGATCTTCACGCCGCCGGACACGGGCGATGTGTTGAAGTGCTCGGCGTTGTTCTCGACGGCGAGGAGGTCATCGATCGTCAGCGCGTCAGCGTAGTTGGCGCCGAGCCCCATCAGGCCGTTGCGAGCCAGCGTCACATCGCGCACCGTCGTGTTCGAGGCGCCGACGAAGAGTCCGGTCGACGCCGTGTCGTAGATCACGACGTTCTCGATCGTCGCCTTCGGCGCTTCGACGGTGACGGCGCCCATCATCCAGACGGACGTCGCGTAGTTGCGGACGCCGATGCCTCGGACGACCGCGCCTTCCCCGCGCAGCGAAAGCGCCTTGGTAAGAGTCGACGCGCGCACCGTACGGCCTGCAGGGTCGCTCCCGAGATAGAGCCGGTCGTTCGCCACGTCGGTGAAGAAGGTGCCCGGCTTCAGTGCCGCCAGCGAAGAGACCTCGGCCTGAGCGGCGCCGTCGATCCAGACCTGCTCGGGGTGCGCGGCCATGGGATACGCCGCGTTCAGCCACCGCCAGCCGGGTTCTGTTCCGTCGGCCTCGCCCTTGGTGAAGGACGGCGTCGAATCGAAGTCGTACTTCCAGTCCGCGCTGAACCAGCGACCGCTGGAAGCCTGCCAGTTCTTCAGGGTCGAGGCGCCGTCGAACCAGACCGCCTCACCCGGATAGGACTGGATCGTGATCTTCTTGCCCGCGGGGATCACGACCGTCTCGTGATACGAACCCGCGCGAAGCACAAGCGTCGAACCTGAAGGCGCCCGGTCGACCGCGGCCTGGACCGTGGCGAAGGGGGCCGCGGAGGTGCCCGAGCCGGCCGCTGTGCCGTTCGGGCTGACGAAGAGCGCTCCAGCGGGAACCGGATACTTCGTGGTTCCGACGAGCGCCGACCCCGCGCCCGTCCTCGCGCCGGCGACGTTCCAGACCGGGGCCGCTCCGGCCGCACCGGCGGGAGCCGTCGGTGTCGTCGGAGTCGTGGGAGTCGTGGGAGTCGTCGGAGTCGTCGGAGTCGTCGGCGGAGCAGGCGTCGTCGTCGCCTTCGCGGTGACGGTGAGGTCATCGAAGAGAGCTGCCAGCGCGGGTGTGCTCCGCGAGACATAGAGCCGCACCCCCACGCGCCCCTGGGCCGCGAGGCGCTTCGCCGAGCGATCCGTGACAGAGAGCTTCCACGTGGTCGGCTTCGTTCCTGCCGCGGTCACCCGTGCATCGACCGTGACTGCGGTCGTCCCAGCGAGGCGGGTCTCGAGGACGAACGGGACGCCGGCCTTCACACGGAGCTCGGGAACCCACGCGTGGCCGAGGCTCGTCTGCACCCCCGCGTTCACGCGGAGCGTCTCGAGAAGCACCACTCCCTTCGGATCCACGCGGACCTGCGTCTGATAGAAGCCGTCGGCCGTGAGTCGCGACTGCAGGCTCACGTACACACCCGAACCGGACTTCGGCAGCTGCGGAAGCGTGAAGACCGTCGACTGAGTGGAGTCGCGGACGGAGAGACCGACCGGTCGCGCGGTCACGGTGGCACCCGGCGCGGCGGCGGACAGCTTCGCCTTGCCGTTCGCGACCGAGATCGAGGTCAGCGGTGAGGCGTCGTACGTTCGGCCGTCGGGCGCGGTCCCCAGGCCCTTGGCGACGGTGCGCGTCATCGAGTCCTGGATGAGGACCACGCCTGAGCTCTCTGCGGCCGCGGCGGGGGCCACGGAGGCGAAGGGAAGGAGTAGTAGTGCGGATAAAGCTGCGATCAGGGGGAGGGAGTTTTTACGCATGGGGGAGGGTCTCCGATGTGCTTCTCGTCACTGCAGGGTCGGGTGTGGCAGCTACGACATCCGACTTCGGTGGCGGATTGTCGTAGACAATAGCCTGAATTCCCTGCGCAGTGGCTGAGGATTCGCTGATACTGGTCTACAGACTGTCAGCGTTCGGAGCGCGTGCGGGCTCAGCCGAGCGCTGACATCTTCCGGAACCATATGGCCAGAGCGGCGGCCAAGTACAGCAGCGCGGCGAGGGCGAGGAGGCTGTATATCAGCATGAAAGCCTGCGGCCAGCCCCACAGCACGAACGCGAAACAGAGGACGCCGTAGTCCGTCGGAAGCCCGAGCAGAGAGCGCCCGAGTGAGAACCCACCGGCCTGAGCCGCCTGCGCAACGCCCTTCTTGCCGCGCAGCAGGTCGTTCAGGATCATCCCGAAGAACGTCACCGTCGAGATGACTGCGAAGCCGAGCGGCACCAGAAGCCAGAGGTCCGACGGCAGCGGGAAGAACCGGTACCAGCCGATGGCGACTGCGAGCGGAAGAGCGACGAGCTTGGTGGAGTCCAGCACGTGGTCGAGCCACTCCCCCGCGAGCGAGCCTCCTCCACGGAGCCTCGCGACCTGACCGTCTGCGCTGTCCCAGGCATAGCCGACCGCGAGGAGCAGCCAGACGATGATCCCGAGCACGATCGACGGCGGGACCGTCGCCAGGAGCACGATCCCCGTGAAGGTGAAGGCCGCGCTGATCAGAGAGACCTGATTCGGCACGAGCCCTGCGGTGAATGCGCCGGCTGCGATGACCCGGCCGACGGGACGGTTGATGAAGACCGAGTACGCAGGAGCCCCGCGTGCACGCCCCTTCTGGGCGGCCGCGAGGCTCCGGTACGAATCTGCGAAAGTCAGGGCGTCACTCCTCGTGCTCGGAAGTCGTCGAATGTCAGGGTGTACGGAACACTGGTGAAGCCGGATCCCGCGTAGGTCGAGATCCCGACGTAACCGGCGGTCTGCAGTGCTGCGGTGGAATCGGTCGTGGACAGCTGCCAGGCAGCCGGCTCCGTCGTTCCCGCCGCCCAGAGCTTACTCCGGAGCGTCGTCGTACCCGTGCCGAATGCCTGCACCCGCACGTTATATACCGTTCCGGCGGCGAACGTGAAGCCCGCCATGTTCTGCGAGACCAATGCCGTGCCACCGCGGGCGAGCTGTGCCGTCACCGATCCGTCGGCACCGATCAGCCACCGCGCCCGGTAGTCATCCGACCCGACGACCCGAGCGAGTGCCGCGACGTAGACGCGCGCTCCGGCCGGCATCGCCGGCGCGGTCACGGTGAACGTCAGATCCGTGCTCGTCGAGGTGGCGGAGTTCAACGATGCCGTGCGAGTCTGCCCCGCCGCCTGCGTCGTGAACTTCGCTGCCCCGTTGTCGATCGCGACGTTCGCCGCTCCGCTCGTCTGCGTCCAGACACCACCGGTCTGGGCCGTCCCGAGCGTGCCGTTCGCCCGACCGAAGTCGTCGGCGGCGAAGGCCGCACCGGCCGGAGCGACCACCGTCACGGACTTCGTCACGGTGTTCACCGCGCCGAGGTTGTCGGTCACCGTCAGCGTCACCGTGTATGTGCCCGCTGCGGCATACGGGTGCGAAGCCGTCGACCCGGTGGCGGTCGCCCCGTCACCGAAGTTCCACGCATACGAGGCGACAGAGCCGTCAGGATCCGTCGATGCCGTGCCGTCGACCGCGACCGTGAGATCGGTCGGAGTCGCCGTGAACGATGCGACAGGGTTCTGGTTGGCCGGGCCCGCCGTCACCGTGACCGCCTTGGTGACCGTTCCGGTTGCGCCCTTGTCGTCCGTGACCGTCAGCTTCACCTGATACGTGCCTGCGGCAGCATATGCATGCGCAGCGGGCGTGACGCCCGTGGCCGTGGCTCCGTCTCCGAAGTCCCAGGCGTACGAGGCGATGGTGCCGTCGGCGTCGGTCGAGGTCGATCCGTTCACCGTGGCCGAGAGCCCGCTCACCGAACTGGTGAATGCGGCGACCGGCGCCTGGTTGGCGGGAGGCGTCGGGCCGCCCGTCGTGGATCCTGCCCAGAAGTTGTCGAACCGGGTCTGGAACGGCACGTTGGTGACCGAGCCGCCGAGATACACACCGAGACCGACGTGTCCGGCCGACTGCAGACCAGCGGTGGAGCTCGTCGTCGACGAGGTCCAGTTCGCGGGCTCAGCCGTGCCGACCTTCCACACCTTGGCCCTGACCGTCGTCGGCGAGGTGCCCGTGGCCTCGGTGCGCACGTGCAGTGCGTCACCGGCGCTCACGGTCAGCCCGGTCGACGCGGTCGTCAGGACGGTAGCCGTCTGCTGCAGCTGCAGCTGGACCCCGCCGGTCGGCGAGACGATGACCCGCGACCGGTAGTCCTCCGTGCCCACACGACGTGCGGCCACCGTGTAGTACGCGCTGCCCCCGGTCGGGAGCTGCGGCAGCACCACGTCGACGTCGACTGCGGTGTCGGTCGAGGAGACTCCCGTGAGGTACGCGTACCGCTGCGCTCCTCCGGCCGGCTGCTGGAACGCCGCGTAGGCGCCGCTGACGAGGTAGTTGGATGCCGTGTTCGACAGGGTCCACGCTCCCCCGGTGTTCGCGGTACCGAGGCCGCTGGCGACCGTGCGGTTGAACGAGTCGGTGGCGTAGGTCACCGCTCCCACCGGTGCCGTGACCGTGATCGACGCCGTCGTCTGCGACGTCGCTCCCTCGTCATCGGTCACGGTGAGCGTGATGGTGTACGTTCCCGCTGCCGCGTACGTGTGGGTCGCGGTCTTGCCCGATCCTGCGGCCGAGCCGTCACCCCAGTTCCACGAGTAACCGGCGATCGTGCCGTCGGTGTCCTGCGAGGCGCTCGCGTCGACATCGGCCTTCAGGTCGGTGGCGGCGGAGGTGAACGAGGAGACCGGCGCCTGGTTCGCGACGGCTTCGACGACGGACGTCGACGTGCCCGTCGCGCCCTTGTCGTCCGTCACCGTGAGGGTCACCGTGTAGGAGCCCGCGACCGCGTAGGTGTGCGTCGCCGTGGCTCCGGTGCCCGCAGGCGTTCCGTCGCCCCAGTTCCAGCTGTAGCTCGCGATCGTGCCGTCGGCATCCGCGGAGGCGCTCGCGTCGACCGCGAGGCCGAGCTTGGTCATGGTGTTCGTGAAGCTCGCCGTCGGTGCGATGTTCGCGGGCGCTCCCGTGGTTCCCAGCGCGTAGTGCTGCGAGACGGTCGTTCCGGACAGCGGCGACAGGTAGACCGCGACCTCGTCGATCGATCCGTCGAACTCCCAGTCGCCCGGACCCCACGTGACGTCGCCGCCCACGTGCCAGTACCCGGTGTAGTCCTGAGCGTTCGTCTGGCCGTTGGACCCCTGCTCCACGCCGTCGACGTAGAGGCGCATTCCGGTGGCGCCCTGCGTGGCGACCACCTGGTGCCACTGGCCGTCGTTGTACGACGCGGAGGTCTGCAGCGTGTCGGCGAAACCGACCCACACTCCGTAGATGAGCTTGCCGTCCGGTGTCATGTAGACGTGACGGTCGTAGCCCGAGGAGTTGCCGTTCGAGCTGTTGCCGAAGCCGATGATCTTGCCACCGGTGGTCGTGCTCGTCTTGAACCATGCCTCGAGCGAGTACGAGCGGGGGTTCGTGTAGGAGTTCTGGCTGATGACCTGGCCACCCTCGAACGAGGCCGCCTTGTTGGTCACACCGGCGAGGGCTCCGTCGGCGCCCTTGCTGACGCTGCCGAAGTAGGTGCCCTTCTGGTTGTAGCCCGAGGCATCCGCTGCGGTGTCGCCCGTCGACTCGCCGAGTCGCCAGTACAGCGCCGGGTCTGCGGCGTACACGGCCGCGCCGTACGCGTCAGCCGGAGCGGTCGATCCCTCGAGCTCACGACCGGATGCCGTGTAGTGCGAAGCGACCTGCTCGCGGGTCAGCGGGGCGCCGTAGATGGCGACGTCGTCGATCTGACCGGGGAAGAAGGCTGCTCCCGACCACGGGCTGTCGCCTCCGACTCGCCAGTAGCCGTTGTACGCCTGCGCCGACGTGACATCGGTGCGCTGGGCGACGCGGACGCCGTCGATGTAGAGCACCATGCCGCCGTCGCTCAGACCCGCCGACACGTAGTGCCACTGCCCGTCGTTGAACGCGCTGGCCGAGCTGATCGTCTGCGACGACCCCGGGTAGACACCGAAGGTGACCTGTCCGCTCGGCTCCATGTAGACGTGGCGGTCGTAGCTGCCGGAGGTGCCGGTGGAGCTGTTGCCGAATCCGACGATCTTTCCACCGTTGGTGGTGGTCGTCTTGAACCAGGCCTCGATGCCGAACGTGTTCGGACCGGCGATCGCCGATGTCGTCGACGCGAAGCCCTCGCCGGACCCGTCGAAGCTCGACGCGCTGCGCGAGTCCGAGAGCATGGCACCGGTGGTTCCGCGGGTCACGCCGCTGCGCACGGCGAGGTCGGATGCGCCGGCCCAGTCATACGAGAGCGTGGCCGACGAGTCGTCGAGGGGCCAGTAGTTCAACGGTGCGTCATCGAGCACCGCGGTGCGGTACGCGCTCGGGGCCGCGGATCCGGATGCCGTCACGGTCGTCGTCCCACCGAGGATCGAGTGTCCCTCGTTGTCGGTGGCACGCACGCGGTACGTGTACGTGGTTCCGTTCGTGACGGTGGTGTCGACGAACGCCATCGGAGGGAGCCCCCAGTCGGCGGACTTCGACCGGACGTTCTCATAGGTCTTGACGACCGCGTTGTCGCGCAGCACCTCGTACTTCAGGTACTCGCTGTCACGGTCGTAGTTGAGCGGCCAGCTGACGCGGACCGATCCGCCCGTGAGGGCGATCGACGAGGCGGGCCAGGCCGTGTTCCAGAGGATCGGTCCCTGCGCGTTGGGCGCCTTCGACGTCACCGCGAAGCGGGCGAGACCCTGCTGACCGGTGTTGTTCACCCGGGTGAACTCACCGCCGTAGACGAGGTACTCGCTGTTCGAGCTGACCGACCACGGGCCCTGCGATGCGCCGCTGACGTTGCCCGCGTTGAAAGCGGGGAACCAGTGCAGCAGCTTGGGCGCCGGGTTGCCGCCGAAGTCGTAGTATCCGAGGTTCAGTCCGTAGGGCGTCGTCCGCGCGACGTCTTTCGAGACCGCGAGACCGCGGTAGAAGGACCAGGGGTCGCTCTGCGGGAAACCGCCTTCGAGGCTGCCGCAGTAGTGCGAGTGACCGGCCGCGTACACGGTGTCGCCCATCGGCTCCACGTCGTACTGGTCGCCGTGGCAGTCGTTGACCCAGACGAGGTCGCCGCTCGACCACGATGCGCGGAAGGAGCCCTCGAGGTTGCCACCGGCGCCGAACACGTAGCCGGTGCCGTAGATGTCGTCGCCGGACGACTTGAGCGAGAGGATCGCCGCGTCGAGTCCGGCGTTGCGGATGACGTTGTTCGCCGAGAACGGCAGCAGGGAGGCGTCGGATGCCGAGACCATGGCCAGGCCGTAGCCCGGGTTCGAGCTGCCGTTGAGAGTCTGGAAGTTACCGCCGAGGACCACCTTGTCGCCCGCGGGAGAGACGGTCACGACACGACCCTGCCGGCCTTCGAGCGCCGGGGCCCAGGGCAGCAGAGCGCCGGCGCGGGTGAACGCTGCGGCGCCGGAACGGTCGTTGCCGGAGACGCGACCGAACGTCCCGGTGATGTACACGGTGTCGTTGGTCGCGGCGACACCCGAGGTGACGCCGTTGGAGTTCGGGTTGAACGCCGCGAGGTTTCCGCTGGGCAGGTCGAACGCCGCCACGCGGTTGCGGGTCTGGGTGTTCACGGTCGTGAAGTCACCGACGATGTAGAGGCGAGTGCCGTCTGGCGACGCTTCGACCTGACGCACCTGGCCGTTGATCGACGGCGCGAACGACGCGATCAGCACCCCGGTGCGGATGTCGTAGGCCAGGAGGTTCGATCGCGGCGTCTCATTCGTTCCGGCGGCCGCCCCTGCGGGGCGTGCGCTGGTGAACTTGCCGGCGGCGTACACGACGTTGCCGACCACGGCCTGATCCCAGACGATGCCGTTGATCTGCACCGTCGGCAGCGAATCAGCGGTGACCGTCGAGGCCTCTCCGGCCGGTGGACTCACGTCCGCCTGCGCGGGCGACATCGTCACCAGCGATCCGAAGGCGACGGCGAGCGTCACCGCGATCGCGATCAATGCACCGCGTCCGCGGCGTCCCCAAGACATTGCTGTAGTGCCCATCGTTCATCTCCCCAGATGATGGACCGTTCGTGCGCGACCCCTACATCGGCACCGAACGATGATTCCCCAGTATTACGTCGCTCGGTGCTGACGACCTAGGGTCGTGGGCCTACGAAGATGACGTTTGGCGCAGAGGCCAATATATCGACGGTAACACGCAGGTCCCCCTCAGGAGAAGAGGGAACTGCAAACTGGAATATCGCTTCTGCGCTGTCGCCCGCTGCGATCGATGCCGGCCAGACCGACGAGGCGTCTCCCGTGAGACCGGCTGCGGGAAGTCTGTCGTCACCGCCGTACGTGAGGGTGACGTTCGCGCCTGCGGTATCGACAGCCTCGTCCGACTCGTTCGTCAGCCGCACCGTCACCTGAATCGCCGGGCCGCTCGGCTCTCCCGGGATGTCGTTGCCGGCAGTGATGGCCTCGAGCGCCGTGACCTCTGAGACGACGCCCTGCACGGGCGGCGCCGGCTCGTCGATCGGCACCTCATCGCCCGCGTCGGGTTTGACGACCGCGTCGGTGGAGCCGGGCGACGGCGTCTCGAACTCAGTGGGCTGAGGCGTCGGTGTCGGCCCCGGGCTGCCCGTGGCGCCGGGGGATGCCGAAGCGC
The DNA here is from genome assembly GCF_031885415.1 of Microbacterium forte. Taxonomy (NCBI): domain Bacteria; kingdom Bacillati; phylum Actinomycetota; class Actinomycetes; order Micrococcales; family Microbacteriaceae; genus Microbacterium; species Microbacterium forte. The sequence continues at coordinate 1,873,366 of NZ_CP116871.1, forward strand.
CGGGATTCCCCTCGCTGGAGTCGCTGTTCGCCAGCACACCCCAGACCGTTCCGCCGATGAGGAGCGCCGCGATCACGCCGGCGATCGCCCATCCTCGCCACCCCATCCGCCGACGCGGCTCGTTGAGCGACTCAGACACTGGTCCCCTCCTCCGCGCACCGGTTCTCCGCGTCGATGACACGGATATACCGACATTCTAGGTGAGACTCAGGTGGTGTGACCTGCGCCCGTCGACCCGATCGTATTCGGGTCCCACGGGGTCGTCCGCATGTCGCGACCGATGTGTGAGCAGCGAGGCCACCACGAAGAACAGGATGAAGGCCGTAGCGCTGTCGATCAGCCCGCTCTCGGTGACGGAGCGGATGATGACGAGCGTCAGCAACGGCGTGACGAGCCACCGACGCCGAGACGAGATCAGCGCGCTCGCCACGCACCACACGATGAGTGCCGCGATCAGCGCCGTGCCGATGAGGCCGGTCTGGGCGAGCAGCGACGCCCAGCTGCTGTCGAGCACCTGCTCGTCACGCCACTTGATGTCGACGGGGATCTTCTTGGCCGAGAGCCCGATGCCGATCCACTTCTGCCATTCACCCCAGTCCCAGCCGAGCACGACCCTCCACACGTCGAAGCGCGAGTCGAGCGCGGTGGACGTGTCGTTGGAACCCGCTCTCGTGGCCAGGCTGCCGAACACGTCGGTGAACGAGCCGATGGCGTAACCGAGCGGGAGAGCTCCGAGAAGCAGATAGAGCACGCTGCGGTCGCGGATCCCGTTGACCAGAACGGCGACGCCGATTCCGACGACGATCGCGAGCAGCCCGGTCCGCGATCCGCTGGCCACGGCGATCCCCACCAGGACGACCGCGGCGAGCAGGCGCCACACCCGCACGCCGTTGCGCAGCATCAGGATCACCAGTCCGATGATCGGCGCGGCCACGAGTCCCGCGAGCTCGTTCGGATGGATCTCCGGGATGCCTCCGCCGAGGCGACCACTGGCCGCGAGGCTCGGCAGGCCCGTGACGGCGGCGACGACCGCCACCGAGGCCATCGCTGCGAGGAGGCACACGATGCTCGTCACCCAGGGGACGGTGGTGAGCAGGAAGAGGATCGTGGCCATCACCAGGAACATCCTGCCGACGAGGATGATCGTCGCGGAGTCGTTGCCCGCGAGAACCGAACCCAGCACACTCACCAGCAGGGCGAGGGCGATCACGCATGCAGGGGCGATCCCTACGGCGACCCGCTCGCGTGTCCGCGCGGCCAGGGCGAGGGTGGCGGCGAACGCGAGCACAGCGATGAACGCCTTGGCGACCACCACTCCATCGGCACCGCCGGAGTAGATCGTCGCGCTTCGCCACGGGATCACGCTGACGATGATCAGCACGTAGAGAGCGCCCACCGCCGTCACCCGCGCGGTGCTCGGGTGGTGAGCGGACTGCTGCCGGGGTTGGCGACGGGTGTCAGTCAGAGCGGGCATGCGAGCCTCCGGCGCCCGCGAGAACCGGAGCCGGATCACGGTCGGAGATCCGCCATGACTCGGCGATGGAGCCGAGGGACCTCGAACCCGTGTGCAGCATCACCACGCCCACCGGGCGCACGCCCATGACCCGCAGGCGCGTCGTGACGGCCACCAGATCGGTCGCGGACGTGGAGTTGTGCTTCACGTTGATGATGACACCCGCCCCCGGACCCGCCAGCTTCTCGATGAGCGCCGAGGCCCCGGGATCGCAGACGACGACCACCACGTCGAAGGCCTCATGCAGGGCCGCGATGATGCCGGGAAGCGCCGAGACCAGCTTCTCGAGCGGGATGGGATCGTCGGCGACGAAGACCGCGTCGGTCTCCTCACCCGTCGAGATCGGCTCGCCCTCGAGCACCTCGTTGAGCGTGTGACCGTGGCCCTTCACGTGCGATTCTCTCGTGTCCACGACGCACGCGGTCGCGCCGATCAGCCGCTGGGCCTCGAGCATCCCCGTGACCGCCTCGTCGTCCATCGCGTCGTCTGTGGCCGGGACGACCACGTGTGTGCGCACGCCGCCTCCGGCGAGCGCGACGAGGTTTCCTGCCGCTTCCTCGTAGGCGACCGCCGCTCCGGAGTTCGCGTCCTGGCGCAGACGGCTGCGTCTCGGTATCTGCCCGATGACGGGAAGGCCGGACGAGCGTCGGACATCCGAGATCGTGCGCAGACGCCGATTGGTCGTGGTGCGGTATACGGCGACGATCGCTCCGAGCGCGAGACCCGCGATGCCGCCGAGCCCTGTGATCGCCGTCACCTGCGGCGAGATCGGAGCAAGCGGTGCGACCGCCGGCAGCACCTGATCGAGCGCCACGGTGTAGCGCGCGTCATCCTCGTCGTTCTCGGTCTCACCGATCAACTCGGACAGGTGGGTCGCGGCCGAATTGGCGATGTCCGTTGCGAGCTGGGCGGTCGGCGCGTCGGCGCGGACCACGAGCAGCACGGTGTCAGCCGTGTTCTCGGCCGAGACCATTCGCCGGATGTCGCGGTCGGGGTACTCGTCGTCGTCGAGGTCGAGGTCGTCGCGTACGGCGTCGATGACCTCCGGACTGTCGACCAGCGGCGGATACGACTTGATGCGCGCCAGGCTGAACTGGTTGCGCTCGAACAGCGATGCCTCGGTCGAGTCGACGCGCAGCAGGAGAGTCGACGTCGCCGCATAGGTCTCTGGAAGCATCTTGGTCACGAGCCACCCCATGCCGGCCCCGAACACCGCGAGCACGACGATGACCACCCATCCCTCGCGCAGAATACGTCCGTAAGGAACATCTTCCATCGCCAACCCCCTCAGTCGAAGACAGGGCCTAAACCTACCATTCGCCCCGCGGCCACCTGTTACCGCGGCGGCCTCTCGGTCCGACCGTCGGCGACGACGAGCCACCGCAGCCCCAGACCGCCGAGCATCGACGCCACCGCGAGCGCGAACGGGAGAGTCGACGGTTCCGCTCCCCACGCGAGCATCACGATCACGGCGATGATCGCGAGGATGGTGTCCGAGAGGCGGATCAGGAACACCGCCACCTGCTTGCCTCCGACCGCTCCCAGTGCGCCGTACGGGGTGACGATCGCGACGGACATCCCATACGCGAGCCAGGCGACCACCGCGAGCGGATCGACCTCGACGTCGAAGAGAAGCGGACTCACCCAGGGAACCAGCGCCACGGCGACGACGCTCATCAGGACCGTGCCGATCAGGAGGAAGCCCACGACGCGGTCCGCCTCACGGACGGAGCCTCCCGTGCCTGCTCTGT